>NZ_ACJM01000001.1:0-300000 GCF_000174415.1 Dethiobacter alkaliphilus AHT 1
ATTTGCCAGATCCAGAGAAAACTACAGGGAAAAATAACAATATTTCTTAATAATTCTACAATACGTAGGAGAATGATTGTGAAATAGGTCTTTTTCATGTATAATAACCTCATGAGCCTAGAGGAAAGTAGGGAGTGCCTTGAGTGAAGGTCTGATTCTAATCGTAGATGATGAAGAACATATTCGTGAGTTGGTGCGTCTGTACCTGGAAAAGGAAGGCTTTACCGTTGCCCTGGCTGCAGACGGAGAGGAAGCCGTGCAAAAAGCGAAATCAACCACTCCTCAGTTGATTATTCTTGATTTAATGCTTCCCAAGCTGGACGGTTGGGATGTTTGCCGTGAAGTGCGCAAGTTTTCCGAAGTGCCCATAATTATGCTAACTGCCAAAGGCGAAGAATTTGATAAGGTTCTGGGCCTGGAGCTGGGAGCAGACGATTATTTAACCAAGCCCTTTTCTCCCCGTGAGCTGGTAGCCAGAGTAAAAGCAATTCTGCGCAGAGCTACACCGGAGGAGCAGACTGACACCGAAGATGTGTTGACATTTCCGGGTTTGGCCATCAACCATTCTTCCCGGGAGGTCCATGTGGATGACCGGGAAGTTACGCTGACGCCAAAAGAATTTGATTTGTTGTGGTTTTTGGCCACACACCCCGGAAAAGTCTTTACCCGCGAGCAGTTGCTGACTGCGGTTTGGGGTTATGACTACTATGGTGACCTGCGTACAGTGGATACCCATATTAAGCGACTTAGGGAAAAGGTGGAGCGGGACGGCAACACCCCCCACGTTAAAACTATCTGGGGAGTTGGCTATAAGTTCGAGGTGCAGGAAAAATGAAATCCAACATCTTCAGCAAACTGCTAACGACATATTTGGTGATCATTCTGATCACCTTATTTGTTGTTAGCCTTTTTCTTACCCAGCTTTTTCAGACATACTTTTATAATGCCCGGGAAAGGGAACTGCGCATCCAGGGTGAACAGGTTTCCGGAATTATTGCCAATGAAATTGCTGGTTTTCAGGATCCCCGGATTACTAATTATCTTATGTTAAGTCTGCAGAGTTTTCTCGACGCAGAGCTGCATTATTTGTGGCGAGAAGAACTGCTTCTGGCCTCTTGTCCAGGTTTTGAAGAAACCGGTTTGCGTGTGCGCCTCACCGATGATGAGTTGTCGCAGGTTATGCAGGGCCAGTCTATCTCTAAAAGAATATTTTTGCCCGGCACAAATGAGCAGGTGGTTACGGTAGCTGTTCCCACAATGGTTATGAACGAAGTGGTGGGCGGTATTTTTCTTAACGCGCCTTTAACCGGAATTTCCGATACGGTGGGTCAGATGCGCCAGATGATTCTGTATGCGGGGGCACTGGCTACCCTACTGTCCATGATTGTGGGCTTCTTTATGTCCAAATCAATTTCATTGCCTCTGCAGCAGATGAACCGGGCTGCACTGGAGGTGGCGGATGGAAATTACCAGCAGCAGGTTGAGGTTGCCTCCAGCGATGAAGTGGGTCAGCTGGCCCACACCTTTAACTATATGTCCTCTACACTGCAGCAAACGGTAGAGGATTTGTCCCACGAAAAGTCTAAACTGGAAAACATCATGCTAAGTATGAATGAAGGTGTAATGGCCATTGACGGGCAGGGAAAAGTTATTCTGGCCAACCCCCAGGCCCGCTCGCTTCTCAAGCTGAGTGAAACAGATCTGACCGGCAAAGAGATAAGCTCTTTATTGCCTCAGGAAGAAATGAATCAGTTATTTATGGATGTAATTGCCAGCAGTGAAGTTCACTCCGCTGAATACCAGGTGTTTGGCGGCAAGGTCCTTTCCCTGCAAATAGCCCCTCTGTACCGGAATAATCAGACCTGGGGTGCGGTGGGTATTCTGCAGGACGTAACGGAAGTGCGTCACTTAGAACAAATGCGGCGTGATTTTGTGGCCAATGTTTCCCATGAGTTAAGGACGCCCATGACCTCTATTCAGGGCTTTGTGGAGGCGCTGCTTGACGGATTGGCTGAGGATAAAGAAAGTCAGGACCGCTACCTTAATGTAATCTTGGATGAAACGGTACGGTTAAACCGATTAGTCAGTGACCTCTTAGATCTCTCCCGCCTGGAGAAAGGGGAGGTGGGATGGCCCATGGAAACCATTGAGCTCAAGCCGTTGTTTGCCGATGTGGCATCTAAGCTGCAGCCCCAGGTTGCCAAACAGGAATTGTCGGTGGACATCGATACACCTGAAAACATTTCTGCGGTAACAGGAAACCGTGACCGGATTCAGCAGGTACTAATTAACCTGCTGGGTAACGCCATATCCTTTACACCTCCCGGTGGAAAAATAACCCTGTCTGCCAAAGATGTGGGCGATAAGGTTGAAGTTCAGGTAACCGACACCGGCATGGGTATACCTCCGGAGGAGCAGGATAAAATCTGGGAACGCTTCCATAAGGTTGATAAGGCCCGTACACGCAGCTTTGGCGGGACCGGCCTGGGATTATCCATTGTAAAACAAATTGTGGATGCCCACGGCGGCGACGTAGGACTGGAGAGTACACCCGGCAAAGGCTCCACCTTCTATTTCACTCTTAAAAAAGCATAAAAGAAGCCCTGCCGCATGCGGCAGGGCCTTTTTTTCATAGTGCCAGAAAATTATAACGCTTTGCAGATAGCGAAGCGTTATAGGTAAAAAAAAGCAACGTTTGCCACAACGTTGCCTTGCGCTTCTTGCCACACAACCCACAATTGCGTGGCTTATAACTTATTATAACAAGCAAATGTGTCATGTTCGTGAACAAAGGATGAACTCTTTCTTACATGCAAGAGATGAAATATTCACACTTTAACATAACTCTACCCCACAAATATGAGCAATTTGTGAATAAAAAATGAATTTTATGTTGCTTTTTTTTCCGATAAAGGTTTTTAGGTGCAGATAGCGAAATGTATTATCACTGCTTTAAAGGAACTATAAAGTATTTGCTTTTCTGGCATGGAAAAGCGCGCGTTCAAAGAGAAATGGGGGAGCGGCATGCTGCTGAGAAAAGAAGCGGAAGCCTGGGAAGAAAAGCTCCTGTGCCCCGGGGCGGCACGAAGTAATGATGCGGGTCGGGCCAGGCCGGAAGCTGAGTGTGATGTGCGTACAGCTTTTCAGCGTGACCGCGACAGAATAATTCATTCTAAAGCATTTCGGCGTTTGAAACATAAAACACAGGTTTTTATTGCTCCTGAAGGAGACCATTACAGAACCAGGTTAACTCATACTCTGGAAGTCTGTCAGATTGCCCGGACCGTTGCCCGAGCCCTTAAGCTAAATGAAGACCTGACGGAGGCCATTGCTTTAGGCCACGATCTGGGGCATACGCCTTTTGGCCACGCCGGTGAAGATATCCTCGATGCCACGCATGCCGGTGGCTTTAAGCACAATGAACAAAGCCTGCGTGTAGTAGATGTGTTGGAAAGGGATAAGGGGTTAAACCTTACAGAACAGGTTCGTGATGGAATTTTGCATCACACCGGTCCCTTTGTTCCGGCCACGCTGGAAGGACAGTTGGTAAAAATCTGTGACCGTGTTGCATATATTAATCATGACATTGATGATGCCCTGCGGGCCGGCATTTTAAACTTCAGCGATATGCCGGTGGCAGAAATCAGGATCTTAGGTGAGAACTCCTCTGTGCGTATTAACAGGATGGTCAAAGCAATGATAGAAAATTCCTGGCAAAAAGAAGCCATTACCATTGGTGAGGAAATGACTGAAGCCATGAACAGCCTGCGTGATTTTATGTTCCGCTGTGTTTATATTGGCTCCAATGCCAAGAGGGAGGAGCATCGTGCCCGGCATGTAATTGAATCAGTATATAACTACTTGCTTGCCGAACCTGACTTTTTGCCGGAAGATTCCAAGCGCCGTATAGAGTCGGAAGGATTGCCGCAAACTGTTTGCGATTATGTGGCAGGCATGACCGATCGCTACATTTTAGCACGATATCATGAGTTTTTTTTGCCAAAGCCCTGGAAAAGTGCTTAAAACGCAGTAATTAAGCAGAAAATCGTATAATAAGCAGGAAATGGTATATAATAAAGCACGTTAAATTATTTTATATTTATAAGTAAATGATAGGATTAATGTGAAAAAGAAGGAATCAAACAAGTGATGTAGAATAAAATGGTAAAGTTTGACGAACCAAAAAGGTTGTCAGGCAAAGGAGGAAACAGGCAGTCATTATGCTGTAAAGAGAGGCAAAGCAGGCTTTCACAGCCCAACAACCACCTCGTCTCTCTGCTTAGGGATGAGGTCTTTTATTGAAATTTATGACGGGAAAATTTTTGCAGGAATTTGCCGCATTTTGGCGAATAAATATGCCTCGACTGCCGTCAGGAATACGCAGGTGATATAAATGGAAGGGAATATCCCCAATGAGTTTGTTGATGAAGTCAGAACCCGCTTTGATGTGGTGGAACTGATTTCTGAATATGTTCAGCTAAAAAGGTCGGGCCGTAACTATTTTGGACTTTGCCCGTTCCATGGCGAAAAAACTCCTTCCTTCAGTGTATCACAGGACAAACAAATTTTTCACTGCTTTGGCTGCGGCGAAGGAGGCAATGTATTTTCCTTTCTGATGAAAATGGAAGGGATTCCCTTTCCCGAAGCAGTGAAAGAACTGGCCCGGCGTGCCGGCATGCAGTTGCCCAGCACGGTAAGTTCAGTGGCAGCACAGCGGGCCGAGCAGAAAAAAAGTCGATTACGCGAAGCCATGGCCTGGGCGGATAAATACTATCGTTACTGGTTGCAGCATCAGGATGGCGCAAAAGCACTGCACTATCTGGAGAAGCGCGGCCTGACCCGGGAGATTATAGAAAGTTTTGGTTTGGGCTTTGCCCCTAACCGCTGGGAAGCGGTTAAGCAATTTTTGAGAAAAAAAGACTTTACTGAACGCGAGCTGCTGGATGCAGGACTGTTAAGTGACAATCCTAAAAAAACTTATGACCGCTTTAGAAATCGCATTACTTTTCCCATTTGCAGCCCACGGGGTGAAACAATCGCTTTTGGCGGCCGGATCCTTGATGATGGTGAGCCTAAGTATCTCAACTCCCCGGAAACGCCATTATTTGATAAAGGCAAAAATCTTTACGCCATCCACCTGGCACGCGAAGCGATTCGTCGTGAAAAGCAGGCAATAATATTTGAAGGATATATGGATGTCATTGCAGCGCATCAGGCAGGAGTGACCAATGCTGTGGCTTCCCTGGGCACATCTTTGACAGAAGCCCAGGCCAGGCTGTTGCGCAGCCAGGCTGAGGAAGTGGTTATTGTTTATGATGCTGATGCCGCCGGCCAGGCTGCCACGTGGCGCGGACTGCAAATTCTTAAATCAGCAGGCTGTCTGGTGAAAGTTGGCCGCTTACCTGCCGGGATGGATCCCGATGATTATATCCGCCGCCATGGTGGGGATGCCTTTCGCAAAGATATTATCGGAGAGGCACTGCTTCTTGTAGACTACCAGATGGCCAGTTTGGCCCAGCAGTATTCTTTGGACAAAGATGAAGACAGAATTCGCCTGTTCAATAAAATCAGTGAAATTTTGGCTTCTGTGGATAATGCCATGGAACGGGAAGACTATGTAACAAAGGCTGCAGCCATGCTTAAGCTTCCTGCCACTGCAGTTCGCGAAGAGTTAAACAAAAAGAAACAGTCAGCCTCCAGGCCACACAGTCAGACCCGCAAATCCTCAACTATTAAACCTTCTTTGCAAAGAGAAACCGCGGCCCAAAAGGCGCCCATGCAAATCATTGCTTTGTGGGGCCGGTTCCCCTCACTGATTGAAGAATCTGCCGGACAACTGGAAGAAGAAGATTTTCCGGCCGAACTTATACCCGCCTTTTTAGAAGCACAGAAAGAAAAAGCAAGTTTTTCGGCAGCACGGCTGCTTGATTCCCTGCAAGAGGAAAAACACCGGCAAACTCTTAGCCGTTTGTTAATACATGAAGAATATGACGAAAAAATCGCTAAAAAAGCGATCGACGATTGTATCAGACTTTTGAAATGTGTCCGTATCGCCCGCCAACGCAAGGAACTGGAAGCGCAAATGGCGAGTTTGGACCCCGTCGCTGCGAAAGGGGAAATAAACGAGTTGTCAAAAAAATGGTTGGAACTACGCAAGCTGGAAGAAACAATTAATCATCCCAGGGAAGGAGGGAAAGGTGTTGGCTAAAGGTTTGGAAAAAGCAGAGCAGCTCAAATTGATTCAGGATGAACTCGTACAGCGCGGTAAAAAACGCGGCCTGCTCACATATAAAGAAATCATTGAGCCGCTGCAGGAAATGGATTTATCTGCCGAAGAAATTGATGAGTTTTACGATCACCTCTCCCGCCTCGGTGTGGACGTTGTGGATGACGTGGCCGAACTGGAAACGCTGGATGTGGATGAAGAAACCATCAAGGAAGAAGAAGATACACCCGAAGAAGAAATCGATTTGACCGTACCTGAGGGCATTGGCGTTAACGATCCCGTCCGCATGTATCTCAAGGAAATCGGTAAAATCCCCCTGCTTAGCTCCGATGAAGAAATAGCGCTGGCTAAGCGAATGGAAGCAGGGGATGAAGAAGCAAAGCGCCGCCTGGCCGAAGCTAACCTTCGCCTGGTCGTTAGTATTGCCAAAAAATATGTGGGCCGCGGTATGCTGTTTTTGGACTTAATCCAGGAAGGTAACCTGGGCCTGATTAAAGCGGTAGAGAAGTTTGACTACCGTAAAGGTTATAAATTCAGTACCTATGCCACCTGGTGGATTCGGCAGGCCATAACCCGCGCCATCGCAGACCAGGCGCGGACCATCCGCATTCCCGTTCATATGGTGGAAACCATCAATAAACTTATCCGCGTTTCCCGGCAATTGGTGCAGGAGTTGGGCCGCGAGCCTGCTCCCGATGAAATAGCCCATGTTATGAATATCTCTGAGGAGCGCGTCCGGGAGATTTTAAAAATTGCTCAGGAGCCGGTTTCCCTGGAAACGCCTATTGGTGAGGAAGACGATTCCCATTTGGGCGACTTTATTGAAGATCAGGATGTGCAGGCTCCCGCCGAAGCAGCAGCCTTTGAACTTTTAAAAGAACAGCTGGATGATGTTTTGGAGACTCTTACACCACGGGAGAAAAAAGTGCTGACCCTGCGGTTCGGGCTGGAAGACGGCCGCTCCCGTACCCTTGAAGAAGTAGGCCAGGTATTTGGCGTAACCCGGGAACGTATCCGGCAGATTGAAGCCAAAGCTTTACGCAAATTGCGTCATCCCATGCGCAGTAAGCGCCTGAAAGATTACCTGGAATAACTTCCAGAAATTATTAGTCATATATGGGGTTGACGAACAGCAAATATTTCGCTATAATAGGCAATGCACTACTGAACAAGCTTCAAGCGGTAGCGCACGTAACCTGGTGGATTTTGTCTACTCGGTAAGCCTGGGCCCATAGCTCAACGGTTAGAGCTCCCGGCTCATAACCGGTCGGTTCTAGGTTCGAATCCTAGTGGGCCCACCAAAATATCTTAATATGGCCCCTTGGTCAAGCGGTCAAGACACCGGCCTTTCACGCCGGTAACACGGGTTCGATTCCCGTAGGGGTCACCATTAGGGCGATTAGCTCAGCTGGGAGAGCGCCTGCCTTACAAGCAGGATGTCGGCGGTTCGACCCCGTCATCGCCCACCATGTAAACACAGCAGTCATCAGTTGAACACTGATGACTGCTTTTTTTTTACTGCTGAAATTATAACGCTTCGCAGATAGCGAAGTTGCTAATGTAAGCAGTACGCGCTGAGGAAACCGAAAGAGCGCGCTTTTCTTGTTACGGGCAGGATTTGCGACCCATTTGTTGTATTAGTATGGAAACTAATTTTACTTGACAAGCGAACACCTGTTTGCTATGGTCTGGTTAGGAAATAAATGCAATTGGAGGTGACAAGGTGAATACCGAAAACTTTCAGGAAATGGTATTGGAGCAACTGCAGACTCTAACCCAATTGCAGCATGAAAACAAAGCAGAATTAGGTGTACTAAAGTCCGACGTCAGCGAGCTAAGAGGCGATGTAGGCGTACTAAAGTCCGATGTCAGCGAGCTAAGAGGCGATGTAGGTGTACTAAAGTCCGACGTCAACGGTCTAAAGGGGGATGTAAGTACACTTCAGACCGGCCTCAACAACTTGGAAAAAGGACAGGCGTATTTGCAAAAACAGTTGGATGCGGTTAAACAACAGTTGTCACGTAACACAGAGATGCTGTACAATGTGGCCACCAAGGATGACATCAAAGCACTGAACAAGCGAATCGACTTTACTCTGGATAAGATACAAAAAACTGAAGAAGAAGTATATATGTTGGCCCATGAAAGTTAAAATCTTTTTAGAACGGCAGGAGGTAGACTCCGGCCGTTCTTTTTTTAGGCCGAAAATTATAACGCTTTCCTTATGTTTCCTGAGAGAAGGGAAATAATAAATTCATGTGGAAGTACTTTCCTGTCGGACATTCGTGTCATAATTCGCTGCAAATTACCTGATGGGAAAAGGAGGTATTACAATGACAGAAAAAATTAATACCGATGACGCTAATTTTGTGGAAGACCCCCGCTATAAACAGTGCAACAGGGAAGCATTGCTGGGCCTTGGCCTGGGGATTGCCAACTTTATCTGGTGGTTTGCCTGGGGCTATGGCTTTGGCTCTCAACCGGTGGAGGGATATACTTATATTTTAGGATTTCCCCTCTGGTTTTTCATGAGCTCAATTGTAGGGGCCATTTTGTTTACCGTTCTGGCCATAATTATGGTAAGAAAATACTTCCGGGACATGCCTCTTGGCCCTCTCGAAGAAGACGATCTAAAGGAGTTGCAGGAGGGGGGAAGAGAGCATGGCTGATGCCAGGATGGATGTGCTGATTCCACTTATTCTCTACTTTATTGTGATTTATGCCCTGGGTTTCTACAGCATGAGGTTTGTCACCAGAGCCAGTCACAGAGAGGGAACCGGTTTTCTCCATGAGTACCTCATCGGTGACCGCAATATGGGCGGCTTTGTCCTGGCCATGACTCTGGTAGCTACCTATCTGAGTGCCGGTAGCTTTATCGGCGGGCCCGGTGCCGCATACGCCAATGGGCTGTCCTGGGTCTTTCTGGCCATGTCGCAAATGCCCACCGGCTATTTTACTCTGGCGGTTTTGGGTAAGAAGTTTGCAATAGTTGCCCGCAAGATTAATGCCGTGACCGTTACTGATTTTCTAAAAGAGCGCTATGATAACACGCTGTTGGTTGTGGTGGTGTCTTTGGCTGTAGTCTTCTTTTTTATAGCCGCCATGAGTGCGCAGTTCATAGGCGCCGCCCGCCTGATTCAGGGCTCCGTTGGTGTTCCTTACGAAACGGCCCTGGCGTTTTTCGGTATTTCTGTGCTAATCTATACCATTATCGGCGGTTTTCGGGCCGTTATTCTCACCGATACGCTGCAGGGGATTGTCATGACTATCGGCACCACCATGGTGCTGGTGGCGGTAATTGTTGCCGGCGGAGGGGTGCCAAGTATCATTCAGGGAATGTTAGAGATTGACCCCGGATTAATTTCCCCGTATGGACCGAACCCGGAACTCACCAGTATGGCTTGGGTAGCTTCCTTTTGGATCCTTGTTGGTTTTGCCATTGTTGGTTTGCCTCAGGTTGCAACCCGGGCCATGGGCTACAAAGACAGCACCAGCCTGAAAAACGGGATTATATATGGTACTGTGGTCTCCATGATTCTCCTGTTGGGCATGCATTTACTGGGCGCATTTGGCCGCACAATGGTTGCGGATTTGACCGGGGACCTGGTGGTTCCTACAGTAACCACCACGTTGTTTCCCAACTGGGTTGCCGGTATTATTTTGGCCGGGCCGCTGGCCGCTGTAATGTCCACGGTGGATTCTCAGCTTCTTCTGGCGGTGGGTGCCATTGTCAATGATATTTACGCCAACCTGATAAATACCAAAGTCAAGAATACAGCAAAAATCACTTTTATCAGTTCCATTGTAATCGGAGCCATTGTTTTTATCGCCTCCTTTGACCCACCGGAACTGATGGTCTGGCTAAACCTGTACGCCAACGCCGGCCTGATCTCAACGTTTCTGTGGCCGGTAATACTGGGGCTGTACTGGAAGCGGGCCAACACCGCCGGTGCTTTTGCCTCCATCGTTACCGGCATCGGCTCCTACATTGCCTTTGATATGTACTGGGCGAGGCCGCTGGGCTTTCATACCATTGTCTTACCCCTGATATTGTCTCTGGCTGCTTTTGTTATCGCCACCTATGCAACGCCAAAACCAGATCAGCGTATAATAAAAAAATTCTGGGGAATCTAGCCTGGAAAGCAGAAGAACGACCGCTTAGGTCGTTCTTCTTAAGTTATGGGGTAGTTCGCCTCTAAAAATTTTAGAATAGGTTTTAAAATTTAGTGGAGGGAAAAGAGGAATGAGTCGTTTTTTAGCGAATACAAATCACCGCGGTAAAGCGTTAACGGAAAAGAAGCTTTGTTAAAAACAGGTGGAGGTGGTTTGCTAAAAAGTTTAGGCTTACTGTGCCAGGAAATATTTTTTAGGGAGGGTAATAATGGACAACATACGACTTATTATTGTAATTGGTTATTTTGCTATTATTTTCGGCATCGGTTTTTATGCTTCTCGTTTTGTTAAATCTTCCACCGACTTTTTGTTGGCAGGCAGAAAACTTGGACTCTTACTTACAACGGCAACACTGGCGGCCACACACTTCGGTGGCGGTTTTGTAATGGGCGGGGGGCAGGATGGCTACAATTTTGGCCTCTCCGGGATTTATTACGCAGCCGGTACCGGCCTGGGCCTAATCTTTTTGGGCCTCATTGCGGCCAAACCGCTCCGTAAACTTTCTTTATTTACCATTACAGATTACCTGGAGATGCGCTATAACAGTAAAATTGTCCGGGTGATGGGTGCACTTCTTTCCCTGGTGGCCATTGTGGGTATCGTGGCTGCTCAGGTTGGTGCCACCCGTGGTGCGTTAACTATTCTTGGCGTTTCTCCGGAAGCGGGCGCCGTGGTTGCCACCATTTTATTTATTGCTTACACCGCGTTTGCCGGTATGTGGGGGGTTACCCTTACCGACAGCATTCAGTTAATTATTATTTTTATCGGTCTTCCTGTAGCTGCGGTACTGGGGATGCAGCAAGCCGGCGGCTGGGCCGCAATGCAGCAAACCATTGCCGCTTTACCGATAGAGGGCGGTGCCGATGCGTACTTTAGTTTTGGTGGTCGGGGCATTCCCATTATGCTGGGCGTTATTACCCCGGTAATTATGTACGACCTGATTGGCCAGGACTTTTATCAGCGGCTTTTTTCCGCCAAGGATGAAAACACTGCGCGCAATGGTGCTTTACTGGCCGGCGTGCTGCTGTTGGTTTTCGGTATTTTCCCTGTTATGGGTGGTATGGCGGCACGGGCCATCTTTGGTGAAATACCGGCAACCGCTTCCGCATTGCCCATGCTGATTTCCGAAGTATTGCCGGTGGGCCTAGGCGCCATCGTGGTGGCGGCCATTCTGGCCGCAGTGATGTCTACCGCCGACTCCCTGTTGATTGCAGGCACATCCCACGTTACCAATGACTTCTACGTTAAGCTGATTAACCCCGAAATCGCCGACGATACCAAAAAGATTTTGGCCATTTCCCGCCTTTGGACTGTAATTCTTGGTATTGCCGCACTGTTTTTTGCTTTGGCCATGCCCGGTATCATCAGCGTCCTGATTTTCTCCTATACCATGTACGCTTCCGGTGTTTTTGTTCCGGTTGTATTGGGTATTCTGTGGAAAGGCGGCACCGAAATGGGTGCCATCACAGCCATTATTGCCGGCTCCATTGCCGGACTGGCCGGCCTTCAGGGCTGGGTCTCCTACGGTGACGTTCCCAATATCGCCGCTGCAGGGGCAATCTCGTTGGTGGTCTATGTAGTGGTCTCCCTTTTTACACCAAAACCGGAGATCCCGGAAGAACTAAAAGCATAGCAACAGCAAAAGACCAGACACCGTGTCTGGTCTTTTCATTATCATGCTGTTATCAAAATGTCGATATGTCGGACCTGGCCCCTATTTCAGCATGGGGAAGGTGGTGGCGCCTTCCGGCATAATGTAGGCTTTGTAATGGTCACCCAGCCATTCTTGGGCCAGGGTTAGTGCTTCCTCCAGGGTGTTAACCGGCGTCATGCCCATACAGCGAATCTGCTCATCGGGCAGATCAGAGATGGCGATAAAGCGGTTCTGTTGGGTCCAAACCAGTTGGGTGTAGCCGGCAAATTTGGCGATATCATAGGCATTGCTTAAATGCTGTTCCCGGGCCTGGTTGTCGGCAAAATCGGTACAGATATTGTAGAACAAATCACTGCCGATGCCGTCGCAGCACTGGGAGACCAAGATGCCCACACCGCCTTTTTTCATGGCATGGACCATATTATGACTGGCTTTATAGGTCTGGTACATATTGATGTCCTTGGGATAACCGCCGCAGGAGGCGATTACCAGGTCCGCCTTCTCCCGGATGGGTACGCCGTAATATTCATCGGCCAGAGCACAGCCTTTTTCATGTGCTTCCACCAGATCTCCTGCCACCGCCAAGGCGATTTTGTGCTGGTCGTTAATCAGGATGTTTACAATAAAATCCACTCCCAGCATCCTGCCTGCTTCCACCATGTCTTCTGAGAGGGGATTGCCCTGCAGTTTGCCGGCCCGCACATCCGGATTAAGTCCGGGACCATTGGGGTTTAGTGAATGTTTATGGTTGGCCATAATCCCCTCCCGGGAAGAGACACCGGGAAGAACCGATTTTTTGCCGCCACCGTAGCCGGCCAGGTAGTGATGCACAATTCCGCCGGTAAGTATAACCCGGTCTGCTTCCACCACGTGGCGGTTTAGGCGAACCGGTGTATTTCGTGAGGTATGTCCCAGGTCCACCAAATCTTCTGCGCTCCCGGTATGTTCAATGACCGGTATCCGCCGGTAAATATCATCACCCACCAGCATTTTAATCTCTTCAGTGGTTTGGTTGCGGTGGGAACCCCGGGCAGAAATTATGGTTATCTGCTCATCGGCAATCCCGCTGTTGTTTAGCTCCTCAAGCAGTACTTTGACAATAACGTGATGACGGATCCATAACCGGGTTATATCGCCAATGACAATACAGACGGTTTCATTGGCATTTATTATCTCAGTTAACCTGGACGTGCCTATGGGATTGGCCATTGCCTCCCTAATCAGAGCTTCCTCATTTTCAGGGGAGGGTAACTCCTTGGAGCGGAGCACATCGATTATTTTTTCTTCCTCTAATTCCAATGTAACTGCGTTTTTGCCATAGGCCAGTGTGTACTCTTTTTTCATTTATAACCCTGCTTTCTTACTGACTGGTTTTATGCTTCGACATTATATTCTAATATATCACTTTTTTTATCAGTAGTTAATGTTTTTTTAATCTTCCCTGCTTATAATATACACATAGTCGATGCAGATCAAAGGAGCGAGTTAACCGTGGTAAAGAAAGAAATAAAACTACTGCGCAGAGGAGTCCCCCGACAGGAATATCTTGATTATTTTCTTGCTTTAGGTAAAGAGGTTGAACCGGGCCGGATAGTAGGGCCGGACTGGGAAGTGGTTGTGGGGCAGGAGAGAGAAGCAAAAATACTTAACTGTTTCATTGAAGAATCGGAAGTGATTTTCCGTGGTGAAGAAGATGTGGTAAATGAGCTGATAAACGATTTCCGTTTGAAATTTTTACGTGCCGGCGGATAATTGGTAGATTTTTCGCAGGGACAATGAGGTGGAGTAGAGAATATATCCCTCAAACGACATAGTTTGAGGGATATATTCTTGTTCCGACAAGATGGGGGGTGTTATAGGCAGGGCCAAGGGAGAAAATAATTGTAATATAGGCTGTATTAACAAATCCGGTAAGATTGGAGAGATTAGTCGCATGAGTGAACAACGACGTATTTTGTATGGATTAGACGACGTACCAAAGCCTTTTCCCAAAGCGCTGGGGCTTGGCATCCAGCACGTGCTGACCATGTTTGGCGCCACAGTGGCCGTGCCGCTGCTTTTAGCAGGTGCCATGGAAATGACTGCCCAGGAAACTTCTGTGCTGGTGGCAGCGGCCATGCTGGCCGCCGGAGTGGCCACCCTGCTGCAGGTTAACCTGGGAACGCGGCTGCCCCTGGTACAGGGCATGTCCTTTGCTTTCCTGGGCCCGTTTTTTGCCATTATCGGTACAATATCCGGCCGGGGCGGAGATCCGGCCACCATCATGACTTATATTGCCGGCGCAATTATCCTTGGTTCCTTTGTAGAGATGTTTGTCGGCTTCTCCGGCTTGATTGGTAAAATCCAAAATGTGCTTACCCCGGTGGTTATCGGCCCGGTCATTGCCCTTATTGGGTTGGCTCTTTTTGGTGCCGGTGCTCCTATGGCCGGCGAGAATTGGCTTTTGTCCGGCATAGTTATTGTATCTATTTTTTATTTAACCTTGGTGTTGGGACGTAAAAAGCCCATGATTTCCGTTTTCAGCATCCTGATGTCAGTGGCCATTGCTTATGGGGTGGCGGTGATTCTTACTGTAACCGGCGTGTACGGAGCGACAACACCCGGCGCCGTGGATTTTTCACCCATTGCCGATGCTGATTTCATCCGTACCGGTTTAATCTTCCCCTGGGGATTGCCCCGCTTTGATCTTGGCTTCTTTCTGGCTGTTATGGCTGCTTATCTGGCCTCGCTTATTGAATCATACGGAGATTACCATGCCGTAAATCAAGCTGCCAAAGGACCTGAGCTAACGGAAAAACAGGTAAGCCGCGGTATCGGCATGGAAGGGGTGGGTTGCTTCTTTGCCGGCATGTTTGGCGGGCTGGCCAATACCAGTTATACTGAAAATATAGGCTTGGTGGGACTGACCGGAGTAGCCAGCAGGTATGTTGTCAACATTGGCGCTGTTGTCTTAATCTTTCTGGGGATTTTCGGCAAGTTCGGCGGCGCTGTGGCCACCATTCCTTCACCCATTGTGGGCGGACTGTACACAGCCCTGTTTGGCCTGATTGCTGCAATTGGTATCAGTAACACTGCCAAAGCGGATCTGTCCTCCATCCGCAATATGATGATTATCGGCTTTATTCTTTTTATGGGCCTTAGTGTCCCCGCCTATTTCCAGGGCCTGGAGGCCGCCGGGATCACCTTCGCTCCCTCCTGGCCCCAGTGGCTGGCAGAGATTGTCTCCACCATCGGGCAGACCAGTATGGCTGTAGCAGCTATTCTGGGCTTGATTTTGGATAACGTAATTCCCGGCACCCCGGAGGAGAGAGGCATTTCGCCCAAGTCCACTGAGAAACTTATTTCAGAAAAAGATCGCTGTTAAGCAGGATTTTCATAATTTAAGGTAGAACTGGAAATTCTACATAGCGGAGGTGTACCCTTATGAAACTCACCCCGCGCCTACAGGCAATCGCGGAACTAATAGAGCCCGGCAGTGTGGTGGCCGACATTGGCACAGATCACGGCTATCTGCCAGTTTATTTGCTACTGGAACAAATAAGTCAGCGTATCGTTGCTGCCGATGTAAATCCTCATCCCCTGCAGCAGGCCAGGGAAACGGTGGCCGCCTTTAATTGTCTGCATAAAATTGAACTGCGTCTGGGCGACGGACTGGGTGCTCTGCGTGAAGAGGACAATGTGGATACCGTCGTTATTGCCGGCTTAGGCGGGAGAACCATCGCCTCTATTCTGGCCGACGGACGCGACAAGCTAAAAACCGTTCGCCATCTGATTTTACAGCCCATGAACGAAGCAGGCTTTTTACGTCTGTTTTTGGCAGAAAACGGTTTTGCCCTGGTTCATGAAAGCCTGGTGATGGAAGGCCGGCGTCTGTATGAAATTATTCTGGCCAAGCCCGGCATGGAGCAGGAAAAAGACCCATTTCGCCTTTCCCTCGGCCCCCGGCTGTTGGAAAAAAAACCGCCGCTTTTTGATGTGTTGCTTAAAGAGAAAATCCGCAAACTGCGGATAATGTATAACAGCCTGCAAAAAGCCAGGCAGAAAGATTTAAGCGGGAAAATCCGGGAAGTGGAGAAAGAATTGCAATGCCTTGAGGAGGTGCTTTCAGGTGCAGTTGAACGCGCAGACACTGATTAGTTATCTGGAGGAATTGGCGCCTAAGCGCCTGGCTTTTGATTGGGATAACGTGGGCCTGCAGCTTGGCAGTCCGCAGGGTACTGTAAACAAAATTCTTCTTACCTTGGATGTAAATTCTGCAGTTTTGCAAGAAGCAAAGGATGAGGGTGTCGACTTTATCGTCACCCATCATCCTTTCATTTTCCGCCCCGTTTCCGCCCTGCGCACCGATTTGCCCCTGGGGTCCATGATTAAAACGGCGCTTAACGATAATATTCGCATTTATGCCGCTCATACCAATCTTGATGTGGCGGCCGGCGGCGTAAATGATGCCTTGGCCGCCAGGCTTGGTTTAACGGACACAAAGGTTTTGCGCATCAGCGGCCGGCAACAGTATGAAAAAATTGTGGTTTTTGTTCCCCAGGGCTACCAGGACAATGTACGGGACGCACTGTCTGCGGCTGGGGCCGGCTGGATCGGTAATTATAGCCACTGCACCTTCCAGTCCCAGGGCACCGGCACATTTATGCCCCGGGAAGGGACCAATCCGTTCAGCGGCCAGCAGGGTAAGCTGGAATACGCCGATGAATTGAGGCTGGAAACCATCGTGCCTTCTTCCATGCGTAACCGGGTGGTCAGAGCTATGAAAAAAGCCCACCCCTACGAGGAAGTGGCCTACGATGTGTATCCCCTGCTAAATGAAGGCGAACCTTACGGCCTGGGCCGTGTGGGCAAACTCCAGGAAGCCTGTACGCTGCAGGAGTTTGCTTCATATACAAAAAAACAACTTCAGGCAGATACCCTGCGTATCACCGGAGATTACACCAAAACTATCAATAAGGTGGCAGTCTGCGGCGGTGCCGGCGGTGATATGATTCATGCCGCCTCTTTTGCCGGAGCGGATGTGTTGGTAACGGGAGATTTAAAATATCATGAAGCGCAAGAGGCAGAGACTGTGGGTTTAGCAATAATTGATGCCGGCCATGATGCCACGGAGCGGGTAGTTGTTCCCGCACTGCGCACTTATTTGGAAGAAAAGCTCAGAGCTAATGGCTACAGTACTACAATTATGGAATCGGCCGTAGAAACGGCTCCCTGGAGGTACTTTTAGACGGGTGTTTTCACCTGTCTTTTTCTTACTGCTAGCAAATTATAACGCTTCGCAGATAGCGAAGCTGCTAAGGTAAGCAGTACTGAAAAGTGCGCGCTAAGGAAACCGAAAGAGCGCGCCTTTCTTGTTTTAACAAAAAGGAGGGAAAACATGAATGAACTGCAAAGTCTGTTTGAGCTGCAGCAGATTGAAGAAAAGCTGGACCAGCTGGAGAAGCAATTAAAAAAGCTTCCTGTGTTTGCGGAGTTTAAAGCTCTGCAGGTAAAGGCCGCCGATGCCAAAGAAGCACATGGGTGGGCGGATACCAAGCTGGCAGAACATCGCAAAAGGGTAAAGCGGCTGGATGAAGACCTGCAAAAGGCAGAGCAGAAGCATAAAGAGCTGCAGTCCAATTTGTATGCCGGAGATCAGAGCGCCAAAGAGCTGGAGCAGTTAGAGCGTAAAGCAGCAACGCTGCAGCAGGAGAAGGAAGAGCATGAGGAAACAGTTATCGCTGCCATGGAAGGGACAGAAGAGCTGGAAAAAGCCCTGGAAAAGTCAAAGGTGGAATATACGGATATCAGTAAAGAACTGCGTGTCCTGCAAAAGAGCGGCAATCAAAAGATAAATGAATTAAAGAAGGAAATTTTGGCGAACCGGGAAAAGCGCGACCAGCTTGCTTCACAAATCAGTGAGCCACTGCTGAACGAATACCGTGCAAAACGCAAAGAATTCAACGGGCGTCCCCTTGCCCGGGTGGAGAGAGAGCTTTGCGGCGGTTGCCGTGTTTCCGTCTCCTCAACCGTCCAGTCCAGTCTGCACATTCCGGACTGTAAAGTTAGCTGTGAAAATTGTGGCCGTATTTTGGTAAAGCTATAATATCTCTTCCGGTTATTGCCTTTGACATGGATATTTTCAGGTGTTATAATAATAGTCCTGAAGACAAAAGAATACAAAGCAGACCGGATAGTCGCGGGGATTTCGTATCCTCGAGGAAAGTCCGAGCTCCACAGGGCAGGGTGCTGGGTAACGCCCAGTGAGGGTAACCTTAAGGAAAGTGCCACAGAGAACAGACCGCCTCCATTGGAGGTAAGGGTGAAACGGTGCGGTAAGAGCGCACCAGCGAGCCAGGTGACTGGCCGGCTAGGTAAACCCCACCTGGAGCAAGACCAAATAGGGGAGAGTTGACGTTGCCCGCCGATCTCCCGGGTTAGGTCGCTAGAGGTGTCAGGTAACTGGCATCCCAGAGAGATGACTATCGCCCCGCAAGGGGAACAGAACTCGGCTTACAGGTCTGCTTTGTAGAAATCCCAAAACACCGCGCATAAGCGCGGTGTTTTTTTGTGCCGGTAGGAACGCTTCGCAATTTGCAAAGCTGCTAAGGAAACCGGTATCGAAAAGCACGCGTTGAGGAAACTGAATAAGCGTGCTTTTCTTATTATGGGGCTACAATGCAAATCCATAAGCCGAGCAAGTCGAGCTAATAGAACGAGTTTTAGTTGTAACTCTATTCAAAAATTCAGATTTTAAATTTGACAATAAATGTGGTTCCGTTTTTGCTGGTTTGACAATCAATTACGGCATCATGTTTTCTGGCGATGGTTTGGCAAACAGGCAGGCCAAGCCCTGTTCCCGACTCTTTTGTAGTAAAGAAGGGCTTAGAGATTTTTTCCATATTTTGTGGCGGAATGCCTTTCCCCTGATCTGCAACAGATAAGATCACTTCGCTTCCGGTGGTATAG
The DNA here is from genome assembly GCF_000174415.1 of Dethiobacter alkaliphilus AHT 1. Taxonomy (NCBI): domain Bacteria; kingdom Bacillati; phylum Bacillota; class Dethiobacteria; order Dethiobacterales; family Dethiobacteraceae; genus Dethiobacter; species Dethiobacter alkaliphilus. Next base: position 19,002 of record NZ_ACJM01000001.1, read on the forward strand.
GTGCTGATTGTCAGCACACCCCCATCGTCCATTGCTTCAAGGCCGTTGTGTACTAAGTTTAACAAAAGTTGAGTTATCAATTTAGCATCTAATTTGAGCAAGGGTAAAAGATCTAATTCTGTTTTTAAGGTAACATCAGACATAATGCATCTGGCTTCCATCAGTGGAAACTGAGAGGTTATAATGGTGTTTAGGTTGCAATCCTTTAATTCACTGGTCTTAGTTTGTGCGATGGATAGAAATTCGGTAATGATATCGTTAGCACGGTCTAGCTCATCTATCATGATTTCGAAGATGGCATTTGTGTCTGTAGTGGTCTGATTATTAAGAAGCAGTTGCAGATAGCCACGGACGGTGGTCATGGGGTTTCTGATTTCGTGTCCGATACTGCCGGCCAACTCGCCCATCAGATCCAAGCGGCTCAAGCGGGCAAATTGTGATTGCATCTCTAAGAGCGCTTCTGTCCTTTCTCTGACAATGTCCTCCAGGTTTTTGTTTTTTTCCTGCAGCTCATGATTTTTATTTTCCAGGGGGGTAATATCTTTAGTTGTGCATATGGCTCCGATAATTTTTCCTTCCCTGTTTAGCAAAGGACGGCTGCTGGCCTGGATGTGTTTGGTAACACCATCGGGCCAACGAATCATAAACTCCATATCATCAACATTTTCCCCTTTCCAGGCGGCTCTCTGCAGTGGCATTTGCTCTGCTACCAGCAGTTTATTATTTTGGTAAGCGCCAACGGGAGGGTGTTTAGGATTGGCAAATGACGTGGAGTGCCATCCGGGAATGCGAAATATCTCTGCCGATGCGGGGTTATGGATGATTTCCTGGCAGCTGGAATCTGTTGCTACAGCAATACCAATGGGAATCATAGCAAAGATAGAACGTTCCCGTTCCTGTTCATTTTTCAGATCCTCCAGGAGTTTCTCGCTTTTTCTGCCAAGTTCTAGCTTGTCAATGATGTTGCCTTCTATCGGTCTCACCTCTGTAATTTTTTAAGGAAATGCTTAAGATTATTGTTTATTCTATTTTATTCCAGCAATTCCTTTTTATTAGATAATATTACCTGGCGGGTTGGTTGATATTGCCAGTGATATTTAAAACATTAATTATACCATAATAATGGGTGTATGATAAAGAGTTTTCTGAAAGTTTTAATTTTTCTGTTCTAAGGTCTTGAATAAAGTTAACTCTTATCGTATAATAAACAATAAAAATTGAGGTAATGGATGTGGCATATTCCAAAGGTCAAATGGAAGATGAAATTACAAAGGCAATGATTCACTGGGAACGGGAGTACAAGGGACGGGGTCCAACGGAAGCGAAAACTGATATTCTCCGTAATATGGTAATTGTCCAGTTAAGAGGAATTCTGACACCGGCTGAATGTCACCTGGCACAAAATAAGGACGGGATGGTGCTAATCAAAAAGTTGCGACAGCAATTAGTTGAGCAGGGGCGTCCCCAACTTGAAGAAATTGTAAAAAAGGTGACATCTGCCAATGTAATTAGTTTGCATACAGACATCAGCACAAAGACGGGAGAACGCCTTTTTGTGTTTATGCTGGATAAAGAAATATAGCGTTGGAAGTTAGCTTAAGGGTAGTTTTTACCGTTAAATAAAGTCCGACACCAAGCCTTATTTGGTGCTGGGCTTTTTTATATACAAAAAAAGAGAAAAAAGCTGGAGGGATGAGTGTTGTTAGAAAGTAAATACCAAGTACTTACAGGTCCGGAGGGTTATCTGCCGCCCGCTGCCGCTTCCAAGGGCGTCACACTGCCGGACGAGGGGCTGGCCCTGGTGGAGGGCACAATCGTGCCGGAAAAGGACGCTATTGAGAAAATTGCTGAAAAGATTCTCCAGGCAAAAAATCCTTTCTTTTTTCCCGGACCGCTGCTGTTATGGGACTGGAAAGAGGGGGTAGCCCAAAAGGCTGCTTTGGTGAAAAAGCTGGCGGAAGTGGCGGGGATTAAGATTATACCCATGCCTGATTACCGTCCCAAATATCCGATGATTAACCCGGATATAGAGATTAATCCCAATCACCCTAACCTGACTATCTGGCATAATAAAATTGATCTTTGCTTGTTTATTGGGGTTCACTGCCATTATGCCAATGTGGCTTTAAAGATTATTCGCGGTGGAACTGATTGTTACACCATTGCTTTGTGTGGTGAGGCCGGTCATGAAGATGCCATGATTTCTTTGCGCGATGTTGGGCTGGCTCAGCTGGAAGCTTTGATCGAAGCTGTTACTCGCCTGAAAGGAGTTGCTAATTCATGATTGAGCAAAAGGTAGTAGCGCCGGAGCAGCTTTTTTCTGAGGCTGAGCGTGAAGAGCAATTTATTACAGGCAGTGAAGCAGTGAGGGAAGCGATAAAAAGGGCTAATGTGGATATGGCCATCTCTTATCCCATTACACCGCAGTCTGAAAGCATGCATCTGGTGGGCGATATCTTTGCCGAAGGATATATTAAGGAATATTTTCGTGGTGAAAACGAATTTGCTGTTATGTCTTCCGTTTCCGGTGCTGCCATGGCCGGTGTGCGTGTGTTTACAGCTACCGGGGGGCCGGGAACACTTCGTGCTTTCGAAACATTTCCCACCTGGTCCGGTGCACGGTTGCCAATAGTCTGTGCATTTCTGACCCGGGGTCTTAATTCTCCTTTGACCATTCAGCCTGATACGCTGGAGATGGCTTATATGTTGGATACCGGCATTCTTATGCTACATGCCGAGAATGCTCAGGACTTATACGACATGCTTTTAAAGGCCTTTATTATTGCCGAGCAGCCCGAGGTGCATATTCCTGTAGGGGTGTTTGCCGACGGTTTCTTTGTGACCCATACCCGCGACAATGTAAAAATTGCTGCGGAAGATATTAAACTGCCTCCTTATGATCCCAATATGTCTCCGGTTCCGGCCATGGATATGGAGACCGTCCCGGTCCGTCAGATGCGTGATCCCTTCGTAATGAAGAGTAACTTTATCAGCTACGCCGCTCATGCTTCCTGGCAGCAGGAAGTCCTGGCTGCCGGTGAAAGATCCCGTAAACATATTGACCGGCTGCTTGGCGGCCTGATTGAAGTGGAAAACGAAGATGCCGATATCCTGATTATGGCTTCAGGAACAGCAGTTTCTCAGAGCAGAGAAGCGATTGCACTGGCTCAGGCAGAGGGGCTGAACGTGGGGCTGGTTAAAATCAAGAGCCTTCGTCCCTTCCCGGCGGAGCAATTAAGAAGACTGGCAGCTGGAGCCAAAGCCATTATCGTTCCCGAGTTTAACCGGGTAGGCTGGCTCAGCCGTGAAGTTATGACAGCAGTGGAGGACACCACCAAGGTAGTAGGTGCTCCCAGAGTGTTCGGCGGCATGACCATGCCACCACAACTGATACTGGAGGAAATCAGGAGGTGCGCCAGTGAGTAAAAACATTTTTCGTATTTCTCCCGGCTTTGAAGATATTATGCCGGATGAATATAAGGAACTGGTGGAATCGGGCCCGTACGGTAAAGATTTGGGTGTTTCGGACATGGGCACATTTAAGGAACTGCTTGAGGAACATCCCCTTTGTGCAGGCTGCGGCCTGGCATTGTCGCTGCGCTTAATACTTGCTTCTTTGCCAAATCCTGAGGATACCGTCATTGTGGGATCCACCGGCTGCAGTGCTCTGGCCTTTCCGCAGGTGGCCGTGCATAATATTCACTCCTTGTTTGGTAACCAAAACGCGGTAGCTTCCGGTTTAAAACGTGCCCTTAAGCTTAGATTTCCCGACAAAGTCAAGGATGTGGTTGTGATTGCCGGTGACGGTGCAACAGCGGATATCGGGCTGGATATGGTAATGCAGTCTTGGTTCCGTTCTGAAAGCATCACCACCATCATGCTTGATAACGAAGCCTATGCCAACACCGGCGGCCAGGAAAGCGGCATGACCCAACAAGGTGCAGTAATGAACATGGCCCCCAAGGGTAAGAATTTCCCCAAGATTTCCTTGCCGGAAATAGCGCGCGAAGCCGGTTGCTCCTATGTGGCTTCCATTTCGCCGGCGCAGCCCAAGCGATTGGAAAAAATGGTCCGGCGGGCGATTTTAACAGCCCGTGAAGTAGGGCCCTCCTATGTGCAGATTTTTTCTCCCTGCCCTACCAATTACAAGTTTAAGCCGCAGGAAACTGTTTCCAGGATTAAACAGCATCAGAAGGAAGGCCATTATCAAACAAAGGAATATATAAACACCGCAGCACAGGAATACCTGGCAAGTATTGAGGAGGGCAAAAAGAATGAGTAATAAACATAGTATTCGTATGTCTGGCCTTGGTGGTCAAGGAGTTGTTACCGCTGCCCACATTTTAGGTAATGCTGCCACCAAGGATGGTCTGGTTAGTACTGTAAACCCCTTCTTTGGAGCAGAAAAAAGGCTGGCACCTGCAGAGAGTTATGTCCGCATTGATTCGGAAAGTATTCATGAGCGTGGAGAGGTGCTTTACCCGGATATTATTATGATCTTTCACCCCCACGTAATCACCATGGGCAAATGCTATACCATGCCGTTCTTTGACGGTTTGCAGGAAAACGGTATAATTTTGGCTAATTCAGAAGAATTCCCACAGCTTAGTGAGGACGAACTGCAGAAGTTAGCCCAATTAAACGCTAAACTCTATTATTTTTCCGCTACCCAGGTGGCGCTGGATGTGGGTGGTACAGAGTTAGCTACAAACATGGCCATGCTGGGGGGACTGCTTGGTGTAAAGCAGCTTGTCTCAAGCGAATCTCTCAAAGATGCTCTGACGGAAAGGTTCGGCGGCGGTAAGTTTGTAGCTTCCGGGACCACAGCCGCTCTTGATGATGCTCTAAAGGGCAAATATGAAAAAATCACACAGTTAATTGATCAAAATATGGAAGTTATGGAAGCGGCCAAATCCGCTGTAAAAGAGTTTGTTATTTAGAAGGAGGAGAGTTCTATGTATGTAGCTGCCAGGGTTGATAATGATAAATGCAGCGGATGTAAGGTGTGCATCTTTACCTGTCCCGACCCCAATGTAATTAAACTAAACAAAGAAGCAAAAATAGTTGCTATAAATGAAGCACGCTGCAAAGGCTGCGGCCTGTGCGTCGTAGCTTGTCCAAAGAAAGCACTTAATGTTAGTAGCTAGAAAGCAGGTGATGTGTAATGGACAAAGTACAAAATGCTGTAGACGCCACAGAGTTATTGTTTGAAGCAGAAAGGTCCTCTGCATTTATCACCGGCAGTGAGGCGGTAATGGAAGCTATTAAAAGAGCCAATGTAGATATGGCCATTGCCTATCCCATTACACCTCAGAGTGAAAGCATGCATCTTATTGGTGATCTCTATAAACAAGGCTATCTCAAAGATTACTATCGGGGGGAAAATGAGTTTTGCCGTCATGGCTGCTGTCCATGGCGCAGCTCTGGGCGGTGGTCGGGTTTTTACCGCCACCAGTGGTCCCGGTACATTAAGGGCCATGGAAATGTTTCCGGTCTGGGCCGGTTCACGCCAGCCCATTGTCAGCGCCTTTATGTGTCGGGGAGTGTCTCTACCCCCTTCAATTCAGCCGGAAAACATTGAAATGAGTATGCTGTTGGATACCGGCATGCTAATGTTTCATGCCGAGAATGCCCAGGACTTTTTTGACATGCTGCTAAAAGCTTATGTAATTGCGGAAAAACCGGAAGTACACCTGCCCGTAGGCGTATTTGTAGATGGTTTTTTCGTTACCCATACCCGGGATACTGTACTTCTTCCCCCGGAGGATCTGAAACTTGCATCCTATGATGCTAATAATTCACCGGTTCCCGTTTTTGATATGGAGACACCGCCCATCAGGATTACCCGTGATCCGCTCTTAAACAAAAGTAATTTTATAAGTTACGCTGCCAATGCCAGCTGGCATCAGGAAGTGCTGGCTGCGGCAGAAAGAGCACGTAAACATATTCACCAGTACCTGGGCGGGCTTTTAGAAGTGGAGAACCCTGATGCCAAAATCTTTATAGCCGCCTCCGGCACCGCTGTTTCACAGGGCCGTGAAGCGCTAAAAGATATGCGGGCTGAAGGCTTGGACGTGGGCTTAATCAAAATTAAATCAATCCGTCCTTTCCCCACAGAAGAGCTGGCGGAAGTAACAGCAAACGCAGAACTAATCGTTGTTCCAGAATTTAACGCCGGCGGCTGGTTGGCCAGGGAAATCAAAGCAACTCTTAATGAAAACCACAGAGTTGTGGCAGGCCCCCGTGTGTTTGGCGGAATGACCATACCAAAAGAACTAATCATCGACGAAGTCCGCAAGGCTTTGAGAAGCCAAAGCGGCGGCCAATAAAGGAGGCAGGATATATGTCTTTGAAAATATTAAAGCCTACCGCCGAATTTGCCCATTTGCTGCCTCAGGAATATAAGGATCTGGTTGAAAATGGCCCGTTCTCAGGGGATAAAGGGGTTTCGGACCTGGGAACATTTAAGGAAATCATTGAAGAGCACCCCCATTGTGCCGGCTGCGGAGTGGCTCTTGGCGTACGTTTGGTGGGCGCTTCCCTGCCTGCACCGGCAGATACGCTGATAATCGGCACTCCCGGATGCTCCTTCTTTGGTCTGGCCCAGACCGCAGTTAACTACTCCAATACAGCCTTTGGTAACCAAAACGCTGTGGCTTCCGGCTTAAAAAGGATGCTTCAGATTCGCTATCCGGATCAGCACAAGGATGTGGTGGTTTTGGTAGGTGACGGCGGTATTGCTGACATTGGCCTGGATATGACACTGCACTCCTGGTTGCGCCGGGAAAAGATCACCACCATTATGGTGGATAACGAGGTTTATGGTAATACAGGAGGTCAGGAAAGCGGCATGACAAAGGAAGGGGAAGTCTTAAATATGGCTCCCGACGGGAAAAAATTCCCCAAAATCCCTGTCTTTGATTTGGCCCGTTCTTCCGGCTGTGCCTATGGAGCCCGGGTCACAGTAGCCAGCCCGAAGAAAATTGGGCAGGTAGTGAAAAAAGCTATCCTGGTGGCCCGTGAAGTCGGCCCCTCTTATGTACAAATCTATACGCCTTGTCCCACAAACCTGAAGTTTTCTCCGGATCAAACCGTTAAAGTGGCCAAGGAAGCAGAAGCGGACTATTATTCTTTTGAAGAGTTTATCAGTCCCGAAGCTGAGAAATTTCTTAACAGTATTGAGTAGGCAAATATGCCGCAGATAAGCTTTATAGGGATACACCTAATTAAATAGTTGCTATGCAATTGGTTAAAAAGGAGTATCCAATAAAATAAAAAACCGGAAGGCATGTGAAGGGTATTAATATCAGTTATATGCAGTCCGACGTTGTGTTTAATTACACATGCGTCGGACTTTTTTTTTCCAGGAAAGGATGAGCAGAAAATGGGTACAGATGACTTGTCGGTTAAATTTGACTGGGAAATATTGTGTAAAAACAAGGTCTTATGTACCGTAGGTTGGTGGCTTACGTTCTGGGCAGGCGCTATGAATGCTCTGACAACATCTGCAGTCCTGTTTATGAGGATAGCCCATCTGACAGGACCGGTTACAGATCAGGCCAAGTATGTGCTAACCAATCCTGCAATGGCTATACTAGTAACCATTATCATCATCTCTTTTATTACCGGTTCTTTCTCTGCCACTAAAGCACTGCCCCAACTTGGTATGACTTATGGTTTACTTATGCCGGTTTTGCCGGTCTTGCTGGCCGCCGGATTTGTATATGTGGGATTCTATGTTACGGGTATATACGAAATATCCGCGGGACGCTATGTTTTAGCCATGTTACTGGCTTTTTCCACCGGTTGGCAAAACAGTATTACATCACAGGGACGGATAGGGAGGACTACCCATCTTACCGGGGACCTTACAGATTTGGGAATAGCCCTGGCAGCGGGCAAAAAAAAGCATGCAGTCTTTCTTTTAATTAAGTATTCCGGCTTTCTTATCGGTGGTATAATCGGTTACGTAGGCGGGCAGGCTGCTCCTGTATTAACAATGGTTGGTATAGCCACAGGATACGGAACCACAGTGCTTGTCTTTCACTTCAGAAACGCCTGGTCAACCCGTACTGTCAGAAAAGAGCAAGTAGCCTACAACAGAATACAGTAATCCTGTTTCTCTTGCTAAGTCCGGTAGAAATCTGTTATCCTACATAAAAGATTACTTTCTTTACGGGGGAGTATTAAATAACGAATGCAGCTTGATATTTTGTAAAAAACTAGGTGGTGGGTACACGTTGTCGGTGGATTTAGTTTTACAGAATATAATTTCTCCTCCCATTTTATTTTTTGCTCTCGGTGTGCTGGCTACCCTTTTAAACTCAGACCTTAAAATACCTGATGCAGCGGGGGCGGCAATTGCTGTCTTTGTACTTATTTCTATCGGTTTACGGGCCGGTGTTTCAGTAAATCAGGTAGGTGTCGGTGCAGTAGCTTTACCTGCATTGCTTGCGGTTATTACCGGGATATTGCTGGCGATACTGGTTTACAGTGTTTTTACCGGAATTGTCAGACTGGATAAAGCAAATGCTGCATCCCTGGCAGGTCATTATGGGGCGGTAAGCAGTATTACGCTGGCGTTGTCTCTGGTTTATCTGGACAACATAGGAGCAAGCTTTGAACAATTTGTTCCTGCGCTGTATCCGTTCATGGACATAGCCGCCCTGATTACCGCAGTGGTTTTGGGCCGTATTGGTGGGGCTGGTCAAAACGGTAAGAACAAGACTGAGCTCCGGCTGATTTATGAGGCAATTGTCTCCAAGCCTTCGCTTTTGCTGTTAGGGGGCTTTATCATCGGTTTTGCCAATGGAGCAGAGGGAACAGAAGCAATTATGCCCTTTTATGCCCTGATCTTTCCCGGTGTATTGACTCTCTTTATGCTGGATGTTGGTTTGCTGGCGGGCAGCCGTCTACCTGGTTTGTTAGCTGTGGATAAAAAAGTATTTGCGGTAGGATTGATTCTACCTGCGGTTCATGGACTTATTGCTGTTATTCTTGCCACCGTTATAGGGCTTAGCCCGGGTGGAGCTACAATTTTTGCTGCCCTTGCCGCAGGAGCTTCATATATCTCCGCTCCATCTGTAATGCGTACTGCTATCCCCAAAGCTAACCCTTCACTTTCCCTGGCTATGGCGCTGGGTTTGGTGTTTCCGTTTAATGTTACTGTGGGTATTCCACTTTACTATCAGGCGGCGCAGCTGGTTTCAATGCTCTTCACCAGATAAAAACAGGGGGCTTGAAAATGGAACTCAAAAATGCCAAGTTAGTTGTGATTATTACTGAAGCGGCAATAGAAAGCAATATAATCAGCTTGATTAAGTCAATGGGTATCAAGGGCTACACCATATATCATGGTGTGACGGGGGAAGGTGACAGGGGTGTGCGTTTCGGTTCCGGTGGACTTGGTGGTTTTGGCGAGAATGTCAGAATTGAGACGGTGATTTCCAGTGAAGAAAAAGCGGAGAAGGTAATGCGTGAGGTGTGCGAGCAGTATCTAAACAACTATGCCGGAATTGTTTATGCCACAGATGTCCGGGTTATCCGTATTGAAAAGTTTTCAAAAAAATAGATAAAGTATTACCAAAATATGTACTTGCTTTTTTAGTACTGATAGCGTATTATTTTTATTACTGAGATAAATATTTAGGATGGCTCAGCTAAAAAGGTTGCTTACGCAATCGGTTTGGCGAGGTATCCACTGTTAACCATAGTCTTTGTAAAAACTTAATAGCCCGGAAGGCATTTAAAGGGTTTAGTATCAGTTAATTGCAGTCCGACGTTTGCGAAATATGCGCATACGTCGGACTTTTGTGTTATTGCCCACTGAGTAATGCCACGTTGTTCACTTTGCGTGCGGAGCTGCAGATCCAATTTCGCTGTTATCGCCACCGGCGGGTTGGCCCACCCAGCTTCTGGCAACGGCCGGTTCCGGCACGCATTTTTTTTTCAGAACAAAGCACCGCATAGCGCGGTGCTTTGTTTGCGCTTGCAGCATTTAACTGCCCCATGTATACTGATTAAGTAGAACCTTGCCAAGGAGATAATATGAATATATTTGAAAGGTTTCAGGTGTTTTTTATTCTGGCAGCCGTTGCTTTGGGGCTCCTGCTGGGTAATTTAAACTGGGTTGCCGCAAATGCCTCATTATTTATCACCCCATTTTTAATGGCCATGTTATTTGGTGTTTTTCTACAAGTGCCACTCAATCATCTGGGAACGGCTCTGAAGGACTTTCGTTTTACCGGATTGAGTATGGCCATGAACTTTATCTGGACTCCTGCTTTGGCCTTTCTCTTGGGCTATCTTTTTCTCGGAGGGGCCCCTGATCTCTGGGTCGGCCTGATTATGCTCATGGTAACGCCCTGTACCGATTGGTACATTGTTTTTACCAATATAGCCTGCGGAAATGTGCCTCTGGCCACGGTCCAACTGCCGTGGAAGTTGTTACTGCAGCTTTTGCTCTTGCCTATATATCTGTTACTTCTGGCCGGGGCTATTGTGGAAATTAATACTGCCATTCTTTTTACCAGTCTGGTTCAGGTCCTGGTTGTTCCCTTTATTCTGGCCTTAATTACCCGCCGGCTCTTGCTGCTTAAAAAGAATGAAAGCTGGCTGGAGGCGCAGGTCTTGCCCAAAGTATCCATCATGCAGTTTGTTTTTCTTGCGCTCACCATTATGGCCATGTTTGCTTCCCAGGGGGAAATACTGCTACAAAATCCCGCCATCGTTCTTAGGCTGCTGCCTCCGATTATACTATTTTTTGCTATTAACTTTCTGCTGGGCCAGGGGATTGGACGTTTATTTAAGTTCTCCTATGAGAACGTGGCCTGCTTTAATTTCACTACCCTGGCACGAAACTCTCCGCTGGCGTTGGCCATTGCTGTTTCCGCCTTCCCGGACAGGCCCTTAATTGCCCTGGTATTAATTATTGGGCCTCTAATTGAACTACCGGTATTGACGGTAATCGCCCAGGTACTGTTATTTTTACGCAAAAAGGAATTTTGGCCTAATTAACCTCATAGGTCAGCTGCTGTGCAGGATTTTTGCGCTGTTAAGCAGAAACGATAGCAGAGCAGGGGGTAAAGCGATGCTTGGAGCAATTATCGGTGATATCATCGGCTCAGTTTATGAGTTTAATAATATAAAGAGTCTGGATTTCCCACTGTTCACTCAGCAAAGCCGCTTTACCGACGATACGGTGCTTACGGTGGCCACCGCAGACGTGCTGCTAAACAGCAGGCCGTTTCGTCAGGTGTACCAGGATTACTACCACCGTTATCCCCAGGCGGGGTATGGTGGCAACTTTGCCCGCTGGGCAAAGGGGAGAGTGAGGGAGCCATACGGCAGTTTCGGCAACGGCTCTGCCATGAGAGTAGGCCCTGTGGGTTTTGCCTGCAACACATTGGAAGCAGTGTTGGCAAAAGCGGCCGAAAGCGCCGCCGTGAGCCATAATCATCCTGAAGGCATCAATGGGGCAAAGGCGGTGGGAGCCGCTGTTTTTATGAGTCAAAACGGTGCCGGAAAAGATGAGATTGCAACCTTTATAACCAAAGAGTTTGGTTATGACCTTACTCAATCTCTTGACAGTGTGCGTCGCTGGTACTCTTTCGATGTATCCTGCCAGGGCTCTGTTCCCCATGCCATCCGGGCCTTTCTGGAGAGCAGGGATTTTACACACGCCATACGCCTGGCGGTGTCTATCGGCGGTGACAGCGATACACTGGCTTGTATGGCAGGAGCCATGGCAGAGGCTTATTACAAAGAAATTCCTCCAAAGTTGGAGGTTGAAGCGTTAAGCCGGTTGCCGGCCGATTTAAAGAAAACCATCCGGGAATTTTACCAGAGATATATGGGATGAAGAGAAGAAAGCGGGGCGGTGCAGATGATCAAAAAGGAACTGTTGGAATTATTGTTTGAAGCGGCCAGCATCCAGCGCTGGAATGACCATATCCGGCCGCACAAGGGCTTTGCTGAGCTGGACAAGCAGGCCCACAAGATGGTCTTTGCTTATGTGCTCACCAAGTTTGAGGAGTCGGACCGGGGCGCAGAGGTGGACTGGGTAAAGCTCATTGAAGGTGGATTTTTTGAATTTCTCCACCGTATTGTCCTTACCGATATCAAGCCGCCCATCTTTCATAAACTGATGCTGGAAAAAGGAGAGCTTTTAAATACCTGGGTACTGGAACAATTGCGGGACCGCATTGGGCCGGTGGAAGGCGGGCTGCTGGATAAGTTCCACGCCTACTTTTTTGACCCCGAATACAGTATGCAGGAGAAGAAAATTCTTAAAGCGGCACATTATCTGGCTACTAACTGGGAGTTTCAGATAATCTATAATTTAAATGCCAATCTGTACGGCCTGGATGAGACGCGAAAAAAAATAGCCGATGAAATAGAAGAACATTACCATTTGGCCGGGGTACAGAAGCTGCAGTTAGGCAAAAAAACCAGCCATTTCATGGATCTGGTGGGGCAGCTGCGTTTTCAGCAGCGTTGGGCGCAGACGCCCCGTATTCCGGAAACTTCCGTATTGGGCCATACCTTGATTGTAGCTATGCTATCTTACTTATGCAGCAAGGAACTGGACGCCTGCCCAAAACGGACGGCAAATAATTATTTCGCCGGACTCTTTCATGATTTGCCGGAAGTGCTGACCAGGGACATTGTGTCCCCTGTGAAACGGTCTGTAGAAGGGCTTGATGAGTTAATTAAGGAAATTGAAAACCGCCAGGTGGAGGAACTGCTTCTGCCCCTTTTGCCGGCGGCCTGGCATAAAGAACTTCGTTATTTTACCGAAGAGGAATTTGCCAATAAAATCTGTCAAAACGGGCGCGTAGAAATTGTAGATACAATAGGCGAAAAGTACAACGAAGACCGATACTCGCCCATTGACGGGGAGCTGATTCGGGTCTGCGACCATTTTGCCGCTTATATGGAAGCTTATCTTTCCATTTCGCACGGAATCAGATCCCACTATCTGGCCGAAGGTTACAGGGGGCTCTACGCCCAGTACCGGAATCATAGTGTGGCCGGTTTCGACTTTGGGCTGTGGTTTGCTTACTTTAAACCTGGCATGGGAGATTAAAGTTTTGAAAACTAAAGGAAAAGTGTTGGAGAAAAAGAATAAGCTCAGGCGCTGGTTCGGTATCCTGTTAATCTTTGCCGGCCTGCTTATTGCCGCTTCCATGCTTTATCCCCAGGTCTACGCCAGATTTGCTCCGAGCCCACTCATGAATCCGGAGGTGGTGGCAGCCGGCTCCTTTTGGCTTGTCATTCCGGAAATAAATGTGGATTCAGTGGTGTTGGGAGAGGTGTCCCGACATACGCTGAACCAGGCTGTAGCCCATCTGCCGGGAAGCGGTTTCCCCGGGGAGGGGACCAACATAATTATTGTGGGACACCAGTATAACCCGGCTACTGCACATCGTCCTCAAAGCAGCTTCGGTTTACTGGATTCCCTCAACCAGGGAGACCCCATTTACCTTGCGTATCAGGAGCAGGTCTACACATACCTGGTGGAGGGAAAGGAAACTCTGGATGCAGACGATCCCCAACTGTACATACTAACCGGCCATGAACAACTGACACTGTTAACCTGTGCTCCCATGTTCCATGAAACAAAAAGGCTTAAAGTTACCGCTTTGCCGGCACAATAGAATCTCCCGCCCAAACCGGACGGGAGATTTTTTGTTAAATTCTAAAAATCAGCTGGTTCTCGTCTGCGTCTACTGTAATATGGCTGTGATCGGCGATTTCCCCGGCAATAAGTTTCCGGGCCAGCACCGTCTCCACCTGGCGTTGCAGGTAGCGCTTCAGAGGACGGGCACCGTAAACCGGGTCATAACCGGCACGGGCCACATGCTCTTTGGCCGCCTCGGTCATTTCCAGAGTAATGTAGCGTTCGGCCAGCCGTTTGTACAGAAGTTCCAGCTGCAGGTCGATGATCTGCTTTGTTTCTTCCAGAGTTAAAGGCTTAAAGAGCACAATTTCATCAACCCGGTTTAAAAACTCGGGACGGAAATGACTGCGCAACTCCGCCATTACTTTATCTTTGACGCTTTCGGCAATGTCGCCGCTTTCACCGGCATTTTCCAAAAGATGCATGCTGCCCAGATTGGATGTCATGATAATGATGGTGTTTTTAAAGTCCACTGTACGGCCGTGACTGTCGGTGAGGCGGCCGTCATCGAGAATCTGCAGCAGGACGTTGAACACATCATAATGGGCTTTTTCTATTTCATCAAAAAGAAGAACGCTGTATGGTTTGCGGCGAACCGCCTCGGTGAGCTGGCCACCTTCATCGTAACCCACATAACCGGGAGGGGCCCCGATAAGCCTGGCCACCGTGTGTTTTTCCATGTACTCACTCATATCGATACGGATCATGTTCTCTTCACTGTCAAAAAGCGATTCTGCCAGGGCACGGGCCAGTTCCGTTTTGCCCACACCGGTGGGACCCAGGAAGATGAATGAGCCGATGGGACGTTTGGGGTCTTTTAGACCGGAGCGGGCGCGAATCACCGCATCTGTAACGGCGTTGACCGCTTCGTCCTGGCCAATGACCCGTTCGTGTAATATATCGTCCAGACGCAGCAGTTTTTCCTTTTCTCCTTCCAGCAAACGGGAAAGGGGAATCCCGGTCCAGCGGGAAACCACCTCCGCCACTTCCTCAGGGGTCACATCTTCCTTAATCAGCTTGGCTTCGTCACTGCCCAGCCGTTCTTCTGCTTCCTTTAGTTTTTTCTCAAGCGCCGGAATCCGTCCGTACTGATATTCCGCCACTTTATTTAAATCGTATTCACGCTGGGCCTGCTCCATTTCATGCCGGGCTTTTTCCAGCTCTTCACGAATGGAGCCCAAGCCGCCAATGGTGGACTTTTCTTCCTCCCACTGGGCACGCATGGTATCCCGCTCGGATCGCAGCTCAGCCACTTCTTTTTCCAGGGCATTCAGCCGTTCCTGAGAGGCCTGGTCTTTTTCTTTGCGCAACGCCTCCCGCTCAATCTCCAGCTGCATCAGACGCCGCTCCAGGTTTTCCAGCTCTTCTGGCATGCTTTCCATTTCGGTGCGCAGTTTGGCCGCTGCTTCGTCAATCAGGTCAATGGCTTTGTCAGGCAGGAAGCGATCGGAGATATAGCGGTGACTAAGGGTTGCGGCCGAGACCAGCGCCGCATCCTGGATGCGTACACCATGGTGCAGTTCATAACGCTCCCGCAGACCCCGCAGAATGGAGATGGTATTCTCCACGGTGGGTTCAGCCACAATTACCGGTTGGAAGCGCCGCTCCAATGCGGCATCTTTTTCAATATGCTGCCGGTACTCATCCATTGTTGTGGCCCCGATGCAATGCAATTCGCCCCGGGCCAGCATGGGTTTTAGCATATTACCCGCATCCATGGAGCCTTCGGTTTTGCCTGCGCCAACCACTGTGTGTAGCTCGTCAATAAAGAGGATAATCCGGCCTGCAGACTGGGTTACTTCCTGCAGTACTGCTTTTAGCCGTTCCTCAAATTCACCGCGGTATTTGGCACCGGCCACCAGAGCCCCCATATCCAGCGAGACAATCCGCCGGTCTTTTAAGCTGTCCGGTACATCACCGGCCACAATCCGCCGGGCAAGTCCCTCAGCAATGGCTGTTTTGCCCACCCCCGGCTCACCTATGAGAACCGGGTTATTCTTGGTTCTGCGGGATAAAACCTGAATAACACGTCGTATTTCCGTATCCCGACCAATGACCGGGTCCAGTTTGTTCTGCTCCGCCATTTCCGTTAAGTCGCGGCCGTACTTTTCCAGCGCTTCGTAGGTATCTTCCGGATTGGCACTGGTAATACGCTGGTTGCCCCGTACCTGGGTCATGGCTTCCATAAATGAAGCGCGGGTGACACCACTTTCCGACAGTAATTTACTGATGGTAGTATCTTCAAACATGGCCAGAACCAAATGTTCAACACTGACATATTCATCGGTCAGGTTTTTGGCTTCATCCTGAGCACGGACCAGAATCTGATTCATACGCTGTGTCATGTATGTGGAACCTGCACCGCTAACTGCAGGTATTTTATCCAGAGACTGATTAAGGCGGGAGGAAAGCGTTTCAATATTACCTCCTGCTTTGCTTAACAGTTTGGGAACAAGACCGTTTTCCTGTTCCAAAAGAGACTGGAGAAGATGTTCCGCATCCACAGTCTGGTGGCTTTTACGCACAGATATATCCTGAGCTTCTTTTAAGGCTACCTGAGCTTTTTCCGTGAACTTGCTGATATCCATTAGATGCCCCTCCTTGCAGAGACTTTTTAAACTAATCCTAAAGTATTATTCCACATCATGTCAATTAATAAAAAAGAAACAGATGTACAAAATATATTGAAGTAGAAACAACTTCATTTTCTCAATTTGCTCAGGTGAACTCTAAGAGTGCAGAACCACCGGCCTATACCAGCTATGACATGAATAAAATCTGTTGAGGTTATCTCCATACTCTGTCTTGCCGGTGGAATTTTCTTAGTAAGTAAAGAAAAGAAGGTAATATATCAATAAACCGTGCAACCGCGCGGTTATTTCTTTTTTCAACAAAAACAACCAAAAATAGTGACGAAATACGCGACTGTTTTCTTGGGAGTTTTTCCCGATAACATGATAGGCTGATAAAGGATACCGTTCGGGGGGGCGATTCTTTGTCAGTTAAAAAAGTAAGTTCTGTATTTTTATTTGTGATAATTGTCGCAATCGCATTTGGACAACCGGCCAGTGCATCGTCAGATTTGGCCACAAACCTCCATGTGAGTGATAAGGGTCACTTGGAAAGGCCCAATAGCATTGTCCGTTATGTCTCCATGTTGGGTGAAGGAACAGAAGAAAATCCGTTTTTATTATGGTATGAGGATCAGTCCGTTGCAGGTGGGACGGTTAAATTTGCGCAATCATCATCAGGACAGGATAACTTTGATGATGGATTACCAATTATAGTAGAAGGAAGGCACAATTACCAACAAAACATTCGCAGACCTGCTGTGTTTATAAAGCCGGATGGGGAGTTTGCGATGTACTTTTTGGAAAACGGAGGGCTAAGTTACACTTATAGCGATGACGGAAAGAACTGGAATAACCCGGTAAGGGTTGAGGGTCTTCCTGATTCGGTAAAGGGCGTTGTAGATACACTGGTGGTGGATAATCAGGTATGGCTTTATTGGATCGACGAGGCAAGCGATAATGCCGTTAAGCGCTCTCTTTCCAAGGGAGATGGCTTTACAGAGTTTAACGGGACAGCTAATGTAGTGCTAAACAAGCATTCTTACCGGCCTACTGGGCAGGTCATACCATATTACGACGGTTATTATCTTTTCTTTTTGGCGGATCAGGAAGATGACAAGACGCCTGCTTACGCCGGTCTGGCGTATTCTGAAGATGGTATCGATAACTGGACAGTGGTCCGTGGTGCAGATAATCCTATTTTAGAAAATAGTAGTGACATTCGGTACAATTTAAATGACCTTACTGTAGGAAATGGATCACACGTATTTAAAATGTTTTATACGGCTCATTTTAAAAGTGACGGCATGATGTCAATGTTTTCTGAAACAGACAGCCTGGTAGGATATTCTGTGGGCAAACCGGAGACTGTTCACGTGAACAAAGAATTTTCAGATCCCAGACACGGGTACGTAAATACCGTAGCCGAGGCATTGGATATTATATCTGCCAATCAAAACTCGAAAGTTCTAATCTATCCGGGTACTTACTCTGAAAAGAACCTGGTTGTGGATAACCCTATTACAGTGGCGGCTAAGGAAAGTGATGTGCCATTGCCTGTGTTGGATTTTAGTGGTGGCAGTTTTGCTTTTCATATCAAACATGATCGGGCTCATCTGGTTATAGCGGATTTAATTTTTTTTGGGAATGGTGGAACGGCTTTAAAAATTGAGGGGGATAGGAAGGCTGTAAAGAATGTTACCGTACAGGGTATTACAGTAAGTAATCCCGGAGGGTCAGCAGTAACAATTTTGGATGACGTTAGCAATATTAGGATTAACCAGAGTCAATTTTTAGAATATGGCGACTTTGCTCTGCATAGCAATGCATCACAAACCATTGATGCAACAAATAACTGGTGGGGAACACAGACTCCCGGCGATGTAATTGAGGGAGATGTGGACTACAGCCCCTGGGCAGCCAATTCCTCCTTGGATACCTGGATTACGATGCCGCCTGCTTACGAAAGTTATGGCATGAATACTAATTTATTGTGGATGATGGTAATTAGCTGTTGTGCCGGGGGATGGTTTGTATCAAGAAAAGAATAGGAAAGAGCCCACGTTGCCGTGGGCTCTTGTTATATCCGGAAAAAGCATGACTCGCCGATGAACTCGCGTAGGATGGAGTTTGAAGGGACGTCGTGGGAATCTAAGGGGACAAAGCCGGAGAGGAACAGGCGTAGGCGTTTGGCGTCCACGTATTCCGGCTCTGTTTGTTCGATTTTTTCCAGGAGCGGTTCGGCGTGTTGTTTAAGGATGGCCAGTTCGTAAACCAGTGCGGAGTTAAACATGATATCTGCTTCCTCCTGGAGATGGAAGATGTTGCGGTCTTCGCCGCGGCGTACTGAGGGCCAGCGGCGGATAGTGGTGAGCGCATCGGTGCCGCGGAACTGATTGTCGCGGACTATGCGGCGCAGGAGCCGGGTATCTGTGGTATGGATGCGGGTATGCTGATCCACGTTTAAAGCGGTGAGGGCGGAGACATAGATTTTAAATTTACGGTTACGGGGAATAGATTGGGTCAGCCGTTCGTTTAGGCCATGAATCCCTTCGATGATCAGCGGTTGGTTTTTCTCCAGTTTGATCCGTTTACCGTTGTATTCACGTGTACCGGTGGAAAAATTGAAGGTGGGGATATCCACTTCCCCGCCGTTAATCAGATCGATGAGGTGTTTGTTGAAGAGGTCTAAATCAATGGCTTCAATATGCTCAAAATCCGGTTTGTTTGATTCGTCTAAGGGCGTATTGTCCCGATCCACAAAATAGTCGTCCAAAGAGATGGGGAAGGGACGGATGCCGTTTACCAAGAGCTGTGTGCGGAGACGTTGTGCAAAGGTGGTTTTGCCTGAGGAAGAGGGCCCGGCGATGAGGATGACACAGATTTCGTCTTCCCGTTCTGTAATCATATCGGCAATTTGGGCAATTTTCTTTTCATGCAACGCTTCATTGATGCGGATAATGTCTGCACCTTGGCCTTCTTCAATCACGTCGTTTAATACCCCTACTGTGCTTACGCCCAGAATGCGGGCCCAGCGCTCCGATTCACGGAAGATGTCAAAGAGCTTATTTTGCTCCACAAAGCGGGGAATGGAAAACGGATCTTTTTCGTCGGGGAAGCGCAGGATAACGCCGGGTTCGTAATATTCCAGGCTGAAGAGCTGTAAAACACCGGTGCTTGGCACCATATAGCCGTGGAGTGAGTCATGGAAACTGTTTATGCCGTAGAGAGTAAGGGTTTCTTTGGGCCAGCGCTTATAGAGGCGGACTTTATCTTCAAACCCCTCTTTGCGGAAAATCTCAATGGCTTCGTCCACAGGTACTTTGTTCTTCACAATGGGCAGGTCCTGGTTTACCACTTCCCACATTTTTTGTTCTATGGCAGCCACCTCGTCGGCGGTGAGTTTGGAGTTTTTGTCAATCTCACAGTAGAGACCTTTACCCAACGAATGTTCCACTTTTACTTCGGCTTTGGGGAATAGAACGTGTGTGGCATAGAGCAAAAGGAAGGTCAGGCTACGCTGGTAAATGCGCGCTCCTTCTTTAGTATACAGGTCCAGAAATTTTATCACCGAAGGCGTGTCAACCACCGTTTCCAGGTCCCGGACTTTTTCATCCACCAGTGCTGCCACGATGGTGGAGGGGAAGTGTTCTGCCACATCACGCCTGATTTCCAGCAAAGAGCGGTTTCCCGGCAGTTCAATAATTTCATTGTCGGGGAGAAGAATATCAACGGTTAACTCTTTTTTATTATTTGTCAATGCTCATCCCTCTTTCACAGCATTATGCATGCTCTCTTTATTGTGCCCTTGTAAAAAGGGGGTAATAAACATTATATGCTAAGATAACAGGGTAAATTGATAATAATTTCTTAACAAGGCGCGCTTATTCGCGGTAGCGCAGTGCAGGTTATAAAAAGCACGCCGCAGCGTGCCTTAAAAGAGATTCTCCGTCAACAGGCAGTCGGGTCTGCGCCTTTTGCAACGTTCAGCACAGAATAAATCGGTGGACATATACTTATCACCGCGGTCTGGAATAATGGCAACCACAAAGCCTGAGGTGAGTTTATTGGCCACACTGATTGCTGCATGCATGGCTGCTCCTGCAGAAATTCCGGCAAAGATTCCTTCTTCCCGGGTGAGACGGAAGGCCATTTCAAAAGCATCTTCATCGCTGACATTTATTTTTTCATCCAGTCGTTTGGAATCATATATGGCCGGTTTAATGGCCTCTTCCATGTTCTTGAGTCCCTGGATTTTATGGTTCATATAAGGCTCTACACCGATAATCTTAATGTCGGGATTCAGTTCTTTGAGGCGTCTAGAAGCGCCCATTAATGTGCCGGTGGTCCCCATACCGGCCACAAAGTGTGTTACCTTATTATCGGTTTGTCGCCAGATTTCTTCAGCGGTTGTTTCATAGTGTACCATATAGTTGTTTTCATTGGCAAATTGGTTAGGCATATAGTAGCGGTCCGGGTCCTTGGCTATCATTTCCCGGGCCTTCATAATGGCACCATCGGTGCCCAACTCGCCTGGAGTCAGTACTAATTCGGCGCCAAACACCTCCAGCATTTTGCGTCGCTCACTGCTCATCTTTTCAGACATGGTCACCACCAGGCGATAGCCCATCACCGAGGCAGCCATGGCCAGGCCGATGCCGGTGTTGCCGCTGGTGGGCTCCAGGATAATTTTATTTTTGGTCAGTTCACCTTTTTCTTCAGCTTTTCGCAGCATGTAGTAGGCAATCCGGTCCTTAACACTTCCGCCCGGATTGTTGCCCTCCAGCTTTACAGCCAGGGTAACCTGTGGATTGGTATGTAAACGATTGATTCGTACCAAAGGCGTTTCGCCAATGGCTTCCAGAATATTAGCTTTCATCTCAGTCCTCCCCGGATTAGCCATGACGTTAACATTCGCGCTCCACAGATTTATTTCCTGCAGTTTGGCAGAAAAATCTGACCTGATAAGTCGGGTTAAGGACAAGTTTAAGATTCTGATAAGATAAGAAAGAGAGAGAAATGCTAAGATATATGAAAATATGCAAAAGAGGTGAGAGGTATGGACGAGTTAAACATTTTAAGAACAGCCATACTGAATGAAGTGGAAGGCTATCAGTTCTACAGTCTGGCTGCCATGCGCGCCGAAGATGAATCTGTAAAAGACGCCTTTAATCATCTGGCCAAGGAGGAGCAGCAGCATGAATCCTGGTTGCGGAAAATGTATCGGCAGCTTTCGGATAACCAGACTCCCACTTTGGAGGGCCTGGATGTGACCGAGGCTCCGTCACCCAGGATATTCAGGCCGGGCAATGTAGGTACGGAATCCGGTTCTCTGGAAATCTCAGTTTATAAAATTGGTATATTGATGGAGAAAGAATCCATGGTCTTTTACCGCAATGCCGCCAAGGAAGCCCAAACTCCTGAACTCAAAGAGTTACTGCAGCGATTGGCCGAATGGGAGGACAGTCATCTGGAGTCTTTGCAGAACATTTATGACACCCTAAAAGAAGAATGGTGGGGGCAGCAGGGTTTTTCCCCGGCCTAGACTTAGTCATAAGAGAAAGCCGCGCAATTTTTGCGCGGCTTTATTGAATTACCAGCTCAACTATGTCCTTGTCGTGTAATACATAATCTTTGGCCACCGCCTGGCCGTCAAAACGGGCTGAGCCCCAAACCAGGGCGCTTTTTAATTTATCCGGAAAATCACGGTGGACCGTGTATGCCAGATCCAGGACCGTGGAACCGGATTTAAGAATAAAGGGCCTTTCCAGCTGTGCCTTTTTGCCCGGAGTTTTGCCGTAAATGCGGATAACATCCAGTATTTTGAAAATGGTTTCCTGCAGATTGGTCAAATCCTGATGGATGGAGACGGGAGTCAGCTCCAGCTGTGGATACAGCTCTTTTAACACTTCCAGATTAGCATCGGCGTCAGGATGGTCTGCTTTCATTCCCAGCAGGAGAAAGGGCAGAGCCACCGGGTTTTCGCCTTCTCTGTCAATTACGCCGCGCTCCTCCAGGAGGGTAAAAGAAGTTTCCACCTGATCAAGGCAGTCGCCTGAACTAAGATCAATGGTAAGCAGAATCATATCTGCGTTACGAAATGTGCCTATCAGGCCCGGTGGGGCACCGTCTTCGGTAAAAGGCGGCGTATCCACCAACTGAATCATGATATCTTCATAGGGCATCATACCGGTAGCGGGAATGGAAGTGGTAAAGGGGAAATCCGCAACTTTTACCTTGGCCCGGGTCAGGGTGGATATCAGTGCCGATTTTCCTGTATTGGGGCAGCCGGCAAGGGCCACCTGTCCCGCGCCTTGCTTTTCCACATGAAACGGGTTGTAGCCGCCCTTTTGTTTTTTCTTCTGTTGGCTTTCCTCGCGCAATTGAGCCAGGCGCTTTTTGATATCGGCCTGTAGTTTTTCGGTGCCCTTGTGTTTAGGCATAATGGAGAGCATTTCCTGCAGGGCATCCATTTTGTCTTCAGGGGTGCTGGCTTTTTTATATCTTGCTTCTGCCTCATAATATTGCGGTGTGAGATTTGCCGGCATGTTGGTCACCACGCTTTCAAAAAAGTGGGTTATTTTTCTTTTTCTCCCTGAGAGGCTGTTTTTCCTTCCCGGTGGTTTCGTTGACAGAAAAAGTGTTTTTATGATACATTCAAGTGTAGACATGACAGGAGGAATGCGAAATATGGGCAAAAATCTGACAAGAAAAATCATCGCTGAGCACCTTGTCTCAGGGGAAATGAAGACAGGCAGTGAAATAGCCATAAGAATTGACCAGACTCTGACACAGGATGCTACCGGTACCATGGCTTATCTGCAGTTTGAGGCCATGGGTGTTCCGCAGGTGCAGACGGAACTATCCGTATCTTATATCGATCATAACACATTGCAGTCCGGTTTTGAAAACGCAGACGATCACCGCTTTCTGCAATCGGTGGCTGCCAAATACGGGATTTACTTTTCCCGGCCCGGCAACGGTATCTGCCACCAGGTGCATTTGGAGCGCTTTGGGGTGCCGGGGAAAACTCTTTTAGGTTCCGACAGCCATACCCCCACCGGCGGCGGCATCGGCATGCTGGCCATGGGTGCCGGCGGCCTGGATGTGGCTGTGGCCATGGGTGGAGGCCCGTTTTATCTCACCATGCCCAAAGTGGTGAAGGTGGAATTGCAGGGAGAACTGCAGCCCTGGGTTTCTGCCAAAGATGTGATTTTGGAAGTGTTGCGCCGCCTTTCGGTAAAAGGTGGTGTGGGTAAGGTTATTGAATATACCGGACCTGGTGTAAAAAGCCTTACAGTTCCTGAGCGGGCTACCATTACCAATATGGGGGCTGAGTTGGGCGCAACCACTTCGGTATTCCCCAGTGATGAAATTACCCGTGCCTTCCTAAAAGCCCAGGATCGGGAGGACCAGTGGACTGAACTGCTGCCCGATGCGGACGCCACCTATGATGAGGAAGTTATCATTGACTTGGACAAGCTGGAACCGTTGGTAGCCGCACCGCACAGCCCGGATGCCGTAGAGACGGTGAGCAGCCTGGGCCATATTAAAGTGGATCAGGTGGCCATCGGCAGCTGCACCAACTCTTCATACGCCGACTTAATGCAGGTGGCCAATATCCTCCGTGGTAAAAAAGTAAATGACCAAGTGAGTCTGGTTATCTCGCCTGGCTCAAAGCAGGTCTTTGAAATGTTAGCCCGTAACGGTGCCCTGGGAGACCTGATTGCCGCCGGAGCCAGGATTTTGGAGGCAACCTGTGGACCCTGCATCGGTATGGGGCAGTCACCGCCATCCGGCGCCGTATCCGTTCGAACCTTTAACCGTAACTTCCCCGGTCGTTCCGGCACAGCCGATGCCGGCGTATATCTGGCCAGCCCGGAAGTGGCAGCCGCTTCGGCTCTGACAGGCAAGCTGGCAGATCCCCGTACGCTGGGAGAATATAAGCCGGTTGAATTGCCGGAGAAATTCCTCATCGACGACAGCATGATTATTGCTCCGGCAAAGGATCCCGATGCTGTGGAAGTTGTGCGCGGTCCCAATATTAAGCCGCTGCCGGTTAATGAGGAGTTGCCTGAAACTTTAACCGTTGATGTGCTGTTAAAAGTTGAAGACAATATTACTACGGACCATATTATGCCGGCAGGAGCAAAGATTCTGCCACTGCGTTCCAATATTCCCGCCATCAGCGAGTATGTGTTTTCCGGTGTAGATGCGGAGTTTTCCACTCGAGCCAAGGATTCCAAAGCCGGCATTGTGGTGGGTGGTCATAACTATGGCCAGGGCTCCAGCCGGGAACATGCGGCACTGGCTCCCATGTATCTGGGTGTAAAAGCTCTGCTGGCCAAATCTTTTGCCCGTATTCATCGTGCTAACCTGGTGAATTTCGGTATCTTGCCCCTTACCTTTGTGAAGGAAGAAGATTATGAAAAAATCAGTCAGGGCGATGTGCTGGAAATTACCAATCTCCGTCAACAGTTGGAGCGGGGCGATGAATTGACGGTCGCAAACCGCAACAGCGGAGCTACTTTTACCGTGGAACACGGCCTTACAGCGCGACAGATTGCCATTATTAAAGACGGTGGCCTGTTAAACCACACCAAAAAACAGA
Organism: Dethiobacter alkaliphilus AHT 1; assembly: GCF_000174415.1. Lineage (NCBI taxonomy): Bacteria > Bacillati > Bacillota > Dethiobacteria > Dethiobacterales > Dethiobacteraceae > Dethiobacter > Dethiobacter alkaliphilus. The sequence goes on from NZ_ACJM01000001.1 coordinate 43,864, forward strand.
ATCAGTAAAATAATGCCCGCAAACCGTACAGTTTGCGGGCATTTTTAGCGACCACCCTTGGCCGCCCTGGAGCGCTCCAGATAAATTTTGTACACCACACAGGCTAAAACAGCCGCCACAAGGGGTGGGAAGTCCACTAAGTCCAGGTTTACGTCGGCCCCCACAAAGGTTCCGCCCAGGCGGCCCTGCAGCCGGCCTTCTGCGGCTATGAATTTAAGGTTGCAGTCAAACCCTACGATGGAGCCGCCCACTCTGCCGCTGATTTGCTCATGGCCCTCCAGGGAAATGTCATCTCCGATGGTTTCTCCGCCTAAGCGGCCGAAGGCCCGGCCCGGCTCCAGTGCCATATTCAGGTCCTTGCCAATCACCTCACCGCCGACTCTTCCCCAAAGATGGTTGCCTTCTGCCGATATTTCCAGGTTGATGTCGTTTCCACTAACTTTTCCTCCCAGGCGGCCGTGAAAAATATTGCCCTCACGGGTGCATTCAATGCTGTAGCCGCCAAAGGCACCGCCGATCCTGCCAGCTGCTTTTCCCAACCAATCTCCCCCATTATTAATCAGTTTAACCGCTTGCCGGCAAAGGCATAATACGCGGTTGCAAGTTACCATTCGACAATTTCCTGGCCAATCCCTCCAAGTTAAATATACTCTGGATGATTGCTCAAAAAAGATGCTGCTATCTGTTAATTGGAAAGCTCAATCATAAACATCAGGTTAAAAGGTAAACATATTCAATAGTTCCTGCGGGTAGAATCTTACATTTTTATAAACACAAATTAGTTTTGAAGGAAAAGAACAGAAATTGAGCAAATTGTTAGTTAGAAGAAGATATTTAAAATTGGAGGTGTTGCATAAATGTTTAGTCCATATCGTTGTCAGATTTGCGGTGAAACATATCTCGGCAGTGATGCTCCTGATCGCTGTCCCTATTGCGGTGCACACGGCCGTTGGATGATGGGTGCTGCCGAATGGGTTAAAACCGGTAAAGTTGAAATGAGTGAGCAAAGTTACGAGGATTGTATGAAAGCCATCCAGCTGGAAGTGGGCAACGCCGCTTTTTATAAATGTGCCCAGAAAAATGCTCAGACACAGGTTACCCAGGCAATCTTTAAGCGCCTGCAGAAGCAGGAGGCGGAACATGCCGAGTTGCTGGCGGAAATGGCAGGAGTGGAGGAGCCGGATCTGCCGGATGAAGATTGTGCCGGAAATGATGACGCACAAAATCTGGCCGATGCCCATGACCGTGAGCAGCGTGCCATTCAGTTTTACCTGCAGGTGGCTGACCGGGCTCCCGAAAAACGAGTACAGGAAGTCTTTCGCGCTCTGGCTGATATTGAATCGGAGCATCTGAAGATATCAAATATTTACCGGTAAATTAATCTAGCCAGAAAGAAAAAAGAAAAGGCGGGCAACCGCCTTTTCTTTGTATTGGTAGGAAATTAACGCTTCGCAGTTTGCGAAGCTGCTAAAGGAAACCGATTTGAAGTGCTTTTCTTATTATTGAAGTTTTAATAAGTCGGCAGATAATTTTTGCAGTCTTTGGGAAACATCCGCCAGGGATTCCAGTGCAGCCAGAGTCTCTTCGGTAGCTGCCGCCTGGCTTTGGGCAATAAGGCCTGATTCTTTGATGCCGTTGTTGATGGTCGACATATAGTCTTTAACTGTTGAGGTAATGGTGCCGATTTCTTTGGTGGATACGCTGGTGTTTTCCGCAAGCTTGCGGATCTCCGTGGCAACAACGGAAAAACCCTGTCCGGCCTGTCCCACCCGTGCTGCCTCAATGGCAGCGTTTAGTCCTATAATATTGGTCTGCTTGGCAATATCCTCGATTATCTTTAAAATCTGCTGCGTTTTTTCTGCTTCTGTTGTGGCAGTCTGTGATGTTTCGGTCAGTGTTTCGCCATAGTTGGCCAGTTTTTCCGCTTCCCCGGCCAACTGTTCCATGCTGGCCCGGATTTGCCCTGCCGACTCATTTAATTGCTCTATGTAGCGTGCCAACTCTTCGGCATTGGCATAAATCTTTTTAAACAGCTCTTCCCGGCTTTGCACAATGGTAATCAATAGTTTTGCTGCAGAGGCATCCATTTGTGCTACTTCTTCCGGGATATTTGCTTTTACCAGATCCTTTACTTTTTCCACGCCGGTAACTTCGATAACCATCTGCAGGTTGGGTTCAGTTAATTTGGGAATAAAGTCGGTCACAGCACCAATGCCCAGTTCACGGGCTTTGGCCAGTGCCGGTGCATCGGCCTGAACGTCTGCAACCCAGAGTACCCTGACGCTATCAATGGTCATCAGCAAATTCAGGATAGCCAAACCGCCGCGTCCGCCGCCGATAATGCCAATATTCATTTACTCACCTCTCCATAGTGCTAAAGTTATATGTTTAACAAGTATTTCTTTTGTCAAGTCGTAAATCCTGCTTTTTTGACAATATATATCATTTATTTTTTCTGTCCGTTTGATATACATCACATTCAACAGGCAAATACCGTGCTATACTGTGTCTAACGCTAAGACATTAAGAGGAGGAAATTTCTCATGAAAAGACAAATAGTTCGTATTGATGAAAACAAGTGTGATGGCTGCGGCCAATGTATCCCCGCATGTGCTGAAGGAGCACTGCAAATTGTTAACGGTAAAGCCCGCCTGATTGAAGATAAGCTTTGTGACGGCCTGGGTGAGTGTCTGGGTAATTGCCCCCAGGATGCACTGATTATCGAAGAACGGGATGCAGATGCTTTTGACGAAGAAGCGGTGGAAAAGCACCTGGAAGAACAGAAAAAGACACAGGCTCAGGAACAACAGCCTCTGGGCTGCGGTTGCCCCGGCACCATGGCCAGAACAATGGCACCGAAAAAAGATGCCAAGCCGGTAACAGCGGAAGGGGAAACTCCCTCCGAACTGGGCCAGTGGCCTGTACAGCTTAAACTGGTGAACCCTGCAGCTTCCTACTTTAAGAATGCCGACCTGCTGGTAGCAGCCGACTGTGCGCCCTTTGCTTATGCAGACTTCCACAAAGACTTCCTCAGCGGCCGTGCCTTGGCCATTGGCTGCCCCAAACTGGATGATGCCATGTCATATGTGGAAAAACTGGCTGAAATTATTCGTGTGAACAACTTAAACAGCATTACCGTGGCCCACATGGAAGTTCCCTGCTGCAGCGGCTTAATCAGCATCGTACGTGAAGCAGTAAAACGTGCCGGTGTGGACATCCCGGTACAAACAGTAAAAATCTCTTTAGACGGAACCGCAAACCAGCCCCAAAAACTCTCCGCCTAACACAAAACCACCGGATCACTTGATTCGGTGGTTTTCTTGTCCCACTTTCTATTCCAGGTATTGACGGGTGCCATCAGGCAGCAAGGTGAAAAAGCGGTTTTGTGGGACATCGCATATCACTGCCCGCATGCTGCCGTGCTCGTTAAAGAGGTCAATTAATTCCTCAGTCTGTCCGCTGTCGGCAATGGCCCAGATATCAAAAGGAGCTTCATAAAGTGCCAAATCATCGGTTAGCGGCAGGCCGATAAAACTGCCGTCTTCCATATAGTAGAGCATGTTATAGGCCCGGTAAAAAGGCGCCTCCGGCAAATGTGCCGGTTCCAGTTCCTTGACGCTGCACGGAGAAGCGGTGGTGCCAAATACCCGACAGATTAAAGGGCGGTGTGTATAAATTGCACAGTGTTCTTTTTCTCGCTCGTCCCTCACAAATGGGCAAAGCAGTTTCCCCTCTTCTTCCAGGACACCAAGGCGCTCGGCAAACAATTGCTCCAGTTCTTCCGGGCTGTAGCGTTCCCGCAGGCATTTTAAAATTCCCACATACTCCACATAAGACATTAGAATCGAGCCGTGGCAGCAATCGTTGCAGGATGCAGGGCAGGTGTAATCAGGCATGTCTTTTAAAACCTTTTGCACTGCATCCATTTGTGTGCAGGCGTATTGGGTCATATCCTCGGGCTTGTCTAAAATGTGTTCCCTGATTTCCTTAAAACCAAAGGCCATTTTTTTCATTGTATCAACTCCTGCGGTATTGTTCGACTATTTTTATATTAATCCCTGCTTTAAGTGCTAAATTCGGATTTGCCAGACAAGAAAGAACGGGGTTCCCCTGTTCTAAGCCATAAAAATGGGTGCTTGTGGTATACTATAGGGAACACCGTGGCGACGGGAGGATAAGTATGACGTTATCTGTTTGGGAGAGGTCAAAGGATAGAGCTGTTATTTTTCCCTATATTTTTCGTGTTTTTCCCATGGTTGAGCACGATTTGAAGTTGTGGCGTGTGAAGGCTTCGGCCATTCCTGATGAAGAGCTGCGCCGGCAGGCTTTGGCCAGTATGAAAATGAAGCGGTTTCACTGTCAGGGTGGAGCTATTTTTTCTCTCTATACCGGTGGCAAGACCCGGGAGATGGTGCGTTTTATTGTGGCGCTGCAGACCATCAGTGATTATCTGGATAACCTTTGTGACCGGGTGGAAGGAGCCGATGACACCACATTCCGCACCCTCCACCAGGCCATGCGGGCGGCAGTTGATACCGATTTGCCGCTTACCCATTGGTATGATAGTTATCCCCACCAAAATGACGGTGGGTATTTGGATTTGCTGGTAAAGGTATGCCGGGAAACGGTGGCTGCTTTTCCCGGTTATGGCGATATTAAGGCTGATTTGGTGGGGCTTGTCAGTTTGTACTCTGACTTGCAGGTTTATAAGCACATGGAGAAGAGACTGAGGGTAGAGCAGTTGGTTTCCTGGTTTGAGCGGGAAAAAGATCCGACCCTGCAGTTGTATTGGTGGGAGTTTGCCGCTGCAACCGGTTCAACTTTGGCAATGTTTGCCCTGGCGGCCATGGCTTCGGCTGGTCCGGTGTCTTCGGAGCAAAGAAGGGAGCTGTTGGCATGCTACTTTCCCTGGGTTTGCGGCCTGCATATTCTGCTGGATTACTTTATTGATCTGGATGAAGACCGTGAATTTGGTGATTTAAATTTCGTTTCGTTTTACCCCACACAAATGGCCATGGAAGAAGGTTTAAAGCAGTTTGCCCAGGAGGCGATGCAGCGGGTAGAGACTATGCCGCGCTCCGGGTTTCACCGCACCGTAGCCATTGGTCTTTTGGCCATGTATTTGTCAGATCCCAAAGCGTCCCAGTCGGGCCGTAATAAAATATCGCAGCAGTTGCTGCGATATGGTGGAACGGAAACATTTTGGCTGTATAAAGTCTGTCTGGCTTTACGCAGTAAGGGTATTATCTGATTGTTAACATGTGCGCCGCACCACATAATCGGCCAGACGGGACAGGATGATCTTTGGTGGTTTTTGGGGCAGCTTCTCCAGGTTTCGCTTGGCCCGGTCAATCAATGTTCTCGCTCTTTCCTGGGTTTGTTGCAAAATTCCGCACTCCTGGAGAGCTCTGGAGATAAATTCCATATTGTTGGCGGTGAAGTCACGGTTTTCAATAATCTTGCGGACATGGAGTGCAAAGCGTGGTTCCTTAAGCAGGCGAATAACAGGAAGGGTCAGGTACCCTTCTTTTAAATCCTGTAGCGTCGGTTTGCCTAAAGCTCCCGGGTTTGCAGTGTAATCCAATAAGTCATCTATCATCTGAAACGCATACCCCAGCTGCAGGCCGAAGGTGGCCAGCGCCTTTTTTTCCGCAGGCGGCATGTCACATGCTTCTGCCCCGGCCAGGCAGCAGGCGGAAATAAAATAGGCAGTTTTCTTATGGATGTAGGAAATGTAATCTGCTTCTGTTACATTGGGGTTAAACCGTGAAGCGGCCTGCTCGATTTCACCTTCGCACATCAGGCTGATGGCACGGGTCATATTTTCCAGGACTCCTACCTGGCCATGTTTGGTCAGGAGGGAAAAGGCACGGGCAAAAAGAAAATCACCGTAGAGCACCGCCTGGTGGTCTCCCCACTTGGCGGAAACGGTGGGGTGGCCGCGCCGGGAAGCGGCATGGTCTATGACATCGTCATGAACAAGGGAAGCGGTATGAATCAATTCAATGGCTGTTGCCATATCCACAAGTTCAGTTTGCGGAGATGCATAAAAGGACCCGCAAAGTAAAACCATGGCGGGACGCAGTCGCTTGCCGCCGCGAATAACGGAGTCGGAAAACAAAGGGGTCCAGGAATCCTCACCGCGACTAAGCTCCCGTAACCTTGCTTCCACCTGTTTTAAGCCGGGCAAAGACTGAAGTTCCCAAATCGGCATCTGGTATACGTTCAAAATAGCATCACCTGCAAATGTTTAATACCCATAGCGTCACCGAAAAGCGGGAAAATATTCCCTGACAATGCTTACAAAAAGATAACGACGCGTTTTTGTTGCAGGAAAGCTACATTGAGCGCCGAATACAAAGAGCACGGAGGTGAGTTTTTATATGCAGCATCCTTTAGTTATAATCGGTGGGGTAGCCGCCGGCATGAGTGCCGCATCAAAAGCGAGACGCCTGCAGCCGGATTTGCCTGTGGTGGTTTTTGAAAAATCCGAATATGTTTCCTACGGAGCATGCGGAATCCCTTATTATCTCTCTGATGTGATTCCTGACCATAATAAGATGGTGATTCGTACACCACAATATTATGATGAACGACTGGGAATTGCGGTGTTGACCAAACATGAAGTTCTTTCCATTGATACCGAAGCCAAAGAACTACAGGTTAAAGATCTGGATAGCGGTGAAATCAAAAAACAGCCCTACAGTAAGCTGATTTATGCCACCGGCGCCCGGGCAATTGTTCCGAATCTGCCGGGAGTTGATCTCCCCGGAGTTTATACCTTACGCACCTTAAACGACGGCCTAAAAGTTAAGGATGCTTTGGCATCTCCCTCTGTTAAACGGGTTGTTATTGTGGGGGCCGGGTATATCGGGTTGGAAGTGGCTGAAAACCTGCGCCTGTTAGGCAAAGAGGTGCAAGTTATAGAAAAAGCAGAACGATTGCTGGTTAATTTTGATTCCGAATTTTCTCAAATCGTTTCTGATGAGTTGGAAAGAAATCAGGTACATGTTCATACCGGGGAAGGACTGGTGGCTTTCCGGGGAAATGAGCGGGTTGAAGCAGTGGTTACGGAGAAAGGTGAATATCCCTGTGATCTGGCAATTTTGAGTATCGGCGTGAGGCCAAACTGTGAGTTGGCTCATAATGCCGGCATCAAAGTGGGTTTCAAGGGAGCTGTGGTGGTGGACCGTCAGATGCGTACCAACGTGCCCGATGTTTTTGCTGCCGGTGACTGCGCTGAAACATACCATCGCCTGCTGCATAAAAATGTTTATATCCCACTGGGTACCACGGCCAACCGTCAGGGCCGGTTGGCAGGCCAGAATGCCTGCGGTGCGCCGGAGGAATTTGCCGGTGTACTGGGCACATCGGTGGCTAAAATTTTTGATTTAGCTGTGTCCATTACCGGTCTTACCGAGGAAACAGCCCGCGATTTCGGTTTTGATGTGCTGTCAACCACGGTAACTACTCTGGATCATGCCATTTATTATCCCAATCCCAGAAAGATCCGTATCAAGCTGGTCTATGACAGAAAGACTGCCACGTTGTTGGGCGGTCAGATTGTGGGGCATGAAGGGGTTGCCCACCGGGCGGATATTTTGGCTACCGCCATCACCAATGGTATGACATTAGGAGAGTTTGCTGAAGTGGACATGTGTTATGCGCCACCGTACAAAGGAGTGTGGGAAGCGCTGACCGTGGCGGCAAATGTAGCGGAAACTGAGTGGCAGCAACAAAAATGAGTCGCTAAAAACTAAACGGAACGGATGCCAAAAAAAGCATCCGTTCCGTTTTTTGCTCTCTACAGGCGACGTGTTCCCCAAAAAATTAAAAATACCCCGGCATAAATCATCAGCATTCTGCCCAGCGGTAAACGGTCGGAAAGGCCCATTACCCCTAAGGTGATTCCCAAAAGCAGGATTGTGGGCCCTATAACAGCTAAAACGCCGTTTACGCGCAGCGCCGTTTCAATTTTATTGAAACGGAGAATAATAAGCGCAGCGCCTACCTCCAGCAGGCCGGACAGAATCCGCAGTGCCGCCATGGTGAAAACCGTATGTTCTTTTAGCATGGCGCCTCCTTTATAAAGGACTTTTTAAAGTATACGTGCCAGGGCTGTTAAATTGACTAAAGAAAATGTTCACAAAAAGTTCAAATATTAATTAAAGGGATATGCTATAATAAAGCGAATAGGTTAAATGTTTGACCATCTATGCACAATCCGGGAGGTTGTAATATGGGAAAGAAGAAAAGTGCTATTCGTAGGCTTGATAAGAAGATGGTTAAGATTGTGGTGATTCTGGCAGCAGCCGGCATGCTATTTTCTGTTGTTGCTATTGGATTAGCGGGAGGATTTATGACACCTCCGGCGGCTAGAGGTAATTTAGCCGGCACCATTGAAGATTTGGAATTCCAAATCCGTCAGTATGAAAACAGTTTGGAGTCATCCCCGGATAATGCCGCTCTGTGGACACAGTTGGGCAACAGTTATTATCAGTTAGCCCTTGTATACAGTGAAATGGATGATGCGGAAAAAACTGCCGAAAATTTTGCTAATGCAATTGAACCTTACGGCAAGGCGCTGGAAATTGAACCGGATGACGTTAATGTCCGTGTTGACCGGGCGGTCTCGGCCTTCTACTCCGACAGTTATGATTTGGCTGAAGAGCAGTTTGAAAAGGCCATCGAAACTGATCCTACCCATGTACAGGCACGTTATAATTACGGCATCTTCCAATACTTCGGCCGCAATAATGCCACTGCCGCCATTGAGCAGTGGAATGAAGTACTGGAGTTAAACCCCTCCGACCAACAGCAGTTGGTAGCCAACGCCCGCGGCTTCATTGCCCAGGCAGAAGCGGAGATGAATCAACTGATTGGTGATCCCAGCCAGTTTGAAGAGAACTCCACAGAGGATGAGGCGGATGCCCAAACCGATGATGAAGAAACAACAGAAGATGATGAAACTGAAGAAAACTAACCTGCGGGTTTAGTTTTTTTTGCCCTTAGACCTTAATTCATTGTTAATACCTCGTTTTTTGACGCATGCTATAATGAGAGAAAGTGCTGGAAAGGAGAAATGGCATGCAAGTTATTGGAGGTTGCGCTACATCGGCGATGGGAATTCTCCCCCATAAAGACGTGGACAAAGCTTTAGAAATGGCCTTTTCCCTGGATATACCCTTTTGGCCACAGCTGCCCCACGTCTCATATTATGAAGATATGTATGTTCAGTTTTCTGAACATTTTCCCGGAATAAAAATTGATGAAGAACAGCGCATCACGCTGGATACAGCTCTCTTTTACGAGGAGTTGCCGGCATACCTGGAAAAAAGTGCGGATCCGGATACTTTCGCTTTATCTGAGAAATATGCCTATGTGTTTCATCGTTTCCTGGAACATGATTTGAGCAAGTACCCGGCCATTAAGGGGCAGGTGATGGGGCCCATCTCATTTGGCCTGCGGATCACCGATGAAGACCGCAAGCCCATAATTTTTCATGATGATGTCCGCATGGTCCTCTTTGAATTCACCCGTGAAAAAATAAATCATCAGTATCGCGTCTTGCGGCAGCATAATCCCAACCCCATTATCTTTTTTGATGAACCGGGCCTGGAGTTTGTGTTTAACAGTATTTCCGGCTATACCAGTGATATGGCCAAGCGCGACCTGGCCGATCTTTTGGCAGGGATTGACGGTATTAAAGGTGTCCACCTCTGCGGTAATCCGGACTGGGATTTCTTACTCAATGCCGATATCGACGTCCTTTCCTTTGATGCCTACAATCGTGGTGATGTTATTGTCCGCTATGAAAGTGTGCAGCGCTTTATTGAGGAAGGAAAGGTCTTGGCTTGGGGCATCGTTCCCTCCCATATAGAGCAAATCGAAAACGAGACGGAAGATTCCATTATAGACCGCCTGGAAGGACTCTGGGATACTTTGGTAGCCAAGGGTGCAGATAAGGAAAAAGTAGTGCAGAATGCCCAGTTGGCACCGGCCACATGTAATTTGGTTGGTCCCAGAAATGAAGAAGCGGTGGAGCAGGCCTATGAACTTTTGCAGCGTGTGGCTGCCCGTTTAAAAGAGAAGTACCGTCTGGATTGATTTTTCCGGGCGTTTTAACTATACTATATACAGATAAAAAAAGGAGTGTGACAAAATGGCTAACAAAATCAAGCCTGATATGACAATCGCGCAGGTTCTCACTGACTACCCTGCCACTGCCCAAGTGTTTATGGGTCTTGGCATCCATTGTTTGGGTTGTCCGTCAGCCACCAACGAGACGGTGCATGAGGCGGCCCTCAAGCATGGACAGGATCCCACCGACTTGTTAAACAAGTTAAATGCTGCCGCCGAGTAAAAAGTACATAAAATTTTAGCACCACGAAAACAGGGTTTCCATACCCTGTTTTTGTCTTAAAACTTAGCAAAAAGGAGAGAGGGAATTGCTTTTTTCGCGTATTGAATCGGAAGGGCTTTCTCATTATTCTTATCTTTTTGGCACCAGGGGAGAAGCCGCGGTAATTGATCCCAGGCGGGACTGTGAAGAATATATTGAACAGGCCACCAGAGCCGGGATGCGTATTACCCATATCTTTGAAACGCACAGAAACGAAGACTATTGTATCGGTTCGGTGGAGTTGGCCGCCCGCACCGGCGCACAAATCTGGCACGCCGATTCTCAATTGGAGTATGGATACGGCAAACCGGTAACCGACGGAGCTACATGGCAAATCGGCTCTTTGCGGCTGCGCGCCATGCACACCCCCGGCCATACCCCCGGCTCTGTCAGCTATGTCCTTGATGACAAAGAAGGCTCACCCTGGGCCGTCTTTACCGGTGATACGCTGTTTGCCGGAGATGTGGGCCGGGTGGACTTGTTGGGCAAAGAGCAGAGTGAAGAGCTGGCCGGACAGCTATATGACTCACTGTACAACAAGATCCTTCCTTTGGGTGATGGTATACTGGTTTGCCCGGCACACGGGCCCGGTTCGGTCTGCGGCACAGCCATTGCCGACCGTCCCTGGACCACAATCGGCCAGGAGAAGGATAAAAACCCGCGGCTTAAGTTTGCAAGCAGGGATGAATTTATTGTAAATACCGCAATGATGCTGGAGCGTCCGCCCTATTTTCTGCAAATGGAAAAGCTAAATGTGGAAGGTGCGCCCCTGTTAAGTACCGTGCCACAGCTTAAACATTATGACCCGCAAGCTTTTCGTAAAGCCCGGGAAAATGCGGTGGTTTTAGATGTGCGCAGTGACATAAGCTTTAGCGGTGCCCATGTCCCCGGTGCCATTTCTATCTGGATGGGGGGCCTGTCCGGTTTTGCCGGTTGGTTTTTGCCCTACGATAAACCTATTTTATTAATTGCCGAGCAGCATGACCTGGAAATTGCCGTCAGGCAATTAATCCGCATGGGTTTTGACAATGTACTGGGTACGTTGTCGGGAGGTATGCTTGGCTGGCATACTGCAGGTTTTGCCAGTGAATCTGTGGACACCATCATCGTCCAGCAGCTCTGCCGTAGTCTGGATGACGGACTTGAACCCTGGATTCTTGATGTGCGCACAAAAGAGGAGCTAGACCGGGACGGGCGCATCCCCGGAGCGCACCATGTGCACCTTACTCAGCTTCCCCGGCATCTAAAGGAGATACCCCAAAACCGTGAAGTCTATATCTTCTGCGCCAGCGGCCTGCGGTCCATGGTGGCCGCCAGCCTGCTAAAGCGTGAAGGTATGGAGAACATCGTTGTGGTATTGGGCGGCCTGGCCGGCTGGAGTTCCACCACCTGTCCCATCGAAAAATAAGTATTTATGCCATCCAAAAAGGATGGTTTTTTTTTAGGCTTTTTGCATTGTAGCAAGTTAGTTTGGTGAAAAATAAGAGGGAGTCTTATTAAGTGAGGTGAGGCAAATGACAGTCGGTTCGCAATTAAAGCAGACCATTGTCAGCCTGAAAGGCATACAGGGAACGGCTAAAGTCTATGCAACTCAGGCGCAGCATGAGAAAACTCGCCGGGCTTTCTCCCAGGCTTCAGATAAGCTGGAACAGATTCTGTCTGATCTGGAAGGCCGGTTGCAGACTCTGGAATTTGAGGAGCCACAATACAAGGGATGAGGTGAGTAGTAAATGCCTGAATGGCTGTTGTTTTTATTCCGTTCCCTGGGGCTGTTTGTAATTATCTTCTTTTTCATGCGTGTTATGGGCAAGAAGCACCCCACCACATCGCCATTTCGCTTTGTGGCAAATGTAGTGATTGCCGTTCTTGCCGCCCTGATAATTATGGAAGTTGTGGAAAACCTGGCTTTGGGCCTGGTGGCACTGGGCGTGTGGTTGGTTCTGCCTCTTTTGTTTGACTATCTGGCACTGCGCAGTAAAGCTGTCCATGATCTTTTGCACGGCAAAGAGACAGTACTGATTAAACAGGGCAAAATCATGGAGGAAAACCTGGAAAAGGTCCGGCTTACCGGTGAAGATTTGCTAAAAGATTTACGGGCCAAGGATGTTTTCAGTGTGGCCGATGTAGAGTTTGCGGTGCTTGAAACCTCCGGGGATATCAATGTGATGTTAAAGTCGGATAAGAAGCCCATCACCGCCTTTGATATGGAATGGAAAGTGATGCCCCAGACCGAACCGCAGACCGTAATCTTAGACGGCAACGTTCTCCATGACCCGCTGACAGAATTGGGCCTGACCAGAAGCTGGATACAAACGCAGTTGGAAAGTAGTGGTGTTTCCCTGGATAATGTTTTTTTGGGTCAGGTTAACTCTGCAGGGGAGCTATACCTTGATGTTTTCGACGATTCCATGCAGCTAGCTAATCCCTCTGTCAGGGAGATGCTCTTTGCCAACCTGCAAAAAGCAGAGGCAGACCTGGAAAAGTATGCTTATGAAACACAGGACCAACAGGCAAGGGATATGTTTAGTGAAAATGCGCAGAGGATACATAGTCTGACAGAAGAGTTGCGTCCGTATCTGTTGCGTTAGGGGGTAAGTAAATGTCCAATAAAAAGTTCAAAAAAGCGCCACCGCCACAACAGGAGTTTCAGTTTCTGGCCAAGGCACGCGAGCCAAAACGGCCGGTACTTACCAATTGCCTGCGTGCTTTTCTGGTAGGAGGCTTAATTTCCACCATAGGCCAGTTTTTTCACTGGTTTTATATGACCTATTTCAACTTTACCGAAGTCTCGGCCAGCAATCCCACGGTAGCCACCATGATTATGATCGCAGCTTTGCTGACCGGTCTGGGAGTTTATGACCATATCGCCCAATATGCCGGCGCAGGCACCATTATTCCGGTAACGGGTTTTGCCAACACGGTGGCCTCTGCCGCCATTGAACACCGCAGCGAAGGATACGTATTGGGTGTAGGCGGCAACATGTTTAAAATTGCCGGACCAGTTATCACCTTTGGCGTCTTCTCTGCTTTTGTTTTGGCCATCATCCGCATAACCATTGAAAAGTTAGGTGGAATGTAATGCTAAAAGGACACCAGTCTTGGGTATTTGAAAATAAGCCGGTAATCCTTGGTGCCGCAGCGGTGGGCGGCCCTTTTGAAGCAAACGGTGCAGTGGCCGATGATTTTGATATTTTACATGATGACATGTGGCTGGGTGAAAAAAGTTTTGAAAAGGCGGAAAAAAAGCTCCTGGAGCAGGCCTGTGAAAAGGCTATTGATAAAGCGGGCCTGAAAAAAGAAGATATTCACTTCTTCTTTAGCGGTGACCTGATGAATCAGATTATTTCTTCCAGCTTTGCTGCCAGGACTTTGGGAATTCCCTACTTAGGCATCTTTGGTGCCTGCTCCAGCGCCATGGAGGGACTGGCCTTGGCCTCCTTTGTAACCAATGCCGGCGGCGCCCAATATACTCTGGCAGGCACCTCCAGCCATAACGGGTCTGTAAATAAACAGTTTCGCTATCCCACTGAATACGGAGCACAGTTGCCCCCCACCGCCCAGTGGACGGTAACCGGCGCCGGTGCCGCTGTGGTAGGACGAAGCGGCGAAGGCCCAAAAGTGACTGCTGCCACCATTGGCCGTGTGGTGGATTTGGGTATCTCCGACCCCTTCAACATGGGGACCGCCATGGCTCCCGCCGCAGTGGATACCATTGAATCACATTTTCGCGACCTGGGTGTTGACGCTTCCCACTACGATTTGATTGCCACGGGAGACCTGGGTAAAGTGGGGCATCAGATAGCTGTGGATTTATTCAAAAAACATGGCACAGACATCCCTGAAGAAAAGCTAACGGACTGCGGCCTGATCATCTATAAAGATGACCAACCGGTGATTGCCGGCGCCAGCGGCTGTGCCTGTTCCGCCACAGTAACCTATGGCCACTTTCTTAAACGCATGCAAAAAGGTGAGCTGAACAAAATTCTGGTGGTAGCCACAGGGGCTCTTCTATCTCCACTTTCTTTCCAGCAAAAAGAAAGCATTCCCGGTGTGGCGCACGCCGTAGTCATTGAAAGATAAAGGAGACAGGAATCTATGGATTTTCTCATAGCCTTTGTGGTTGGCGGTCTGTTTTGTGTTGTGGGACAAATATTGTTGGATATCTTTAAACTTACACCGGCCCATACCACCGTAACGCTGGTGGTAACCGGCGCCGTATTAGGCGCTTTGGGGCTTTATGAGCCCCTGATTCAGTTTGCCGGGGCCGGCGCCTCCATTCCCATCAGCAGCTTCGGTAATGCCCTGGTAAGCGGTGCTCTCGGTGAAGCGGAGAGAAACGGCCTGGTGGGCGTTCTAACCGGAATCTTTGAAGTTACCAGTGCCGGTATCTCCGCCGCCATCATCTTTGGCTTCATAGCTTCCCTGATTTTTAAACCCAAGGGATAATCAGCATAGGAGGTGAGATATGTGACAGTAGGTACTCAACTGCAGCAGGCTATCTCCGGCGTGCAAAGTGCTGCCGCCACCATGAAATCATTTGCATTGGAAACCCAGGATCCCGAGGCGAAGAAAACTTTTGAGCAGCTGGCTCAAAACATGGACAACGCCCTGCAAACATTGCAGCAGCGCCAGCAGTATATCCAGCAGCAGGAACCCAAATACAAACAACAATAAACGAAAGTAAAGAGGCTGTAAGCATATCAAACATGCTGGCAGCCTCTTTTTGTGGACAGAGGGACAGGTTAAAGTGTCCACGAATCAAAGGGGACAGGTGATTTTATCTCAAATTCGCCGTTGAAATTGAGGCAATTGACTTGCCCGTCATTGCAGAGTCCTCCGTGTTCCTGTGGGACAAATGAACCTGTCCCTTTTGTCCATGTTAAAATGGGGGTAGGAACCTTGTTTTATGTGTCGTATAATCTTTATAGGACTTAATAAATACTCGGATGGCGGAAGGGGTTAATATGAAAGTCATCAGGGTTTTTTTACACAACTTTTTGGATACGTATTCGGGCCAAGGGCCTGAGACAGAGCTTGAGATTTTGGACGGGTGGCAAGTAAGGGACGTGCTGGCGGCCATAGGCATTGAGCCGGAAATTATTGGTGTTGTTTTAGTAAACAAAAAGCTTGCCGATAAAGATACTGAGATTAAGGCCAATGATCGGGTAGATTTGTACCCGCTGTTTGGCGGCGGTTAATGAGAGGAGGATGCAGATGAGTTACGGTTATACCGGGAAGATTTTGGAGATTGATTTGACTGCCGGTACCCATAATGTTCTGAAGATGGGTGAGGATTTTTACAGAAAGTATCTGGGTGGGCCGGGTATTGCCACCTATTTTGCACTAAAGAATATTACTCCCCACACCGAACCGTTGTCTCCGGATAACGTGCTTATTTTTGCCACAGGAATTCTTACCGGTTCTTTTGGCCCCGCTGTTCCCCGCTATACTGTTTGCGCCAAGTCTCCGCTGACAGATACCATCGGCAAGTCGGAGGCCGGTGGCTTTTGGGGGCCTGAGTTAAAAAAAGCAGGTTATGATGCTATTATTGTCAGGGGAAAAGCAAAAGACCCTGTTTATGTAAATATTGCAGATGGTGCAGTGAAGATAAAAAGCGCGGCGGCTGTCTGGGGTAAAGATACGCTGGAAACACAAAATGCTTTGGAGCAGGCTGAAGGAGAAGGTACCCGGGTGTTACAAATCGGCCCCGGTGGAGAAAACCAGGTGCTTATGGCTAACATCGTAAACGAGTTAGGACATTTCAACGGCCGCAATGGTTTGGGGGCTGTGATGGGTTCCAAAAACCTTAAAGCCATTGTGGTTAAGGGAAGTGAAAATGTTCCTTGTTACGATAAGGAGTTTCCCAAAGATTTGTCACGTTGGGTAGCAAAAAACTTAAAAGACCACGCGCTGGCCTATGGCCTTTACTGGAACGGTACACCAGGCGGTATCACAACCATGAACGCCAATGGTTCATTACCAACAAAGAACTGGCAAGAGAGTGTTTTTGACCGGGCAGAAGAAATAGGTGCCCAGAGCCTGGAAAAGATTTTGATTAAACGTAAAGGTTGTTTTTCCTGCCCCGTGCGCTGCAAGCGGGTAGTGGAGAGCAAGGACAGTGAGATGCCCATCAACCCCGCATTGGGCGGCCCCGAATATGAAACTCTGGTATGTCTGGGTTCCAATCTGGGGATTGGTGATATCAAACTGGTGTCTAAGGCAAATGAGCTGTGCAACCGTTATACGCTGGATACCATGAGCCTGGGAATGACCATTTCCTTTGCCATGGAGTGCTATGAAAAAGGCTTTTTGACAAAAGAAGATACCGGGGGTATAGAACTAACCTTCGGTAATGAAGATATTTTACTGGATTTGATACGCATGACCGCCTTCAAGGAAGGTTTTGGTAAGGACCTGGCACTGGGCTCATACCGTCTGGCGCAGCAACTGGGTAAAGAAACAGAAAATTTTCTGCTGCAGGTAAAAAAACAGGAACTTCCAGCCCATGACCCCAGGGTAAAGGCAGGCCTGGCGCTACAATATGCCATTTCCAGCCATGGCGCAGACCACTGGTTTGCCCAACACGACACGCTATATACTGAAAAAGGCTCCAGCGGTATGCAGTCCATTGCTCAACTGGGAGTTGCTGAGCCGGTACCGGCCGATGAGCTTTCGGCTCAGAAGGCAAAACTTATCTACTATACACATTTAATGACCATAATGTATGACTGCCTGGGCGTATGTATCTTTGGTTATGCTTCACGAAGTATTGTGTCGCTGGAAAAACTGGCACAGCTGGTTGAAGCGGTAACCGGCTGGAACATCAGTATGTGGGAGATGCTTAAAGCAGGTGAAAGGGCATCGGTGATGATGAGGTCTTTCAACGGACGGGAAGGATTCACCTCCAGCGACGATGTACTGCCGCCGAGGGTTTACGACGGTATTACAAACGGACCCCGCAGGGGCGAAAAGCTTAATGAAGCCGTATTTACCCAAGCCAGAGAGGTCTACTATCAGATGGCCGGATTAAATGAACAGGGCCTGCCCACCATCAGTAAGCTTGCTGAGTTGGAGATTGACTGGCTGGCAGAATAATATTGTTGCAGAGGATCAGAAAAAAACGAAGCCCGCATAATGCGAGCTTCGTTTTTCAGATAAGAGCGTCTTCCTACATATCAGGATCGTTGCCTTGCCGCTTATCTTTGCCCTCACCCACAAAAAATGCTTTAAAGGGGTTAAGGGGAGGCTGCTCTGCAATATAGAGGCTGCCGTCGGTATCCAGCAGCAGAAGGAGTACCGCATCCGTTCCCCGTATCCCTCTTTTTGTCAACTCTGCTTTTAGCCAGTTTTCATCAAGCCCGGCGCCAAACAGGTTTTGCCGCAGCACCTGACCTTCCACCACCAACGGGGTGGCAATTCCCTCATAAACGGTGCTAATTTGCAAATCTTTGGGAGTAACCGGCCGCACCTGTGACTTTGGTATCACCGACAGCTGGCCGTTTGGTTCCAGAATAGCAAACTCGATATCATGAATACGCCTGTACCCCTGATTGCGAAGGGCTGCCATCAGTTGTTCCACGTTAATGGCATTTTTAATTAAATTTTGTTTGACGATTCTCCCGTTACGAATAGCCAGATCGGGCCGGCCGCCGATAAACCCTTTTAGTAGATTGTTTAGTGTGCTAAGGCTAATTACAGTATGCATAATTGCCAGCACACCCAAAGCAGCCAGCGCATTAATCAACGGTACGTCCCGGTTAACAATCAGCGCTGCCGAGGCAGAACCAATGAGCATCATCACCACAAAATCGTAGGGTTTTTGCTGAAAAGTCAGCCCTTTACCCATCAGGCGCAAAAGAATTAAAGACCAGGCATAGACGATAATAGCACGGTTTACAACTTCCATATGGACTCCTTTCCGCTTACGGAATAAAATGGCAGATACTTCTACTGCACTATCATATCCACAACGATAAAAGAGATTCATTTCACTTTTTCTAAAGTTCTTTACATCACTTGGCAGGAATAATTAAACAATGGTCGAATAATGTTAAAACGTAAGAAAGTCACGCCTATTCGGTTTCCGCAATGCGTGCCTTTCCATACCGGTTTCCTTAGCAGCTTCGCAAACTGCGAAGCGTTATAAGTTCCTACCGGTAGAACTGAATAAGGATAAATAGAAGCAAGTGACCTGAGTTCAAATCAGGTTAAAGGGAAACCGGTTAGAATCCGGTGCGGTGCCGCCACTGTAAAGGCGAGTTTTCTTCCATCAGGCCACTGGCCCCAAAGGCTGGGAAGGCGGAAGAAAACGATGAACCTAAGCCAGTAGACCTGCT
Source organism: Dethiobacter alkaliphilus AHT 1 (assembly GCF_000174415.1). Taxonomy (NCBI): domain Bacteria; kingdom Bacillati; phylum Bacillota; class Dethiobacteria; order Dethiobacterales; family Dethiobacteraceae; genus Dethiobacter; species Dethiobacter alkaliphilus. Next base: position 62,602 of record NZ_ACJM01000001.1, read on the forward strand.
TGTTTCGTTTAGCCACTGGACCTACGCGCATAGGGGGTGTCTTACGAAGCGGGAAGTATGTTTTGCCTGCCACTAAAGCCTTAACCAACCTATGGTTAAGGTTTTACTTTTGTTCGCAGGAATTTATCACCCCTGACCCCTGCACCCAGCAAAGCCCTAGTTGCTTTGTGCTAAAAAAGGTCCGTCCCCAATTTGTTCCAGGTTTTGCAAAGCTTTTTGGAAGGAATGGTTTATATGCATATTACTGATGGAGTAGTAAGTTTGCCGGTGGCCGGTGCGGCGGCAGCTGCTGCCGGGGTCAGCCTGGTTTATGCGGTAAAAAACACCAAAGAAGAAGAGATCCCTCGGCTTAGCCTTTTATCCGGTGCATTTTTTGTCTTTTCCCTCATCAGTGTGCCGGTAGGGCCTACGTCGGTTCATCCGCTTTTAGCGGGCCTTTTAGGTATTATGCTTGGTGTTAAAGCACCCATTGCCATTTTTATCGGCTTATTATTGCAAGCATTATTATTTAATCACGGGGGCCTAACCACTCTGGGGGTTAACCTGATTTTAGTAGCTGTGCCGGCATTAATTGCCGCTAAACTGTTTTATGTCCTTAAGCGCCTGTCGGTTTTTACCCGCGCTGCCCTGGTAGGTGGGATAGGCGTTATGGCCTGTGTTTTGCTGTTAGTCCTTTTATTGCTTATTACAGATCAGTTATTTGCAGAGGGCCAGTTTTCTGTTGTAAATATTCTGCTCATAGGATATACACCGCTAATGATTGTGGAAGCAGTAGTTACCGGATTTGCCATTAACTTTCTTTATCGGTCCAGGCCGGGTTTATTGGGCCTTGCAGACAACAAAGCCCAGTCAGGCTAAAGGAGATTTTAAATTATGGGAACCAACCATGGAAAATGTGCTGACTTCTCACAGGGAAGCTCATGGGCGCATCACTGGGAACCGCGGACAAAGACGTTGGCAGCCATACTTTTTGTCTTCAGTGTGGTAAGTGTGCAATCATTGCCTTTACTTATTTTGCTCTACACCCTGGTGCTTTTGGCCACCATTAGTGCAGGCCTGCCGCTGCGTACCTTATTGTGCCGCATGATGTGGGCTGTGCCGTTCTTGCTGTTAATGGCTGCACCGGTGGCTTTGGGAGGAGGCCTTCCCCCTGATCCGGAGCGGGTAACCTTTGCCGGTCTTATTGTCTTTAAAACGCTCACTTCCATTGCCGTAATGTCGGTGCTTCTGGGAACCCAGTCGGTACAAAGCTATTTTAACGGCCTGGCCCATATGCGCCTGCCGGCGGTGATGGTGTCGGTTCTCTTTTTAGCCTACCGTTATGTGTTTCTTTTTAAAAAGCAGGTAGCCAATACACAACGGGCTCTGGCATCAAGAATTTTTCAACCTAAACTAAGTAAACGTTCCTTGGCCGTATATGGTGAAATGGCCGGGGGCCTGCTCTTAAAAGCGGTGGATCGTTCCGAATCTGTCTATCGGGCCATGGCTGCCCGTGGTTTTGCCGGTAAGTTACATACCGGAGACCCTCAGCCTATTACCAAGAGGGATATTATTAAATGTGGATTTGTGCTAATGCTGTCATTGTCAGTAATCATAGTGGAATGGAGGTGGTTGGGTTGAAAGCGGTAGAAATCAGAAATCTCAACTATTCATATTCCGATGGAACAAAAGCCCTCAATAACCTTTCCCTGTCCATTCCCAGATACAGGCGTGTAGCTCTGCTTGGTGCCAACGGCAGCGGTAAAACAACTCTTTTGCAGCATTTAAACGGTTTGCTTCTGCCTCAGGACGGAAGTGTTACCGTGATGGGCTATTATCCGGTGGATAAAAAGCATGTGCTGAAAATCCGGCAGTTAGCCGGAATGCTCTTTGATACTCCGGAAGATCAGCTTTTTTCCACAACTGTGGCTGAAGATGTGGCCTTTGGACCCCGTAACCTGGAATTGGATGAACAGACGGTAAACTCAAGAGTCAGGCGTGCCATGGAACTGGCCGGAATTACCGATTTGGCCGATAAGCCTCCCTATAACTTAAGTTTGGGCCAGAAGAAACGGGTAGCCATTGCCGGAGTACTGGCCATGGAACCGGAACTGCTGATCTTTGATGAACCGTTCTCAGGGCTGGACCCCCGTTTTGCCGCCCAGCTTATGGACCTGTTGGAGAAACTGTTTCACCAGAAATGTACAATTATTATCACCACCCACGACGTAGATATGGCCTATGCCTGGGCGGACCACGTGATTATCCTGTCCAAAGGGCAGGTGTTGGCGGAAGGTACTGCGGAATTACTGCAGGACAAAGATTTAATGACTGAGGCCAGCCTTAATGTTCCCATGCTAGCCACAGCTTTTAGCGGCACCGACATGGCTCCACGCACACCGGCGGAAGCAAATCAGCTGCTGCGGTTTGCACAGAGAAAGACTAAAGTACTCTAATGGAGGCATATAATGCTTAGAAAAAGGACCGTCACTTTAATAACAATACTTATAGTTTTGCTGTTAACCACAACTTCGGCCTATGCGCACCGCATGTTAATCAGGCCGGTGGAATCCGGCCTGATTCAGGTGGTTTTTGACGACGACACAGTGGCGCAAACTGCAGATGTTATCCTCTATGATGAAGACCGGCAGGTACTGGAACAGGGAAATGTAACCTCCGAAGGATATTTTGAGTACGATACCAGCTTACCCGTGGCCCGGATTGAAGCCAATGATGGTGTGGGCCATAGCGCCAGCTGGTTATATGGGGCAGAGCTAAATGAACCGGAGCCCATGTTGCCCCGGGTTCTGCTTGCCGTATCCGCATTCATTTTTATTGCTGCCTTTTTCCACTACCGCAGTTCACAAAAAGGCAATAAACAAGCTTGAAACTTGTTTATTTAATTTGTTAGACCTGTAAACCCATAAATTTCGGCTTTTGCCAACCCTTCCTAAACCCGGAAGGGATTTTTTTTTGCTTGCTTGCTCCCGCACAACATGTTATTCTGATGAGGTATGTACAATTTGGTTTTTGGGGGTGATTTTTTGCACTTATTTGAAGCAGTTATTTTCGGTATTGTCCAGGGAATTACAGAGTTTTTGCCTATTTCCAGCACGGCCCATATTATTATTGCAGAGCTACTCTTAGGCTATAATTTCCCGGGCCTGGCTTTTGAAATCTATTTGCATATTGCCTCGGTGTTTGCCGTAATGCTTTATTTCCGTAAGGAATTAGTCGCTGTGGTAATCGGGTTCTTCTCATATTTCCGGGAAAAGAACACGGAAAACAGCATTCAGTTTATGTTTGGACTTTATATCATTATTGCTACAGTAATTACCGGTGGATTAGGTGTCCTGCTTAAGGGCGCTGTAGAGGAGGCCATGAAGACTCCCGCATTTATTGCCGGGGCCCTGGCTGTAACCGGCACCGCTTTGATAATTATCGAACGATTCACCAAGTATGGTGACCGCAGAGAGGAACATATGACTTTCATGGACTCGGTTATCGTGGGCCTTGGCCAGACAGTGGCGGTGCTGCCCGGTATCTCCCGCTCCGGGTCTACCTTGGTAACCGCTTTATGGGCAGGCCTGGACCGTGATACGGCAGTACGCTATTCATTTCTGTTATCAATACCTGTGATTTTAGGCTCCACGGTTTTGGCACTGGGTGAGCTCTCCTCTGATATGTGGGCCGCCATCGGTGTTGAGGCCTTGTTTGTTTCTTTTGTGGTTACCTTTGTTTTTTCCTGGATCGGCATTGTCTGGCTGATTGACTTCTTAAAGAAAGGCCGCCTGCTTTATTTTGCCATCTATTGCTATATAGTTGCCATTCTGGTCTTCCTTTTCGTGCAGGAATTGCCGCCCGGCCTATACTAGATTACATGCAAAAGCCATGCTCAGTTTTTGAGCATGGCTTTTTAAATACTCAATATTAATCTGCGTTGTGAGCAATAATAGAGATGATTTCATAATTCAGGAGGCGGCATATGAATAAGTCTGAAACAACACAATCTTATCAACAACCCCAGTCTTTTTGGTTGGCTTCAACGCGGCAAACAGATTACCCCAAACTAAATGAGGATATAAGAGTGGATGTGGCCATCATTGGCGGTGGTATCACCGGCATAACGTGTGCCTGGCTGTTAAAGAGTGAAGGGATGACGGTGGCTGTAATTGAAGCCGACCGTATTGTTCAGGGAGTTACCGCCAATACAACGGCTAAAATCACTTCGCAGCACCAACTGATCTACAGTAAAATTAAGCAAACAATGAGCGTTGAACTGGCTAAGCAGTACGCAGAGGCCAATGAAACGGCGATTCGTTTAATTAGCGATATCGTTACTGAACACAATATTGATTGTGACTTCATACCTCAGTCTGCGTATATCTTTACGCAGCGGGAGGGGTATTTGCAAAAGCTTGTGGACGAAGCTGAACTAGCAAAAGAATTAGGGATCAAAGCATCTTTCACAGAAGATGTGGATTTGCCGTTTAAGGTTAAAGGAGCGCTGTGCTATGAAGACCAGGCACAGTTTCATCCCCGCAAATATCTATTGGCCCTGGCAGAGAAGATTCCCGGTGATGGCAGCCATATTTTTGAGCAAAGCAGGGTCATCGACATAGATGATGAAAAGCAATATGCTGTCAAAACAGATCAGGGCCACAAAGTATTGGCAGAAAAAATTGTTATGGCCACCCATTACCCCATTTATAATAAAGCAGGACTGTACTCCGCCCGAATCTATCCCGACCGCTCGTATGTGGTGGCCATTAAAGCAAAAGAACCCTACCCTGGCGGTATGTACATTACCGCAGAAGAGCCGGGCCGCTCCCTGCGTTATCAGCCGTCAGAGGACGGCGAGTTAATCTTTGTTGGCGGTGAGCACCATAAAACGGGACAGGGACCGGATACCAGAGAGCATTACCAGGCCCTGGTGGATTTTGCCCGGCAAAACTATACCGTGGAAGACATCCCCTACCGCTGGTCCACTCATGATTGCATGACACTGGATGGTGTTCCTTATGTGGGGCATTTCAGCGAAAATACACCCAATTTCTATCTGGCCACCGGCTTTGGAAAATGGGGGATGACCAACAGTATGGTTTCGGCCCGGATTATTAAAGATTTAATGCTGCATGGCCAAAGCCCCTGGCAGGAAGTTTATAACCCATCCCGCAAAACAATCACAGCCTCGGCCAAAACTTTCGTAGTGGAAAATTTGAATGTGGCGTCACAGCTAATCAGCGGAAAGCTGACCTATGTCCCGGAGGAGGTTGATGTGGAGCGGGGCGAGGCAAAGATAGTAGACATTGACGGGCAAAAAGCAGGAGTATTCAAAGACGAGGACGGAAAACTGCATGTTGTTGATACCACCTGCACCCATTTAGGCTGCGAGTTAAACTGGAACTCTGCAGAAAGATCCTGGGACTGCCCATGTCATGGTTCCCGTTTTACCTATGACGGAGAAATAATCCAGGGGCCGGCTATTACCCCATTAAAAAAGGGTGAAGAACTCAATCATTAAAAAAGCATGTATCTCTCCTCCACACTCTTCAAACATGGGAATGATGCCTTAGATTAACCCGACGAACTGGTTAATGAGGAAGAAGTAAATCAGCAAACCGGTGATATCCTTAATAGTGGTAATAATAGGGTCGGAACCGGCAACCTGATCCATACCTAAGCGGACCAGAATCCAGGGGATAAAGAAGCCCAAGCCCGACGCGAGGGTGCAGGTTGCCGCCAGCGCCAGTCCCACCGCAATGCCCAATTCAGGACTACCCTGCCACACGGTAGCTGCAATGGCAGCCAGGATTCCCAGCATAACACCGATACTTAAGCCAACGCCCACTTCCTTGGCCAGATGCTTGGAGAAAGCTTTCATATTAATATGCCCCAGCACATAAGCCCGGGTAAAGATACTGGAGGACTGGGTGCCCAGGTTTCCCCCCATATCCATAATCAGCGGAATAAAAAACGCCACCGCCGCCATGGTTTCCAGAGTTTCTTCAAAAGTACCGATGACCGCACCGGCCATCAGGCCTCCCTGATGGAAAGGGGTCTTACCTTTCTGTATCACTGCCATAAAACCCTTTGCATAGCGATAGTAAATCACTTTAGATTAGATCAGCATAGTTTCTGCCACCATAAATTATCCTCACAATTAAACGGTCTTTGCTTCATCATCAACACGGTATAGTATTAGATAATTCTTGACAACAATTTTTCGATATCCCTTACTACTAAGTCTGGCATCATGGCATAAGCTATACATGCTTGGGTTTTCAACAACAGCATGGTAGCTTTTTTCTACATCGTTAAGTAAAGTTACTGCTGCTGTCGGGTTAGCAAGTTCGTTAGCAATGTAATGAACAATAGCATCAATGTCCTCGTGGGCTTCTTTTGAAACAATAAGATTATAGGTCATACTTTTCTCTTATTTTTCTAATAGATTCAAAGCCATCCACTACTTCACCTTTAGCAATGGATTGTTCAGCGCCATCTAGTTTTCTGTAAATATCGTTCATTAACATAGTTTTTTCGTAGGTTTCCATGCTCATTATAACCATATCACCATAGCCGTTTTTTGTTATAAAAACAGGCTCCTTGGCTTCACGACACAATTCCGAAAGCTCACTTGTTTTTTTTAGGTCCCTAATTGGAATAATGCGCGGCATAATTTTCATCTCCTTTATTCCTGTGAGCTAATTATACCATAATTATGACCTGCTTCGCTACTTTTCCCCTTCCATCGAAGAGGATACTTCACACAGCATCAGCTAAACAATGGTGCATCTATTTCGGCAAGGGTGGATATATTCAAAACGCGGCACAGTAGATCTTAAACTGGCTTTAACCGTACGCAAGTAAAACATCTCTGCATTTCAACATAAACTGAGAATTTCTATAGTACTCTTACACATACATAAAAAATATGTTATACTCTTCTTGAGTATTTTTTTACAGTATGTGTGTTACTAATTAAGAATATTTGTTACGGAGGGTGTTATGGCACATATTCAGGAAGGCGTTATCAGCGGGTCTCTTGCTGCGTATGGCCTGGTTCTTTCAGGAGCGTTATCTGTGGTTACAGGGACCAGGTTCAAGATGAATAATGTTCCTAAAGTGGCAATGGTGACGGCCGCAGTGTTTTGCGCTTCGTTACTTCACTTTCCACTGATGGGAACATCGGTGCACTTCACTTTTGTAGGGTTGGCCGGTATACTGTTAGGTCCGGCAGCCTTTCTGTCCGTGGCAGTAGCTGTATTTTTTCAAATGCTTCTGTTTCAGCATGGGGGCGTCAGTACACTTGGAGTAAACGCCTTTAATATTGGTATGGCTGCGCTAGCCGGGTATTATATTTTTCGCTTGCGCTATCTTTTCCCAAAATGGCGGCATAGTGTAACCACGTTTGCCTTTTTGGCAGGTTTTGTTGCTGCAATCATTATGGTTTTTCTGTTGTCTGCTACGCTATTGTTGACAGGGTTTCCATTTGCCAGTGTTGTGGTTATCTTTTTATCCCATACTCCTGTAATGTTGGGTGAAGGGCTTGTTGCAGGCTTTCTGGCAGTCGCTTTGCAAAAAAATAAGGGAGCGTCCCTGTTACATGATTAAATTGAAACAAGTTACAACGGTATTGTTAATTGCTTTACTGATGTTGGCCGTGTTGCCCTCTCAAGTACATGCGCACCGTATGCTAATAGAGCAGGACGGCGAAATGCTCCTGGTACGCTATGACGATAACACCATCGCCAGTCGCGCCACACTTCGCTTATATCAGGATAATGAAATGGTCTGGGAAGGTAACGTTGACGAAGACGGACGTGTGCGTCCACCGGTACCGTTTTCCAGAGCAGTGGCCGATGACGGCCTGGGCCACCGGGCCACCTATATCCCCGGTGAAGTACAAAGAGATTTACCCCGTCCTTTGGCGGCAGCTGTAGGTGTATCATTTTTTATGTTTGTAGCTTCCCTGGGACATTTTATCAATGTTAAAAAAAATAAAATGAAAAAAGGGTAAAGCAGATGGCTGTACCCCAAAGCTATGCTCACTGTCAGCATAGCTTTTTTGCTATTTAGCAGGGACATTTGCTCAAAAATTGTGTGACAATATTGTGACAAAAATATGTTGACATGTGAAAGGCTTCCGTTTTATAATTGTAGATGAGAATGGATTTCATTCTCATAAAATTAAAGAGGTGACATTTATGCCATTAAACAAAGTTAAGAAGGCAACCAGTTGTGTCATTGAGCAGTTACCTGATATCAAATTACTTAACGCCCTTGGCCTGCGGGAAGGCGTAACAGTTCGTGTAGTTACCAGTCAGCCCTTTGGCGGCCCTATTGTAGTTCAATTGGGCAAAAGCAGTATCGCCGTTGCCCGGGGTGTGGCAGAACAGATTGAAGTAAAAGAGGTGCTCTAAACTTGCAATGTCACGGAAACGAAGAGAAGCTACATAACTTATGCCATCAAATGAGAATCCTTCTCATGGGTAATCCCAACGTAGGAAAAAGTGTAATCTTTTCCAAGCTAACCGGCAGAGAGGTCCTGGCCGCAAATTATGCCGGGACCACTGTTACGTATACTCAGGGAAAAGTGAACTTTAAGGGACAGGAAGCTGTTCTAATTGATGTGCCGGGAACGTACTCACTGGAGGCCACCTCTTGCGCAGAAGAAGTGGCAGTTGACTTTTTGCAGCAGGGCGCCCATGTGGTAATTTGTGTTTTGGACGCCACAAACCTGGAACGCAACCTAAATCTGGCCCTGCAGCTGCAGGAGTTTGGTCTACCCATTGTCTTTGCCCTTAATTTGTTGGACGTTGCCGAGCGCAAAGGAATTACCATTGATGTGGCCGCCCTGGAAAAAGAACTGGATGCTCCGGTAATCCCCACGGTGGCTATCCGCAATGTAGGCCTAAGAGAGCTCCTGGAGCAGGCCTATGGCCTGGCTGAAGCCTGCTGTGCCGGAGAGAAGAAAGTGGCCATGACTCAGGGAGAACGGTGGCAGGAAGTAGGGCGTATAGCAGAAAACGTCCAGCGCGTTGAGCACCGCCACCCCACGTTCTGGGAAAAGCTTGGCGATCAGATGATCATGCCTTTTCCCGGCCTGCCCATAGCTGTACTGGTTATGGCAGCCGCCCTGGGCGTGGTGGTCGGTGGTGGGAAGGCGCTGCGCAGCCTATTATTGCTGCCCTTGATAAATGACCTGTATATGCCCTTTATTTACCGGGTTATTTCCGGATTCGTGCCTGAGGGCATGTTGCGTAACGTTTTGGTTGGCGAGTACGGAGTATTAATTAAAGGGATAGAATGGCCTTTTGCTCTTATCCTTCCTTATGTATTCCTGTTTTATATTGTCCTTTCATTTCTGGAAGACAGCGGCTATCTGCCGCGTCTGGCTGTTTTGGTAGACGGCGTGTTAGCGCGCATAGGTATTCAGGGGGGTAATATCATTCCAATTTTTATGGGCTACGGCTGTGCCGTTCCCGCCATCCTGGGTACCCGGGCAGCCACCACCTTTAAAGAACGCTTAATTGTAACTTCACTTGTTTCCCTTGCTATCCCGTGCGTATCACAAACCGCAGCTTTTATCGCCCTTTTAGGCGCCCAATCTGCCCTGGTTCTGGTGCTGGTTTATTTGATCTCCATGGGTTCCATCATCTTTGGCGGCATGATATTAAACCGAATGATTCCCGGTAAAACTGATCCGATTCTCCTGGAGGTTCCCAACCTTCTAAAGCCGGACCGCAAAGCTCTGATTAATAAAATTACCATCCGTACCCGGCACTTTCTGATGGAAGCGGAAATCCCCATGCTGCTTGGAATTGGCGTTGCCGCTCTGGTGGCGGAGACCGGTTTCCTGGCTTATGTCAGCGTCTATGCTGAACCGCTGGTTGCCGGTTGGCTCGGCCTGCCCGGTGAGATTACGCTTTCACTGATCCTTGGCATTGTCCGCCGTGAACTGGCGGTTCTGCCCATGCTGGAAATGGACTTAACCACCTTGCAGCTACTTGTTGGCTCTGTTGTGGCCTTATTCTATCTCCCATGTATCTCGGTACTTGGCGTCTTGGTAAAAGAATTTGGCCTGAAACTGGCTGTTTCCATTAGCCTTGCTACCATTGTGGCGGCACTGTTTTTTGGCGGTCTAATAAATCAGGTGGTTAGTTTGTTTGTTTAATACCAATACAGGGGGAGTATTGTTATGCATCCCAGAGTAAAGGTTACCCGGACAATTGAAAAAGCAGGTGCCATGTTTCCCTGCCTTATCGGACTGTACGGCTTATACTATAACCGTTTGGTTGAGCAGGAAGTGGCGGCTGCCCAAATTTCCGCCGGTGACCGTGTTCTCTGTATAGGTGGTGGGCCGCTGCCCTATACGGCGCTGCGTATCCACACTCTTACCGGAGCACATGTAACCGTGATGGATAACGACCGAAGTGCGGTGGAGATGGCTTCCCGTTTGGTGGAAAAAATGGGCCTGGCAAATAAGTTGTCGGTCCGGTTCTCCGATGGCCAAGGCGTAAATGCAGCAGATTTTTCTGTCGTACATATAGCCTTACAGGTTTCTCCCAGAGAGCAGGTTCTGGAAAACATCCGGACAACGGCTCCCAAAGGAGTCCGGGTATTGATGCGCAGTCCCGCTGAAGCGGGAGCGGGGCAGCTTGCCAGGCGTTGGTTGGTTAACCGCGTTAAGCAGCGGCGGGTAGCAGTGGACACAACTTTTGTGCTCAGGTCAAAACCGGAGGTGGTACTGTGAAACGCATGTTGCTTCCTTTAGCTGGTATCTTGGCCGTTATCTGCCTGCTTTGGTTTGCTGATATCGACCAAATCGGTATGCACCTCAGTATGGTAAAAAGCAGTACTGTTATCTACGCCTGCCTTCTGCAACTGCTTACCATTTTCCTGATTAATCTCCAGTGGAAAAAAGCAGGAGAGGCTATCGGGCAAAATATTCCCTTACAAAAAATCCTTTACGTCAATATGGCCGGAGCTTTTGTGGAAAGCGTCACCCCTGCTGTAAAAACCGGTGGAGAGGTAACCAAAGCATATTTATTCCGCTCACAAATGGGACTAACCTCCGGGCAGGCGGTGGCAATGGTAAGCTTACAAAAAGCGGCCAGTATCTTTACTTTTGTCCTAATTAATATCATAGGTATGGTTTGGTATTTAAATCTTTACGGTGTACACGGCCATCAGGGAACAGTTCTGTTGATTAGCCTGGCTTTTCTGCTCTTGGTTCTGGCACTTGTCCTGGGCTTGGTTTTTGCCCCGCAGCGATTAATCGCCGTGTTATGTTGTTTGCCTTTAGTTAAAAAAGCAAGGCACAAGCTGACTGCATTTGCCGAGTCATTGCATCATTGTTTGCAGCAGGCTCTTGTACAACGCAGGAAGATGTTGGGCTTCATTTTTCTCTCCGTCCTTGTGTGGGCTTTTTTTGCCTGTAAGGCCTACCTCATTTCTCATGCCTTGCATCTGCAGGCGAGTTTTCTCCAAATTGCAGTTATTACTTACTTTGCCTATATGGTAGCCATGGTGCCGCTTCTACCGGGAGGGCTTGGCTCTTTTGAGGGCAGTATGTTGTTTCTGTTGGCTCCAATTGGTGTCCCGTTGGCTCAGGGACTGACCATGGCACTTGTTTTGCGGTTTGTGACATTTTGGTTTGTGTTTATCCTCAGCGCCGCCTACCTGGGGATCTATACCCTGTCGCAGCGTCTGGTGCCGCATTATCGTTAAGCCCCAAAGCGGACCATCATCTACACCATAGGCCGGCATTATGGTCATCAAGGGAGAGTTTAATGAATAAGAAAAAGATCCCCAATATCGTAACATTAGCAAACTTGGCTCTGGGAACACTGGCTTTAATTCATACCATACAATATCGTTGTAATTTAGCAGCTATTTTAATTCTGATTTGTGCCATCTTAGACGGTATGGACGGCAAACTGGCCCGCAGGCTAAATGCAGTCTCTGCTTTTGGCAAGGAGCTGGATTCCCTGGCCGATCTGGTTTCTTTTGGGGTGGCGCCCGCTTTGTTGGTCTATGTTGTGTCTTTAAGCCAACTAAGTCTCTTTGACATCCTCGTAACGCTGGCTTTTGTTTTATGCGGTGCAATTCGCCTGGCCCGGTTTAACGTCTCTCAACCCAGAAAATATTTTACCGGCGTACCGATTACCATTGCAGGATCCATACTTGCCGGCACAATTCTGATCCATCATTTTTTTGCCTTGCCTTTACTTGTCTTCCCCCTTATAATGATTAGTATGTCATATCTGATGGTCAGTAAGTTTAAAGTCCCTTGTTGGAAATAGGCAGTGAAATAACTATAAAAAATTCTATTTAGAGGCAGGAATATATGCTATAAAGTCGAAATGTAAATGTGTTACTATATATAAAAAGGTAACACATTTTTTATGTTTCTCGAGTGTTACGAATTTGTTTTTAGTAATATGACTGTGGGAGGGGTGCTTTGCAGACAGAGTAGAGCAGGGGTCAGTAATAATATATAAAACAAGGAGTGTAAAAAGATATGAAAAAAGCAGTACTTATTACAGTTGTTTGTCTGATGGTTTTAATGTTAGGATCCATGGCTTCTGCCCATGAACTGTGGATTGAAGTAGAACATATGCCGGTTGCCGATGAACTGCGTGTGGACGTTTCCTGGGGACATATCAGGGATTTTTATGATCCTGCCAATGTGGAAACTTTTTCTTTGTTTGTAAGATACCCTAACGGTCAAACTGAGGAACTGGAACTGGAAGCCGCAGGGGTACAGGGCAGGGCGTTTGTAGTTCCCCAGGAAGAAGGGGAGTACGTGTTTTGGGCAGTGCGTGCACCGGGCACTTATACCCCCGGTGATGGTATTACCCGTTTAAGCGTCCAACTGGCTAAAACCGTATTTGTTGTGGGAGATGGCCCCGCCACTTCCACCGAACCTACTGATTTGTTTTTTGAAATCATTCCCGATGCAGACATTAACTCAATTACAACCGGCACTTTCAGTGGCCAGGCATTGCTGGAAGGCGAGCCGGTGGCAGACGCCACAGTTTCCGCATATGGCCCAGACGAAGCTATCGTAGAAAGTGAAACTGCAGCTGACGGTACATTCAGCGTTGACCTTTCCACACCCGGTACATGGCTTGTAAAAGTCAGTTTTGAAACCGATGAGGGCAGTACAGTGGAAGGTACTGATTACGAAAAAACCGGTAGAACAACCACACTTGTGGTTGAAATCCCCGGTGAAGAAGCAGTGGCCGCCACAGCTCCCGCTGCTCAAGAGGCACCTGCAGCAAACGACGGCTCCACCACCAACATGATTCTGGCCTTTATTGTCGGTGTTTTGTTGGGCGGAGCAGTATCACTGTTCTTTGCCAGCAAAAAATCAAACGCATAATTTAAGCAAAGCTAGCCGCAAGGCCAGCTTTTTCTTTTTCGTGGACAGAGGGACAGGTTCAACTGTCCACGTTTCCTTGGTAGTTCTGATACAAACACCCTACTTCTAAATTTATGTTGACTAAAGTGTGGACACACAAACCTGTCCCCTCGTCCATGTCACAAAAGCAAAATTTGTGTTAAAACCCTGCTTCAGCAGGATATTTCCTGTCAAAGGGAGAATTAAGATTGTGCAACAGCGCTGTAAGTGGAAGTTAATTAAAAATGGATAATGAAAATGAGTGGCCTGATCTTTTTCAGGTAAAAAGGGAAACCGGTGAGAATCCGGTGCGGTGCCGCCACTGTAAAGGGAAGTCTTTTCCATAATGCCACTGGCTCTAAGCCGGGAAGGCGGAAAAAGACGATGAACCTAAGCCAGGAGACCTGCTTATTTTCTTTAGCCGCAAAACCTACGAGCATAGGGAGGTGACTGCTTCGGGGCGTGTATTTTGCTCTATAAGTTAGCCTTAACCTGTTGGTTAGGGCTTTTATTATTGCAAAGGGTGAGTTGTTCAATATTAAATCAAGCAAGGAGTGTTTTTCATGAGCAGGTGGTTAAGATGTGGCTTGTTGGCAATATTGATGGTATTTCTTTTGAGCGGAAGTCTAGTTGCGCATGAAATTATTTTAAATGTTTCCCAGGACGGGGCTGTCGGTGAAGAAGCAACAATCGAGTTTACATTAGGTCATTTTCCCGATGATTATGATTATGAACATGATTTTTTTCAGCGGTTTGCTGACGGGCAGCTTTTTGTTATTGATCCAGACGGAGATGAAACAGAACTGCAGTTTAAACGGGAAACAGACCGATACACGGCCACATTTACGCCGCTGCAGGAAGGGCTACATTGGGTTGTGGCAAATATACCGCGTGGGGTGTTGGACCGTACGCCCGACGACGGACTTCAGCTTCGCTTCTATGATGCCAAAACGCCACTTTTTGTAGGAGAGCAATACCAAGGAGAACTTTCCCAAACCATGTTACCGGTGGAAATGGTCGGTGCACGGCTTCCGCTACTTCAGGTTAACGAGGAATTTGCCGCGCAATTGCATTACGACGGCGAACCCATAGCCGGACAAACCGTTTTATTGGTCAGCCCCACAGAGGTGGCAATGGAAGTGACAACGGATGAAGACGGCAGCTGGTCGTTTACCCCAATTGAAAGCGGTCGCTGGATGATTAAAACAACACTTATGGACACCACCCGCCAGGGAGAGTACCAGGGGGAAGAATATGACCGCACCCGTTACAATTCCGCGCTTTACCTGGATGTACTGGAGGCCGGTGCCATGCCTGTGAATACCGCTTCAGACACCATAAATGTCTATATTATTATTGCGCTGATTGTTGTTTTGGGTGGCGGTGCCTGGCTGCTTTTTTCAGCCCGGCGCAAAGCATAAATAAAGGTGTGACTTAATAAGAACTCAATAATCTGTGCTGATAAAACAAGGCTGACCCACATGGAGTCAGCCTGTTTTCATACTACTACCCTGAAAACCTAAAGCTCATCAAAAATGCAATATAAAGCTGGTAGGAAATAATAACGCTTCGCAGTTAGCGAAGCTGCTAAGGTAACCAGTATTGAAAAGCACGCGCTGAGGGAACTGAATAAGCGTGCCTTTCTTATAAGGTATTTTAAGCAGTTATTAAAGCTATGTATGTGCTAAATTATGTTCAAACCATTTTTTTCTGCATCCAGTAGAGTCCGTAGTTTAACCCGGGCCCGGTGGAGGCGGGATTTGACATTCTTAGGGCAAGAAGTCTCCCGCCTCTAAGCCACCTTGCTCACTTTAGTGAGAGCGAAGGCGGGATATGAATTGCTTGCTTTTACCTCTCAATAAATACTTGCCATCCGAACATTCGTTTGGTATAATTTAGGCGCAAACAAATGTTCGCAAGATACTAAGAAGTTGATGAGCACCTGTGAAAATAATTCAAAATTATATTGTAAGTCGAGGAGAAAAGCGATGATAAAAGCTTTCAAGTATCGCCTCTATCCTAATAAAGAGCAAGATATATTACTGCAAAAAACATTTGGTTGTGTACGTTTTATCTACAACCAGATGCTTGCAAACCGTATGGCCGTCTATGAGCAGTACAGAGATAATAAAGAAGCTCTAAAACAACAGAAATATGCCCTGCCTGCAGATTATAAAAAGAGATATCCCTGGCTGAAAGAAGTAGACAGTCTGGCACTGGCTAACGCTCAACTCAATCTAAATGCAGCCTATAGAAACTTTTATCGAGACCCCTCAATAGGATTTCCAAACTTCAAAAGCAAACACAAAAGCAAAAAATCATACACAACAAACAATCAAAAGGGAACAATTCGATTGATTGACAGTAAAACGATACGACTGCCAAAACTAAAAAATGTCCATATCAAACTCCACCGGCAGTTACCAAAAAATGCAGTAATAAAATCGGCAACTATTAGTCAAAAGGCAACAGGAAAGTATGAAATCTCTATCTTAGTTGAGTGGGAAGCGGCAATTAAGCCAGTTGCCCCTACAATAGAATCAACGATAGGTTTGGACTATTCTTCTGGGTCACTGTTTGTCGATAGCCAAGCAAGCAGTCCGGAATATCCAAAATTCTATCGTCTGGCAGAAGCCAGATTAAAAAAAGAACAGAGTAAATTATCAAGAAGAAAAAAGGGCAGCAAAAACAGAGAAAAGCAAAGACAAATTGTAGCCAAACTTCATGAAAAAGTAGTAAACCAGCGCAAAGACTTCCTGCATAACGTATCCAGAAAAATTGCAAACAATTATGACGCAGTTGTAATTGAAGATCTGAACTTACAATACATGGCTCAGGGATTAAACCTGGCAAAATCAACAAACGATAACGGGTTTGGCATGCTGAAACGATTTCTGCAATATAAGCTGGCAGAGCAGGGTAAACAACTGATAACCATAGATAAATGGTACCCCTCAAGTAAGCTTTGCCATTGTTGCGGAGAAAAAAATAACCAGCTATCTCTAAGTGAACGGACATGGACATGCCAACGATGTGGAACCACCTTAGATCGAGACGTAAACGCCGCCATCAATATAAAGCTTGAAGGATGCAGAATACTTGGTATTGCCTAGTGTGATAAGAACCGTTGGGCGAACGGGGATAGCTTGGTAATTATATCAGCACTAGCTGATACGTCCCAAGAAGCCCCCACCTCTTACAGGTGGTGGGAGTACGTCACAAGCGCGGTAAAAGGCCTCCTGGGTAAAATCCTCGGCCTGCTGTGTATTGCAGCAATATATAACCATGAGTTTTTTTACGTGGTTGTAGTTCTGCTCAAAAAGCATTCTTTCATAATTACTCATCTCCTCATGGTCCTCCTGTTAAAAATAATTTTCCTGTAGTATAGCATAAAAACTTCCAGCGAAATGTCGAAGCTTGCCGGTAGGTTTAATAGTTTTCTCATCAACAATGTCAGGTAAAGGAATTCTTCATACATTCTTCTCACACATCATTGTAATAATAAAGCTAGTAAACAAACAGTGAAGGAGAATTTAAATGGGAAAAACAAAGACCATGGATGGAAACCAGGCAGCAGCCTATGCTTCCTATGCACTGACGGAGGTAGCTGCCATTTATCCCATTACACCATCAACACCCATGGCAGAAGGCGTTGATGAGTGGTCCGCACACGGCATGAAAAATATTTTCGGCCAGCCGGTAAAGGTTATAGAAATGCAATCGGAAGCAGGAGCGGCCGGCGCCATGCGCGGTTCTCTGCAGTCCGGCGCCCTGACTTCAACTTATACAGCGTCCCAGGGCTTGCTTTTGATGATTCCCAGCCTGTATAAGATGGCCGGGGAGCTTCTGCCCGGGGTGCTTCATGTGTCTGCCCGCTCCATTGCCGCCCATGCCCTGTCCATCTTCGGGGATCATCAGGATGTGATGGCCTGTCGTCAGACAGGAGTGGCACTACTTGCCTCCTCCAATGTGCAGGAAGTGATGGATATGGCCTGTTTGGCCCATCTGTGTGCCATTAAAGCCAGAGTCCCCTTCCTGCATTTCTTTGATGGATTCAGAACGTCCCATGAAATCCAAAAAATTAATGTTATTGACCATGATGACCTAAGAACCCTGGTGGACCAAAAAGCCATTGATGAGTTCAGAAACCGGGCTCTAAACCCCGAGCATCCGGTGGTCAGAGGCACAACACAGAATCCCGATATCTATTTCCAGCAACGGGAAAGTGCCAATCCGTTCTATAATGCCATTCCTGAGATTGTGCTGGACTACATGGACAAAATCGCCCAAATCACCGGGCGCCGCTACAAACTGTTTGACTATTACGGCGCAGAAGATGCAGAGTACCTGATAGTTGCCATGGGTTCTGTGTGCGATACGATCTATGAGACCATAGACTATCTGCTGGATAAAGGTGAAAAGGTGGGTGCCGTTAAAGTCCATCTCTATCGGCCGTTTTCGGAAAAGCATTTCTTACAGGAAGTGCCCAAAAGCGTTAAAGCGGTGGCAGTGCTGGACAGGACAAAAGAGCCCGGTTCTGCGGGAGAACCGCTATATCTGGATGTAATTAAAGCATTTAAAGATTCCAATACGGCACCGGTTGTGGTGGGGGGCAGGTACGGCCTTTCCTCCAAAGATACCCGTCCGTCGCAGATAATCTCCGTCTTTGCCAACTTAAAAGAAAAAAACCCCAAAGACCGCTTTACCATGGGGATTATAGATGACGTTACCCATACATCCCTGCCGGAAACCGATATCGTCGATACCACCCCTGAGGGCACCGTCAGCTGCAAAATCTGGGGCCTGGGTTCAGACGGTACGGTGGGCGCAAATAAAACAGCCATCAAAATCATCGGTGATAATACGGATCTCTATGCACAAGCCTACTTCTCTTACGACAGCAAGAAGTCCGGCGGTACCACCGTATCTCATTTGCGTTTTGGTGAAAAACCGATTCGCTCTCCTTACCTGGTTTACGACGCCGACTATATTGCCTGCCATAATCCGGCCTTTATCTACCACTACGACCTGCTCAAAGGTTTAAAAAAAGGTGCCACTTTTGTCCTAAACTGTTCCTGGCAGCCCGACGAGTTGGAGGAAAGGCTGCCGGCAACGCTGAAACAGTATCTGGCTAAAAACAATATAGAGTTCTATATAATAAACGCCAAAGCCATTGCTGATAAGGTGGGCCTGGGTAACAGAATCAACATGGTTATGCAGGCAGCTTTCTTCAAACTGGCTAAAGTACTCCCCGTAGATGAGGCCATAAAACATCTGAAAAAATCAATTGAAGACATGTATGGACAAAAAGGGCAAAACATTGTAGATATGAATGTTGCCGCCGTGGACCGGGCCATTGAAGCCCTGCACAAAGTGGAAGTGCCAGGAGAATGGTCAACGGCTCAGGCAGAAAATGCTCCTGTCAAAGAAGAACCTCCCTTTGTTCAGAATATCCAGCGGCCCATGGCCCGGCATGAAGGAGACGAACTGCCGGTCAGCACATTTAAAGGGATGGAAGACGGGACATTCCCCTTAGGGACAACAGCGTATGAGAAGCGCGGGATAGCACCCATGCTGCCGGAATGGCAAATAGATAAGTGCATCCAGTGTGGCCAGTGCGCCTATATTTGCCCCCATGCCACCATCAGAGCGTACCTGCTGGACGATGAGGAGGTACAGCGGGCACCGGATACATTTAAGACAAAGAAAGCCTCCGGTAAAGGCCTGGAAGACCTTCAGTACCGTATTCAGGTTGCTCCCATGGATTGTACCGGCTGCGGTAACTGTGCTGATGTCTGCCCTGCTAAAGGCAAAGCACTGATTATGAAGCCGGCGGAGCAGGAAATGGAGATGGAGAATGAAAACTGGGAGTTTGCTACCACCATCCGTAGTAAAGATGAGCGGGTAAACCCACACACTGTCAAGGGAATCCAGTTTGTCCGGCCGCTGTTGGAATTTAACGGCGCCTGCCCGGGCTGTGGTGAAACCCCGTATATCCGGCTTTTAACCCAGCTCTTTGGCGACAGAATGATGATCTCCAATGCCACCGGCTGTTCATCTATCTGGGGAGCCAGCGCTCCGTCTGTAGCCTATACAACAAACGCTGAAGGAAAAGGCCCCACCTGGATCAACCCGCTCTTTGAAGATGCGGCGGAATTTGGCTACGGCATGTTTTTAGGCGTGCGGCAGATCAGAGAAAGGCTGGCGGAGTTGATGCGCCAGGCCATGAAGTCCTCCGTTGATGATAATCTGAAAAAAGCATTTCAGATGTGGCTTGACGGCATGAATGATGCTGAAGCCTCTAAGGAGGCCACCAAGCAGATTTTGTCCGCTATTGCCGGTAATGATTACTCCGGTAACGATACCGTTGCCGAAATCATGAAGAGACAGGACTACCTGATTAAACGGTCCGTCTGGGCCATCGGCGGCGACGGATGGTCCTACGATATTGATTTTGGCGGTGTGGATCACGTGCTGGCCAGTGGAGATGATATCAACATCTTTGTTATGGATACGGAACTGTACTCCAATACCGGCGGCCAGTGTTCCAAGTCCACACCCACCTCATCGGTGGCCAAACTGGCGGCAGCGGGTAAAAAGAACCGCAAAAAAGACCTGGGCTTAATGGCCATGACCTACGGCTATGTTTACGTAGCGCAAATCGCCATGGGAGCCGACATGAACCATACCATGAAAACCATTCTGGAAGCGGAGCGCTATAAAGGGCCTTCCCTGATTATTGCCTACTCACCTTGTGTGAGCCACGGTATTAAAACAGGAATGGGTACCAGCATTCTGCAGGAGAAGAAGGCTGTGGAAGCAGGGTATTGGCATCTCTTTAGATACAATCCCGACTTAAAACAGGAAGGCAAAAATCCCTTTATCCTGGATTCCAAAGAACCCAAGGGTGATTTTAAAGAGTACATTCACGGAGAAATCCGTTACGCACAGCTAAAGAATGTCTTTCCCGACATTGCCCCGGAAATGTTCGAACTTGCCGCCCATCACGCCAGGGAACGATATGAAAAGTATAAACACCTGGCAGAAAACACTGTACTTTAGCAAAAAAGCAGGAAGGCAAACGCCTTCCTGCTTTTCTACTTTTGGTTGGTATCCACATATTCCTTGGCATTACGGATATCTTCTTCCGCAGGCAGATTCACCTGCGAAATTGCTTTCATTTCCTCTATATCGGCCCAGGCTGCAGTGTCGTGCTTTTCAATAGGTATACCCATAAACGTCTGTTTAAATTTTTTATCCGCCATAGTATGCTCCTTTCAATTTTTTTGCCACTCAGGATTAGTTTTAACTTATTTAAAAGCATAATGCACCTATTCAAACTGAATAAAAAAGAAGAAGCATCCAATGAGGATGCTTCATTCTAAGGGGTTGGTTGAGAGCTTCTTCCCTTTAAGATACCTATGAAAGAAATATTCACCGATCATCACAAGAATCCCAAAGGAGATGGCAAAAAGCAGCACACTTACTCCCGCCCATTGTCTGATGATAATGACATAGGCCAGCAGTGCTGAAGTGATTCCGTCACCAATGGTGGCTACAATATTACCAAAGCCGGGAAGTATTACCATATCGCCAATAATGAAATTCACAATTGCGCCAACCAGGCCAACCAACAGAATCAACCACCAATCAGTCAATCCGGAAATTAAAGCAGCAACAGCTGCAGCAAAAAGTGTCATGGCAAACTTAATACCTAAAGCCAGATATGTCTTCAAACTTTTCACATCCAATCAGTAAAATTGAACTATACTTATATTCCCTCTCTTTGTGGGCAGATATACTTCTACTTAAACTATTGACAATAGTGTGCATACTGTATATACTGTTCATATACAGTATGGGTGGTGATTATTTGCGGATTATAATTTCCAATGCCTCAGATGAACCGCTTTATGAGCAGGTGGCCAGGCAAATCAGAGAAAGTGTTCTTAAAGGAGAGTTAAAGGCAGGTAGTGCGTTGCCATCAATTCGCACGCTGGCAAAGGATCTACAGATTAGTGTGATTACTACAAAGCGAGCTTACGAGGAGCTTGAGCAGGAAGGGTTTGTTGAGACTGTACCCGGCAAGGGATCGTTTGTAGCACTGCAAAACAAAGAGCTGCTGCGTGAGAAAAGACTGCGGATAATTGAAGAGAAACTGGCCGAAATCGTAGATGACAGCCGCGTTTTAAATATCAGCTTAGAGGAACTACAGGAAATGCTACGACTGTTATGGGAGGAAAAATAAATGGAAAATGTTCTGGAAGTCAATGATCTTAAGAAGTCATATCCCGACTTTGCTCTGGATATGACGTTTACAATGAAGATGGGTTTTATTATGGGTTTTATCGGCCCAAACGGAGCAGGTAAAACAACCACAATAAAGCTGATTATGAATTTGCTGCAAAGGGATGCGGGCACGGTGCGTCTTTTTGGTATGGATAATCTTGAAAATGAAATTGCAGTAAAAGAGCGTATAGGTTTTGTCTATGACGATAACCACTTTTATGAAGAGCTCACACCCATGGAATTGCAGGCAATTTTGGCTCCCTTTTATAAAAGGTGGGATAAGCAGGTTTTTAACACCTATCTGAAGCGTTTTGACCTTCCACGGGGGAAAAAGATTCAGCAGTTTTCCAAAGGGATGAAAGCCAAATTTGCTCTGGCTGTTGCCTTATCACACCATGCGGAACTCATTATACTCGATGAGCCCACCTCCGGCCTGGACCCGGTTTTTCGCCGAGAATTGCTTGATATCTTCGCTGAAATGATTGAGGACGGAACCCGCAGCATATTGTTTTCCACCCATATAACCAGTGACCTGGATCGCACGGCAGATTACATCACCTTTATAAATAACGGCAAACTGATATTCAGTTTGGAAAAAGATGCGGTGTTTGAAACCTACGCTTTGGTTAAAGGCAGCTCTGAGTTACTGGATACAGAGATGAAAAAACAGTTTGTGGGCCTGAGAAACAGCCCTTACGGTTTTGAGGGCCTGACGGCAGATGCCGATGCTGCCCGCCGGATGTTCGATGGGCGGGCGCTAATCGAAAAAGCATCCCTGGAAGAGATCATGCTTTATACGGTAAAGGGGGAAGCATAATGATTCATCTGATAACGAAGGACCTGTTAATACAAAAGAAAACCTTTCTGGTTGTTTTTCTCTACAACTTTTTTATGCTCATCGTCTTTTCCAACGAAGCATTTCAGGGATTTATCTATATTATGGGCGGTGTGATTGTCACCTATATGTTTTTAATCACAGCAAGCACCAATGATGAAAAAAATAACAGTGATATTCTGATTAGCAGTATGCCGGTGCTGCGAAGCAGTATAGTAACAGCCAAATATATTGCTGTCTTTGTCTATATGGTAATTGGATTGGTCATGCTATACTTCACAGCCATTTTGGTTAACATCTTACCCCTGCCCATAGCCGCTCCTCGCTCTATTATTGGCAGTGATATCTATTTTTCTGCAGCATTGGTTGCTTTCGCCGCAACCTTGTATTACCCGCTTTACTTCCGCTTTGGCTCTGCTGCAACCCGCACCCTCAGCATTTTTCTCTTCCTGGGATTCTTCTTTTTGCCCCGCATTATAGTGGAACAGTATATGGCCGGCAATCTGGTTTTCGCAGTAGATATCATTAACAGTCTGTCCGATGTTTTTAACTGGCTTCCCGGTGCGCTTGCCGGAGTGGTGGTATTAACTTTATATCTGGTATCCATGAAAATATCACAGGGAATCTATAGCGCCAAAGACCTCTAACACATTTTTTGCTTCTTATGCCGGCATGGTTTGTGGTGCTGAATCTCACAGCAAAAAAATAGCTTGTTCTACTAGAAACACCACCTTGCGCAGGTGGTGTTTTTACATGTAAAAAAATATTTTTTAAAAAAACTTGACTCTCCTGTAAGGGGAGGAATTATACTTAAATCATAAATCAACTGGTGCGCACCCAAAAGGAGATTTATGTTTAAAATCGGGATGTTTTCCAAACTCAACAAAATATCGGTCAAAGCGCTGAGACACTATGACGACATAGGGTTACTTAAACCTGCATATGTGGATGATTTTACCGGCTACCGTTTTTATTCGGCCAGCCAGCTGCCGCGGCTGCACAGAATCCTGGCATTGAAAGGCATTGGTTTTTCCCTGCAGGAAATCAAATCGGCCCTGGAGCAAGACACTCCTGCCACAATGATTGAGATCCTGGAAAGCAAACAACAGGAGATTGCCCGTGCCCTCAGAGAGGAGCAGGAAAAACTAAACCGCATTGAGTTTTATCTTGATTCTATTAAACAGGAGGCCAAAAATATGGAATATAATGTGCTTATCAAAGAATTGCCGGAAGTGATTGTGGCTTCAATGCGTAAGGTAATCCCCAACTACGAAGCTTTTAACACCCTTTATCCTGAAATGGGTAAACAAATGGAAGCACAAAACCTGACCTGCCAAACTCCCGAATATTGTTTCACCATCTACCACGACGGGGAATACAAAGAAACAGATATAGACGTGGAAATCTGCGAAGCCGTTACCGGGTTTGGTGAGGATACGGAAACCATGAAGTTTAAACGAATTGAAAAGGTAGAAACGGCAGCCTCTGTGATGCACAAAGGGCCGTACAGCACCATCGGTAAAGCCTACGCGGCACTGATGAACTGGATTGAACAAAACGGCTACCAGATAACAGGCCTGCCCCGCGAGTCCTATATTGACGGAATATGGAATAAAGACAATCCGGAAGAATGGCTAACAGAAGTGCAAATTCCGGTCCAAAAGTATTAGAACCACAAAGAGGCTCTGCTCGAGCCTCTTTGTTTACTTTTCAGGTAATCCTGGGATCTTACTTAAGATAGGCAGTTCTCATATCTGAGAATAATTACATCCTTAAAGACCTTGATTTTCAGGGCTTTTTCAGGCATAATAGCAGGTGGGAGTAGATGTCTACCTGGTGAGGGCCTTGGACTTCAAATCCAATGGCGGGCGTTGATCCGTCCGTGGTGGGTTCGATTCCCACCTACTCCCGCCAAAATACATTCATAAGTAACTCGGGGCATAAGTTTGCAATTGGCAAACTTATGCTTTATTTTATGCTATCCGTTTTGCTTAAAAGGAATTTACTGATTAAGTAGCCAGCCAGAGCTCCGACAAGGGCTGCGCCCATTGCCATAACCACATTGCCGCTAACCGAATGAACCATATCCGATTGTCCGGCAAAGCTTATCATAATCTGAACTGCGGCCCAGGTAAACATACTAAACAGGGCACTTTTTAAATAGAGATAATCTTCTCCTACATAACGGGTCATTTGATAAATGACGAAGCCGACCAGAGCACCCGTAAGCGGCGTTGTTAAAAGGCCGATGATCCAGCTTGGTTCGGCCATAAATAAAGAACTGTTCGTTTCAAAAATACTCAATGGGGTAAGGCCAAGAAGCTTGGCGATCTGAGTATACGCTTCAAAGATAAATGCAATTGCCATTCCGATTAAAACTGCATATAATGGCTTATTGTATTTCAAAGATTAACGCCCCTTTATGTGAATACTTAAGTTAGTATTTCTCAGCGATGGGCATAAAATGCTAAATATAATAAATGGCAGATTATGGTCAAATTAATTTTGTGGCAAATAGGCACCATAAGAGGGAGGTGAGAAGATGGATATCCCAATGTTTCGCATCTGGTACAAAGTTAAGCAGTCGTTTGACGCAGCGTCTAAGGAATGGACATATAAGTGGCAGATGTCTCCGGTACAGGTTTTGCAGATTCATACCGGCGAGGTTATACTTGACAGCAAATACGGCTTTGCAAACCGTATGCATAAAATCGGGCGGGACTGTATTTTAATGCAGTCTCTTGGTATTAAAGATGTAAACCAGAAGCCGGTCTATGTTGGAGACATTGTAAAGATAACAGATTCCCAGACCGGAAAAGAATATACCGGGCATGTGGAGGGAAGAGGGGCAGTATACTATGTTGATGTTCAGGGTGAAGAGTTATTTATAAAAAGTGATATGGCCATGGAAGTACTGGGAAATGTTTATGAGCAACCAGAACTAAAACCTTGATTTACGAAAAAAACATACCCTAGTGATTAATGAAAGCTTGCAATCCTGAGGATGAGGCCGGCTTTTCTTTTTTTGTAATAATAACGGCCTGTGAAGGTGTTAGAATGATGATAATCAAAAAAACAAATAATCGGAGGTGATTAGCTTGTTGCGATGGGCGTTAATCTTCCTGGTTGTAGCCATAATTGCCGCAATCTTTGGTTTTACAGGCATAGCACAGGCTTCTGCTGACATTGCCCGGTTTATTTTCTTCATCTTTGTAGTATTGTTTGTATTGTCCCTTTTATTTGGTGGTAGGTTTGTCAGGTAAATATTAATAGTGATCTGGTTGTGACTAGACGTATGCTTAGACATGGAAGCCCCCATCTCGCTAGAAAGATGGGGGCTTTTGATTTACCGGCCTACAAGCTAAGTTTCAGTTTTCATTGTGTTAGCAGGAATTTCATTATAGCAGTAGAATGCTACAAATATAATTTTGCAAATATTCTGAACAATATCTGAGGGGGAAGTGTCTTGTTGCAGGAGATCAACAGAAAAAAGCGTCCCATTATTTTAATTGCCGGCTGTAGTCTATTAAACTTTTCACTGGGTTCTTTTTATGCCTGGAGTGTTTTTTTGGAGCCATTGCAGCAAACTCTTGCTGTCTCTCGTTCCGAGGTTAGCGCTGTATTTTCCTTTGCCACCATCTGTTTTACACTGGGCGTATTATTTGGCGCACCGGTTTACCGGCGGGTACGTGCTGCTGCTGTGGCCTCCGGTGCGTTGCTGGTCGGGGCATTGGGAATAGCTGTTGCCGCCGGCAGTATGTCATTGCCTGTTGTTATTGTGGGCTATGGCATAATTTATGGTATTGCCAATGGCGTAGGTTATAATCTGACGCTGCAGCTGATTAATACGGAATTGCAGCATAATACCGGAGTAGCCACAGGGTTTGTAACCGCTTGTTATGCAGTGGGTTCTGTGGTCTCTGCGCCCATACTTGTTTATGCCATCGAAGCGCTTGGCGTGTGGAACACTTTTTATGCTTTGGCATTGTTTTTATTGTTTGCAGCGGTGATTGTGGGGATGTTATTGGTCCTGGCAGGCACCACCATGGCCTGTCCTCCTGTAGCAGTGTATCAGGATGCGGCACCGGTAAATAATAAAATTTTTGTTGTTCTGTGGTTTGGTTTTGGTCTGGGAGCCATGGCCGGCCTGATGGTAATCGGCCATGCTGCAGGGATTATCAGTGCGTATGGGGGAGCTCCTGCTCAGATTGCACTGGGAACAATGTTTGTCAATATCGGCAATGTCACCGGTCGTCTTAGCGGAGGATGGCTAAGCCAGCACTTTCCTGCCAGGCGGGTTCTGACGGTGGTAATGGCTTCCGCTGCTACAGTTTTACTGGCCCTGGCTTTTTTCCCCATTGTCTGGGTTGCTCTTGTTGCTATGCTTCTCATTGGTTTTGCCTATGGAGCAAACGCCTGCACTTACCCGCTTTCAGTATCAGTCTATTTTGGCAGAGAACAACTGGCTAAAGTATTTGGTATGTTAATGACGGCATGGGGGATAGCGGGTTTAACTGCACCCTGGATTGCCGGAGTGATATATGACGGAACCGGTCAATACAGATATGCGATTCTGGTGGCAGCCGCTGCTGCGTTAGCCGGTAGTATAATTAGCCTGGTGTTACCGGAAAAGCGACTTAGTGAACCTGCAATTTCCAAAGGAGCGTAACAAGAAAAATGACTGAAGGTTGCCAGTCTTTACTTTCTTAGAAAGGTGCCTTTGCATAACCGCAGCACCTCTTCTGTGGTATGCTCCAATAGAGCTGCGGTTTGGGAGATGGCCTGCTCTAGTTCCATTGGACCGGTGCAGATTGAAAAAAAGGCTGTAACCCCTTCCTGGTGAAGCGCTGTTGCTGTTGTTTCAACACTGCCGGCCAGGACCACAACGGGAACTTTTTTCTCCTTAGCTTTACGAGCCACGCCTACCGGCACTTTGCCATAGGCCGACTGGGCATCAAGTTTGCCCTCCCCGGTTATGATCAGATCGCAATTGGCCAGTTTTTCGGTAAAACCTACTGTATCCATAACCAGGTCAATCCCGGAGCGCAGGGAACCACCGAGAAAGGCCATGATGCCGGCGCCCAGTCCCCCTGCAGCGCCTGCTCCCGGGATTTGTTCCACGGCGATGTTTAGATCGCGCAAAATTATTTGCGCGTAATGTTTCAGGCTTTCATCCAGCTGGGCCACCATCTCTGCGGTAGCTCCCTTTTGAGGGCCGTATATTGCCGATGCTCCTGTTGGGCCTGTTAATGGATTGTTGACATCACAGGCAACCAGAATCTCTGCATCCTTAATTAATGGGTTTATCTGGGAGGTGTCAATGTGGGCCAGGCGGGCCAGTGCTGCTCCGCCAAAGGGGAGTTCGTTTCCTTCATGGTCTGTGAGGCCTGCCCCCAGAGCCTGAGCCATACCTGCTCCACCGTCATTGGTGGCACTGCCGCCTATCCCGATAATGAGCCTGGTAAAGCCTGCAGACAAAGCTGCTTTAATTAGCTCTCCGGTACCATAGGTGGTGGCAATCAGAGGGTTTCTTTTTTCTTCAGGAACAAGAAGCAAGCCTGAGGCAGCAGCCATTTCAATGACTGCCGTTTCCCGGTCCCCCAGAACACCCCAAAAAGCCAATAACTCCTCACCAAGAGGGCCGGTCACTTTTTGCTTGCGGATTTCTCCTCCTGTGGCATTTACCAGTGCATGGACTAAGCCCTCGCCGCCGTCGGAAAACGGTAGCTTAATGATTTCTGCCTGGGGAAAGACCCGCTGTACGCCACGGGCCATACTTTCGGTTACTTCGGTTGCCGTCAGGCTGCCTTTAAAGCTGTCCGGTGCCAGTATAATTTTCAATATTAATCGCTCCTCAGGTTTTGTGATTTTTCTTAAGGCATCAACTGATGTGCATGCCCTATATGGGCTGATTTTGACAGATAAGGGGTTAGTAATTTCATTATAAATTATAAATTTCTAATGTACAGAGCTAAACATAATTTTATGTTTGTTAAGCACTCTCTTGACAGTTGTGTAAATACAGCCCATAATGTTAGTATGTGCTAACAATGCATGCTTGCCGTGGAAATAACGGTAATACTTGACATTAATAGAGGGCTTGCGTAAGCTAAAGTTAGCTGACACTAACACTGGAGGGAATTATGAAGAAAGCGGAAACACAACAGGCCATCTTAACAGCGGCAAAGAAACTGTTTATTACCAACGGATACAAAGGGACCACTACGGTGCAAATTGCCAAAGAGGCAGGGGTTTCGGAGATGACGCTGTTTAGGCATTTTTCCACCAAGGATGAAATTTTCCTTGCTGTCATCCACCCGCTGGTTTCGTATTTAGATAGTCTAGATGTTAACGAGCAAAGTGACGTGCGTAAAACTGTCCGGGATCTAATGGAGAACCAACTCCGCTTTCTGTTGGAAGAGCGGGACTTGGTACGGTTGGTGGTTATGGAAAGCTTTTTGGCCGAAAGAAATGAAAATCCCATTGCGGGTGTAATGGCCAGAATTGAAAAGGTGTTTTCAGTGTATCCGCTCAGGCAGAGAGAGCTGTTGGTACGATTGATAACCGGTTATATCCTTAGTGGAATTTTCGTGCCCAAGAAGACAAATTATAAAGAAGATCTGGAAATGTTTTTGCAAAATGCGATTGATCCGCTTCTGGAGCGGTTCGAAAAAGAAAGAGGTGATGGTGGTGCAGAAAATAGTTAACATACTTTCCACTGAACCTGGCATGAAAAATATGGTCTTTAATAACCCGGATGTCAAAGCGGTGAAAGTAAAGCTTGAGGCCGGGCAAGCTGCGGAAAATTGTGTGGTAGATGCCCCTGTCTTGTTGTTTGTCATCGAAGGTGAGGGGGC
Source organism: Dethiobacter alkaliphilus AHT 1 (assembly GCF_000174415.1). NCBI lineage: Bacteria > Bacillati > Bacillota > Dethiobacteria > Dethiobacterales > Dethiobacteraceae > Dethiobacter > Dethiobacter alkaliphilus. Next base: position 91,970 of record NZ_ACJM01000001.1, read on the forward strand.
GGTGGTAATTGAGAAAGAGACCTACCCTTTGACTGAGGGTGATGTCACCGTGGTCCCTTCAGGGAAAAACCGGCATCTGCAAGCAGGGAAAGAGACATTCAGAGTATTGGCCGTTCAAAGCCATCAGGCAGATAAAACCTGTGGGTTGTGCGCACTTCTGGAAGACTGTGTAAACCTGAAAATCTAAAAACGAAGTATGAAAAAAGCATCACCCCCATTGTGTTGGGAGTGATGCTTTTGTTTTGCTAGGCTGGGTTAACAGCAGAAACGGATTTTGTTTTGTTTCGGTCGAGCATAATGATTAGCGGGGGCAGAACAACCAAGGCGCTGATAAGGCAAAATGTGATGTTAAGCAGGGTCACAACCCCAAATTCTCTGAGAATGAGGAAGTCTGAGAAAAGCAGGGCGCTAAACCCGCCGATGGTGGTCAGGCCTGATGCCAGAATTGGTTGCCCGATTTTGCTTACGGTTGTAACCATGGCTTCTTCCTTGGAGGCGCCTTTTGCTTTCTCTTCAAAGTATCTTTCCATCAAAAGAATTGTAAATTCCGTACCAATTCCGATAATTAAGGCCCCCATGGTTGCTGTTAGCGGCGTGTAATCCAGACCCAAAAGATACATGGCTCCCCCTGACCAGCCGATAATAAGGCTGATGGGAAAGACCGGGACAATGGCTTTGAGGAAGCTGCGGTAAATAAACAGCAGTCCCATAAATACCAGTCCGATTCCCAAAAGTGACATTTCCATCCGTCCGCTGGTTAGGGCCGACAACATCTCGGCATCGATTACTGCCTGACCTGTAACGGTAGGTTCTATACCCTGCAGTTCATTATCCGCCAGGTATTGATTAAGGTCATTAATAAAGGTCTTTACCGAATCGTTTTCTAAGCGGGCAATATTAAGGGTGATAATAGTTGTTTGCCGGTCTTCATCAATAAAGAGCTTCCGCTGGGTTTCAGGGAGGTCGTCCAGAAAGTCCGACATGTTTTGTTTCGTAAGTGTTTCGTTGTCCACTGTCTCCCCAAACAGCCCGGTTATGGAGACTGTGCTATCGATGATTTCAGGGAACTGATTTTCCACTCCTGTGGTTAAGGTATCTACCCACGCCAGATTTTTATCGTCTAACAAGTCAGAACCCTGAACCATAATGGCCAGTTGGTCGGTGGAGCCCATCAGATCCCGAAATTCCCGGATTTCAACAAGTTCCGGAGTGTCCTGCGGCATAAAGGTTTCAATGTCTGTTTGCACTCCCACGTTTGTATCACCGAAAAACCCCCAGACTGTAATGGCCAGGCATATGGTGAGAATCAGGAACTTTTTGGACAGCACAAGCTTTGTCAGTTTAGCCAGCATTGTTTCCAACCACTTGTTTTCCGGGGGAAGTTGGCAGGCTTTTGCTGCTGTATGGTCACAGAAATATTTATCCCTGATATACAGGTTTGTGGTAAGAATGATTAGGGCCGCCAGGAAGCTTACCGCAAGGCCCAGGGTCAATGTTTTGCCAAAATCGGCAATCATCGGCACCGGAGAAATAAAGAGGGCGGTAAAACCCAGAATGGTGGCCACCATGGCAATCAAGACAGAAGGGCCCATATATTTGTAGGTGTTTCTAAAAATCCGGTTAAATCTCATTGTTGTTTGCCTCCTCAGTCACATATTCTTCCTCGTACCGGTTATGGAACTGGATTGAGTAATCTATGCCCAGTCCGATTAGAATGGGAAAGGCGGCCATGGATACCATGGTCATGGGAATTCCCAGATGCGCCATCAATCCCATGGAAGCTACTACCGCACCGAAGTTAACAACCAAAGGGAAGAGGCGCCAGCGCACTTTAAACACCACAGAAACAATAATCACCATTAGAATGAGGGCACTGATGACCATTCTTTGCATGCTGCTTCTCATTTCTGTGCGTAGGGCAATATCCAGTACCGGTTTGCCGGTTACTGTAACATCTGTGCCTTCTAACGGATCACGATCCAGAGTGTTGTTAATCAGGGTAACCACTTCTTCGATTTGGCTGTCTGCTGCATTGCCGGTAAGGCGGACCACCAATAGGGCATTATAGTCATCAATAACCATCTGGGAGAACATGGGCCGCAGGTCACCGTCATCATATAAAATCATTTCCAGAGTGTCTTGATTGGACGGCAGAGCGGGACTCATAATGTTGCTGTTTTCTAACAACGTGTCCAGCCCCTGTGAGATATGGAGCAGCTTCTCCGAAAATGTTTCCAGCCCTTCACCCAGTTCTGCTAATTGGCTGATGTCGGGAATTTCGTTTTCCATTGCCGACAGCTGCCCGGACTGAGCCGTGAGGCCCTGCTGCATGGCGGTGAGTCCGTCAGCAGTCTGCAGAGGTACTTGTTGCAGAGACTGTGATTCATCAGCAATGGCCAGCATATTGCTGCCTGCCTGGTTTAGCGCAGCAGCACTTTGCCGCAGGCCTGCTGTTTTTTGCAAAAGTTCCTGCTTTTCTTGTTCCGGCAGCGGCAGTTTTTGCAGTTCTGCCTCCAGACCGCCGCCAATCTGCTCTACATTTATCGCCACATCGGTTACCATGTTGCCGAACTCACCGTAACCGTTGGTGAGATTGTCAATACCGGTACCCAGTTGTTGCTGACCGGCAATGAGTTGCTCCAGTGCTTTGGAGGATTGCTCAAACTGGCCGGTCATTTGTGAAAAATCGATTTCCGGCGCGTTTTCCTCCATTTCTGTCATGGCAAGAGCGATATCACTCAGTCTTTCACTCATTTCCGCCAGTCCGTCACGCATCTCGCCCACATTGTCCAGGATGTTATCTGCCTGTTTTGCCGTGATGTGCCGGACTGTGGAGGCCGGTCCGATTACTGAGTACACATTCTCATTCTGCAGCAATCGTCTTTCCAGAGTATCAAATCGGTCTAAGTTTTCAACCGTCAGTAAATCGGCCATATCTTCAGTTTTTAGATGAATCATAATGTTTTCTCCGCCGAAGGTATTCTCCAGCTGGAGGTTGTTACGATAGGTATCTGTATCGGTTCTGATAAACGTCTCATTTCCTGTAGCCATCCTGATTTGTAATACCCCTGCTACGAAAAAAACAGCAACCAGTAAAGCGCAAAACACGGTAAGAACCGGTTTCTTCATGATCTTTTCGCTAAGCCTTGCGAATAACTTTTGCACAATTAGCCCTCCTGCATATTATGTTAGTACTCACTAACATCTTAGCGTGTGCATATCATTCTGTCAATGAAAATATATAAAAAAAAAAGCCTCTGTTTTGGACAGAAGCTTTATCTTAGCCGTAAGGTTCATACACCATGGGCAGGTTACAGCCTTTGGAGACCATTTCCGAGGTGGCCATTAATTCATTCAATCCCACATCCTGCAGGCTTGTTTTGCCCAGGGCTTTGATCCCGTGATTGATCTCCTCCTTGCAGGAGCGCAAAAATTGATTGAGATATTTAGCCCCTTCTTCAATGTTGAACTTGTTCTGGTATTTGCCGTGGTACCATACAACCTGAGTGGGAGGTTCAAAGGGCAGAGCTTTTAAAACCTGAGTGTGTGACATGGCAAAGAGAGCAATGGTCCCGATATAGCAGGCGTCTGCACCAAGGGCGCAGGCTTTAAGAATATCACCGGGAGTTCTCATTTTTCCGCTGGCGATGAGACTGACCTGGTTCTTATAGTTATTCTTCTCCAGCCACCTGGCGGCACGGTAAATGGCAAAAATCATGGGTACACCAAAATCATCCTGGAGAATTGGTGGCGAAGCTTTGGTGGCTGCTTCTGCTCCTTCCAGAGCAATAAAGTCCACACCGGCATTGCAGATAATTTCCAGATCTTTTTCCAGAAATTTGCCGGCGGCCATTTTAACGCCAATTGGAATACCCCCGCCCACATCTCTTAATCTATCCACCAGATCTTTTAAATCTTTTGGTGAGGAAACACCGGGCTGCATGGAGTGGGCAACCGCATCTCTTCCTTTGGGAAAGCCAAAGGCAGTGCGCAGTTCTTTGTCCATATCCTTGGAATGGAAGATATGGCCTACTCCACTGATGGAGCCCTGCCCCAACTGAATTTCTATGGCATCACATTGCCGCATAATTCCCGGAGTTTTACCCCAGTCGCCGCGATGGAACTGGTAGATTAAATATTTTGCAGCCTGGCGTTCTTCCGGCAAAAATGGCCCTTCCCCGGTATTTGTACCGGTTCCGGCCATGGCCGACCCCTTGGCCAGGGCAATTTTAGCTTTTTTGCTTAATGCCACACCGTAGGCCATAGGCGCAATCATAATAGGCATGCTGATGGTAAACGGCTTTTCAGATTTTTTGCCGATGGTTACACTGGAGTCGGTGGTCTGCTCTAAGGGAATGGGCAGATTATACATTTGTGAGATGGTAAACAACAAATCTTCCAGGCCCGGAAACTTTTTGGGAGAGCCCATGGGTCTTTCAATGACCTTGCCCTCAGAGGAGCGCAAGTTTGTTTCCACCACATTCTGCAGTCCAAGTCGGGTTGCTGCGGAAACCAGCTCCCAGATATTTTCATCATAAAGATCATTCATTAAAACTTTCAGTGATGCGTCATGGACACGGTTAACTGCCCCGCGGCCAAGAATAGTAGCCGCCACACTTCCACCTAATAATCCAGTGCCCACAAGGGCCGCTTTTTTTAGCTTTTTCCCGTACAAAAGCAAAACCTCCCAGAGACGGTTCTTTCTTTTATCAGCTTACCCAAAAATAAAAATGAATTGCAGAATATGAGGGGTCAGGTCCGATATTTTGACTAAACTAATGGGGAGCCCGAGAGTAAACGATTTTAAAGAAATGTGGTTATGTCGGATCCGACCCCTGGTTAGAGGTTTTTTTCTGTTGGTGTCAAAGTTATACTCAAGTTATATTTGCAAGTGAATAAATTTAATAAAGTAGGTGATGCGTGATGCCTGAAGATATTTTGACGGTGCCGCAGGAGGCTGACTCGTACCGTACCTTATTTATGCATGGCAATGAGTACATATCATTTCCGGATATTAACCCCAAGGACGGTGCCGTTAATAATGCAACGGTTTTGCATATGGGGTCGCTGGGTCTTTTGGAGCTTGCCGGCGGCGATGATAAACCTTTGCTCAAACCTTATTTTAAATTGGACGGCAGGGATGTTTCCCTGAAGCTGGCCTGGTCTTACCGCAAGCACTGGCTACCCTCCTTTACTGCCACGGTTGGTTCTCTGACTGTGCGGGGTAGTATCTTTGCTCCCCCGGGACATAGCGGCGCAGTGTTTTTACTGCGGGTAAAAAACAACCACCGACGCCCGGTGATGACAGAAGCCGGTTTCTCCGTAAATTTTGGCCGCATAATCCACCATATTTTCCGTGCCCGGCAAATTACAGCCGGTATCCGCTGCGAGTTTGACCGCTGGACCAATAGCTTCCTGTTAAATGTGGGAGATGGTTTGCCGTTGGTCTCGCTGGCATTGGGATTGGATTTGGCAGAGCCCTGGTGGTCGCGGCCTGCCACAGGCGGTGCCTGCCGGGCTGATGCGGGTAAGGCGGCTAAACTTATGCCCGGGGAAGAGTTGGTTGTTCCTCTCTATATAGCCGTTAACATTGAAGGAAGCGGTGCCGGAACCACAGTGGTGGATTTGCGCCGTCATGGTTGGCAGGCCTTATTGGCCCAGACAGAAAAGTGGCTTGCAGAACGTAATTTGCCCATGAAGCAACTGGGCTCTGCGGCTAACCGTAATCTCTTTTTCAATTATTTCTTTGCTTTGGGCAGAGCCATCGATACCGATGACTGGGTGCCGGTTACCTCCAGAAGCCCCCGTTATTACGTTAGTGCTGCTTTTTGGAGTCGGGATACGTTACTTTGGAGCTTTCCCGGTCTGCTTCTTTGCGAGCCGGAAGGGGCAAAGCAGGTGCTCTTGGCTTGTTATCGTCGTCATCTGGAGCGGGCGGGAGAGCATGCCCATTACATTAACGGCGTACTTTTGTATCCCGGCTTTGAACTGGATCAACTGTCTTCCTACGTGCTGGCCCTAAAACTGTACCTGCAGGAAACAGGAGACCGCTCGATTCTGGAAGAGGAATGTATCAGGCGGGGCCTCACTGTGGTGGCAGCAAAGCTGTCAGGTTGCCGTGATGAAACCACAGGTTTGTACGAAACATTTTTGGATCCCTCAGATGATCCGGTCAAGTATCCTTATCTGGTTTATGATAATGCTCTGGCGCAAAGAGCCTTGGAGTTTTTGGGTGCACTGCAGAAACAGGGATGGCAGTTTAGTTATGACATGAATGAAGCTGCCAAGCTGCTCCGTGAGGCAATCTTTAGATACGGTGTGGTGGAAGGCCCATACGGCCCCATGTTTGCCTGGGCCGTTGACGGTACCGGCCGGTTTCAGTTGTATGATAACCCGCCGGGAAGCCTGCAACTTTTGCCTCATTACGGTTTCTGTGAGAAAGAGGAACCGGTCTGGCAAAATACCGTACGCTGGATTCATTCCTCCCACAATCCGTACTACCGGGAAAAAGGTTATATTACCGGTGCTGCGTCCCGCCATGCCGCAAATCCCTGGCCATTGGCGGCAGCCAATGATTTGCTGGGGCAGAACCTGGATCAGGGACGGTTTTTCAAACGGGCTGTGATGGACAGCGGTTTCTGCTGTGAGACAGTGTCTCCCTCATCGGGTCGCGCTTCCACCGGGCATGCGTTTGCTTCTTCGGCAGGTTTTATTGCATCGGCCCTTTGGCACGTTTTCGGGCAAAAAGCAGAGAAAGGGCAGGGAGGTTTGGATGATGATTAAACAACTGCCTGTACAAGGTAAGCTGCTTTATGCTGCTTCATCGGCAGGGTGGGCCATGCTGGATCGGATTGTGATTACCTGGTTGATGTTTTATTATACCGAGGGGGAAAACCCTCTGGTGCTGCCGGCGATATTTGGTTCCATTCTGGTTTTTGGCCGGATAGTGGACGCTATTGCCGATCCTTTGGTGGCCCTCTGGTCGGATAACAGCAGCAGCCGACTGGGACGGCGTACACCGTTTCTGATGGTTGGTGCCCTGCTGTACACCGCAGTGTTTGTGGCACTGTTTTATCCGCCGGCCGCAGAACATGGCACCGCTAATGTGATTTATCTACTAGTGATGGCCGGAGCATATTTCTTCATGTTTACCGTCTATGTCTGTCCATACCTGGCGCTGATGCCGGAGCTGGCCCGTACTGCCCACGACCGAGTGGATATGGCTACGTACCGGGCGGTGTTTTCGCTTTTGGGAGTAGCTGCTGCCCTGGTGGGATCCGGTCTGCTTATTGGTAGTATGGGCTTTAGAGGCATGATCTGGACCACCGCCATAATTGGCATGCTGCTAATGTATTTACCGGTCCTGGTAAAGGAGCGGGAATATGCCGATGCCCAACCAGCCACACTGGGCCTGGTGGATGCGGTGCTTACCACGTTAAAGAACCGGGCTTTCCGTTTTTATCTGGCAGGAAACGCAGCTTTTTGGTTTGGCTTTAACATTATCACACTGGGTCTGCCGTTTTACGTTACAGTGTTGTTGGGCCGTCCGGAGGAGGACACCGCCATCTTGTTTGCCGCCGCTTTCGGTGTGGCATTTATTGCTTTTCCACTGGTTAATATTCTGGCAAAAAAAATAGGACACAAGGCGGTGATGATTATTTCCATGGCGCTCTTTGTCCTGATATTGCCGCAGTTTTATTTTCTCGGTCGTCCGCCCTTTGGCCTGGACCCGGTTGTTCATGCTTATCTGGTAATGGCTCTGGCCGGGATTCCCTTGTCCAGCCTGTTTGTGCTTCCCGATGCCATCGTATCCTCCATTACAGACCTGGAAGCCGGTTTGTCCGGACAGCGTCGTGAAGCCATGTATTTTGGCACCCAGGGGTTGGTTTTAAAAATTATGATGGGCCTTTCCACCTTTGTTACCGGACTCATGCTGCAATTTTTCGGCCGTACAGCCGTGGAACCACTGGGCGTACAGTTAACCGGCCCTGTGGCGGCGTTATTTGTCTTAATTGGAGGCATTATCTTCTGGTTCTACCCGGAGCGGGAAGTAAAGGAAGGGGAACAGGCTGCATTTCCTCCCGATGCTTTTAATGTTCGCTAGCCGCTCCAATTACAAAAGGCTGTTCGTAGCGTCATAAAAATGAGCACCAATTAATGGTGCTCATTTCATTGAGGAATCGGGTGCCGGGCTGTATTTAGCTATCAGCGCCGGGTTTTGGTCACCCAGATAGGGGTGGGTAGCGCGAAGGTTGTGTAATGCTTCTAAATCCAGGGTGGCGGTGACCAACTCCTGGCTGTCGAAGGTTTTAGCTTCCGCCAGGGTGCCGTCTTGGTTTGGCGTGAGCTCCAGTGGGGCAAAGATGCCGGCTTTACCGGTGAGGGTATGGCCCAACACTTGTCCTACCAGAGCACTTTTTATGCCGTAAACCATGCTTTCCTGGACGCGGGGCCAGATGCCGCGCAAAGCCAGCCAGTAGTTGTACTCTTCGGCATTGGCGATGGGCACCATGACAATTTCAGCGCCCTGTCTTTCCAGGATGCGAAAGGTTTCAAAATAGGTGGCGTCCATACAGACAGGCATGGCCAGTTTACCAAGGGGCGTGTCAAAGACATTGAAGGCGTCGCCGGCGGAGAATCCCCAGGCGTGCTCCATGGGCATCAGATGGACTTTGTCCTGATGGCCCAGGATTTGGCCGTCCGGTCCATAAAGGAAGGCCCGGTTAACCACTCTGTCTTCCACAGGATAGGGCATGCTGCCGGACATTATATAGAGACCAAAGGTTGATGCCAGTTTAGAGAAGGTAAAGTGGGCTACCCGGTTAAAAAACGGGCCGGCAAAACGGAACAGGTCGGCAACAGAGACTTCCTGGTTGTCGGTTGCTGTTCCTTCGGCCAGCTTTTCGATACCGGGAATGTAGCCTAGCAGTGGAAAAGTGCTGTATTCAGGAAAGGCTAACAGACGCACGCCCTGTCGGGCGGCTTTGTTTGTAATGCGGCACATTTCATCCATATACTCCCCGGCGTTATCTGTCAGTTTTACTTCAAGCTGTACTGCGCCCACCGGAATTTTCTTTCGGTCCGGTTTCTCGTCAGTCCGCCGCCAGCGCACTTTTTTACTGCGCCAGTGGCGCTCCAATAGTGCAGGGCGGGTGCGCCAGGCCAGATATTTATGTAAAAGGTATTCCCTAATCTTCAATGTTTACACCTCCCGGACAGGCCAGGGGCCTGTAAGCTGCCGGGTTTTGCAACTTTAGCAGCGGGTACTTGCTGATTACTTTTTGCCGGGTGTTAGCTTCCAGCACGGCATGGGCCAGGCCGGTAGCGGACTCTTTGGCCAGGATACCGGTAAACCCCTCCGTCATTTCACAGGGCGCATGGATCTGGCTTGCGGCAGCAAAATCTTCACCGGCAATCATGCTGTTTAGCTGGCTTTCCACGCAGAAAAACTGATTCTGCTGAACCTGCTGCCACATGGCAGCCAGCTGCCGCCAGCGGTTGTCCCCGGCGGGCATGGCACCAGGGTGACAGACCAGGTCTGCGCCCTTTAGGGCCAGGATACGGCCTGTTTCCGGGTACCAGGCATCGGTGCCGATGATGATGCCCACGGTATAGTTTCCTGCTTTAAAAACATGCAGATCGTCACCGCGGGACAGGCCCCACCGTTGTTCGCGGCGGGAGAGAAAGGCCTGGTGCTGCCGGCCTATGATTTCACCCTGTGGTGAAATAAGGCAGGACTGGTGGTAGGTGCGGCTATTACTGCGAACAAACGTGGTGCCTGGTACCAGCCAAACATTAAGATCCCGGGCGATGGTTTGGTGCAATGCTGTTATGTCGTCGTGCCACGATTGCGGGAGGTCAATAAACTTGCGGGCTGCTTCGTCCAAACCGTACACGTCTGCCAGTTCCCCGAACAGATAAGCCAGGTACAGTGCGGTAAAGGAAGGCAAAACAATCAGTGTTTCCCGATTTTCTGTGGATGGGATGGTTTGCAGCAAATACTCCCGGTAGGCTCCCGGGGTTGTAAAATCACTGTCAGTAAAGCTTAGTGCCATTACATGCATTGCCATCACCTCTTTGGGAGGAAATTCCCCGGACAGCCTTGTTTTCCCTGCTACAGCAGGGAAAATATCTTAATGTGGACATCATTAATGTTTTGTTAAGATACATGGGTTGACAGTATGGCCAACCTGTTATACGTTGAACAGAATAGAATAGATAGAAGAAAAAGCTGTTACTAATTGCACCAGTATAAAAGGCAAATCCGTTGAAAAGCGGGGACGCAAAGCTATGGGTCTAAGGCGGAATGCCGCTATGACAGCCGGTTGCCAAAGGTGTTTTTGCTTGTTTACGCTTTAAAGCAACACCGGTTTACGTCAGAGATTTCGGGGGGCGCTTATGAAACTGCGGAGATTGTTGTTCAATGATGGGCAGACAAGTATTAAAGGCAAATTGTATCGGCCTATTTTATTATTATTAATCTTTTTTGGGGTAATCTTTATTTCCGTGATTAATATTAATATGAAACGGGTGGCAAATCAGGAGGCGTACCGGCTTAGTCAGGTGCTGGCCTCACAGAACCTGGCGGTTCACACGTTTATTAACCAGGAACAAAAGCCTTCTTTCTTTGATGCCTCGGATCTGGGAGAGGATGATTTTATCCCTGAGCTGATGTCGTCCACTTATATGATTCGTCAGATAAATGAGCATCTGGATCCGCTTGTCCCTGTTAATTACTACTATAAAGAGGTGGCGGTTAATGCCCGCAGCCCGCAAAATGAAGCATATGACTACGAAGTTGAAGCGCTAAGACGTTTTAATAGCGGCGAAATAGATGAAATCAGGGAAGTTATGGACTGGAATGACAAAACATACTTTGTTTATATGCAGCCCGGTGAATATATGGAGGAAGGCTGTATACAGTGTCACGGCACTGCGGAGCAGGCCCCTGCGGGGCTTGTAGATTATTACGGACCGGAGCGCTCCTTTGGGCGAGAACCGGGAGAGTTGGTTTCAGCGCTCTCTATTCGGATACCACTGGAGGAGGCCTATGCCGGGGCTAATCGGACCAGTTTGATTTTATCTGCCACCTACGGCTTAATGCTCCTGTTGCTTTTTGGCAGCTCTTCTTCTGTGATGTCCAGAGTGGTTGTGCAACCAATAACTTCTTTGGATACCCGGCTCAGAGATACTTTGACACGTTTTAACGGTAAAGCCGCAGATGTGGTCTTGGATGGCGACGAAATAGAAAATGTCAGCTCGGCATTTGATTTTCTGGAAGAAAGATTGTCTGAAGCCTATGATAATTTAGAACAGCATGCCAAGAGCCTGGAAGTAAAGGTGGAGGAACGCACCCGTGACTTAAATCGTGTCAATGCTCAACTGGTACTGGCCAATCAAAATGACTGGCTGCTGGGAGTCTTGAACCGGGGAGCTTTTGATATGCGCGCAAAATCAGAGTTTGACCGCATGCGAAGAGAAAAAGGGCCTATCAGCTTTGTGATGATGGACTTGGACCGCTTTAAAAGCTATAACGATATGTATGGCCGTGAGGCCGGGGATAAGACGCTAAAACGTGTGGTGGAAATTATTCAGCAAAATATCAGGGCTTATGATGTCTGTGGCCGCTACGCAGGGGAAGAATTTGTAATCTGCCTGCCCAACACCTCCAGACAAGAGGCCAATGAGATTGCTTCCCGTATTGTAACCGGTATTTACGGAGCTGAAATATACCACCGGCAAAACGAGCCTTTCGGCCGGGTTACTGTCTCCGCAGGCGTGGCCGGTGTGGAAAATGCCAAAGACACCTATTTTGAAAGGTTAATTAAAGAAGCCGACGACAATATGTATAAAGCAAAAGAAGTGCGTAATACGTATTATCCGCAGTAAGAAAGGCGCGCTTATTCGGTTCCCTCAACGCGTGCGATTCAATACTGCATATCGCCATAACTGTGCAGTTGCAAAATGTATAATTGCTTACAAAAAAAAGTGCGACAGGGACGTTCCCTGTCGCATTGCAATTTGGGAGTATTTAAGTGATCCTATGGCAAGCTACCTTTACATCACACAGTCAGCGGTTGCCATAGCTGAAACACCTTGATCCATTGTTTGCGCACACTCGGCGATGTGCTCGCCGCCGTGCATCCTTGCCATTTGTGCTACATGATTTGAAGAGTTGGCAAAGGCCGAGCCGCTAAACATAAGTAACGTCAGCGCCATCAGTGAAACAACAAAGAATTTTTTCATGCTCACTACCTCCTGTAGTATTTATTTGCAGTGCTATTGTATCTTTAGAATGTGGCAAAACTTTATAAGGAATGGGGCTAATCGGTGAATTCATAATGTCTCCACAATTGGATTTTCCATCTCCACAACTTCTCCATATTTCCTCCATAAGTTCTGCAAATTAACGGCGTATGATTAAAGTGTACATTAAAAACCCCTCAGGAGGTGGACAACATGAAAAAAGGCGTACTGATTGCACTGGTGGTTGCTTTGGTGCTGGCCATTATGGTGCCGGCTGCCTTAGCGCTGACCGATGTTCAAAAGGAGGAGCTGGAAGCGCTTTATGAAAAGCAGCATCAGCTGAGACAGGAAATTCTGGACAAGCAGGTGGAAGCAGGCCTGGTTAATCCCGAAGATGCAGATCTGGCCCGTGAGCGGATGGACCAGAGCTGGGAATACCGCCAGGAGCGCATGAACGAAGGAGATTACAACTTCGGTCCCGGACGTCGGGGCGGGCGCGGTAACGGCGGCGGAGGCTACTGCCCCATGCATCCGCAAACACAGCAACCTGCTGCACAGGAAACAGCAGCACTGTAATTAATCTGGAAAGCCGGGGATTAACCGGCTTTCCTTTTGTCTGTATATATTCTATAATGGCGTTAACGGTTTAATGGGGGTGGCTGCATGGACAGGATTCTGGTAGTTGAGGATGAGGAGAAAATCAGCCGGGTAATTCGTGCCTATCTGGAAAAGGAAGGCTTTGCCGTGGAGGAAGCCTCCGACGGTTTGCAAGCGCTGGAGTTGGTGTCAGATTTTAATTTTTCCCTGATTATTTTGGACCTAATGCTGCCTCATATGTCCGGCGAAGATGTTTGCAAACAGCTGCGTCGGCAGGGGAATAATATTCCTATAATTATGCTTACCGCCAAAGGTGCGGAAGAAGAGCGTATCCGCGGCCTGGGGCTGGGTGCCGACGATTATATTGTCAAGCCTTTTAGTCCGGGAGAATTGGTGGCCAGGGTACACGCAGTACTGCGCCGTTACCGGTCTAACAACGGTGTGCTGGCGGAAGTTATGGAGTTTGCCGATGGAGATTTGGTCATAGACACGCTGCGCCGCCAGGCTACCCTGCGTGGACAGTTAGTTGACTTAACCGCAACCGAGTTTAAATTGCTGGCAGCCATGGCCAAAAGCCCGGGGCGTGTTTTTACCCGTGGTGAACTTTTGGAAATCGCCCAGGGAGCGCTGCCCACCGGCTTTGACCGTACCATTGACAGCCACATCAAGAATCTGCGGCAAAAATTGGAGCCTAAGCCCGATGAACCGCAGCTGATTCGCACCGTCTATGGTGTGGGCTATAAATTTACAGGTGATTAAAATGAAAAAAACATTGTCGGGAAAAATCACATTAGCTATGGTAGCTTTGGCGGTAGGCGGTATTCTGCTTACCGCTCTTTTAACAAACCTGGCGCTGGACTGGAACTTTCAGCGCTATCTGCGCAGTGTGCAGGAGGAGCAGAATCGCCTCATTGTGGGAACTCTAAGCGAGCTCTACGGAGAAGAAGCTTCCTGGTCCTCTGTGCGCCACTCTACCATGCATATGGGCTCTACAACCGGTACACAAATACGTGTCTATGACAACGACGGCCGCCTAATTGCCGATTCCCTGCCGGGAATGATGCAGGGTATGCAGGGCCGGCGCTGGCAGGAGGAACAGGCTCAACGGGGCCAGACATATGAATATCCGCTGCTTGTGCAGGGACAACAAATTGGATTTGTGGAAATAACCCATCTGGGCCAGGAAGGATTATGGACAGGTGAAGCCATGGTCTTTCGGCGCACAGTCCAGCAAAGTGCTCTGCTTACAGGCCTGGCGGCAATCCTGGCTGCGATTATTATCGGTAGTCTGCTTTCCCGGCGGCTTACAGCCCGGTTTGCCCATCTGTCCACCGCTGCAGAAAAATGGGGGCAGGGCCGCTTTGATGTACGGACAGAACCGGAGGGCGACGATGAAGTGTCCAGACTGGCAGAAACCATGAACCGCATGGCTTCCCGACTGGAGGACCAAAGCAATTTGCGTAAAAAACTGACCGGGGACATTTCTCATGAATTGCGTACACCGCTGACCACTATCCAAAGTTATCTGGAAGCATTCCTGGACGGCGTGATGAAACCGGACAAGCAGAATATTACTGCGGTGCTGGATGAATCCCACCGCCTTAACAGCTTGGTAAATGACCTGCAGGAGCTATCCAACGCAGAATACCGCGGTAAAAATGTTAACTTAACCGAAATGGATCTGAACAGTTTTGTGGCCAGGGAGGCTGAAAGGGTGCGTCCGGCCATGCGTCAAAAGGATATTCGTTTATCTGTTACTCCCCACGAAAAAGAGGCTGTGGTCCTGGCAGACGAAACTTTGCTGGGCCGGGTGCTGGGCAATATCCTGATTAACGCGCAAAAGTATACGCAGCAGGGCGGTCAGGTAACGGTCACTGTTTTTGATGCCGGACGCCGTGCCGGCGTGGCTGTAACCGATACCGGGGAAGGTATCAGCAAAGAGCACCTACCCCATATTTTCGAGCGTTTTTACCGCGCCGACGCTTCCCGTACCCGCTCTACCGGTGGCTCCGGTATCGGACTGGCCATTGTTCGCGAACTGCTGGAGTTGATGGACGGTGAAGTGGACGTTGAGAGCCAGCCCGGCAAGGGCAGTACATTTCGGATTTTCTTACAAAAACCCAGTTAAATGCTAAGCCCGGCGAATGCCGGGCTTCTTGCACTGCAGGGACAAACCCTATATAATTGACACAGAAAAGAGATGAAAAAAACGTCAGTAGGTGAAATAAATGGGTGAAAACTGGCGACAGACATATCTGCGCTCGCTGCCTGCGGTGGATACGGCGGTTATGGCTTATAAGCAAAATAACCCCGATAACCACTATCCGCATGCGCTGATGGTGCAGGCTGTCCAGGAAATTGTGGAGACATTACGCCGTCAGATTCTGACGGCTGAAAATGAAAAAGAACTAAAAGGAATGAAGCTGACTCCGGGGGGATTAGCCACCAGGATAGATACCTGGCTTAGCCGGTTAACTTCCCCTTCATTGCGCCGCGTCATAAATGCCACCGGTACGGTGCTGCATACCAATATGGGCCGCGCAGCTTTGGCGGATAAAGCCAAAGAAGCCATGGAAGAAGCGGCGGGCTACTGCAATCTGGAAATGGATTTGCTGGAGGGCCGGCGCGGGTCACGCCATGAGCATGTGGAAAAGCTGCTGGTAAGCCTGACCGGGGCCGAAGCGGCCTGTGTGGTCAACAATAATGCAGCCGCTGTTTTATTGTGTCTGAACACTTTGGCGGCAGGGAAAAAGGTTATTGTTTCCCGCGGTGAGTTGGTGGAAATCGGCGGCAGTTTCCGCATTCCCGATGTGATGGTTGCCAGCGGAGCACAGCTCACCGAGGTAGGCACCACCAACAAAACCCATCCGGCCGATTATGAAAATGCCGTTGATGAGGAAACGGCCCTGCTGTTAAAAGTACATACCAGCAACTATAAAGTGGTGGGTTTTACCGCCGACGTCTCCATGGAACAATTAGTTTCCCTGGGGAAAAAGTATCAACTACCCGTGATGGAAGATCTGGGCAGCGGACTGTTTGTTGATTTAACCCCTTATGGCTTGGAGGCGGAACCACTGGTGGCCAAGCGGGTTGCCGACGGTGTGGATGTTCTTACCTTAAGTGGCGATAAATTGCTAGGGGGACCGCAGGCCGGCATCATTGTGGGGAAACGTACCTATATTGAACGCATCCGTAAAAACCAGCTGATGCGGGCACTGCGCCCGGATAAAGTGACTCTGGCGGCCCTGGAAGCCACTTTGCGCATTTATCTGACCGGAAATCCCCTGCAGGAGATTCCGGTACTGGCCATGCTTAGTGCAACTGCTGCAGAACTGCAAGAGCGGGCGGAAAAACTGGCGGACAGACTGCGTCAAGAGGCCTCTGCGCTGATAACCGTTGATACCCGGGAGGATGTTTCCTTTGTGGGAGGCGGGGCAATGCCGCAGACCAAACTGGCCACCACCGTTGTGGCCGTACGCCCAAAAAGCGGTTCTTTCAGTCATTGGGTTCAGAAGCTGCGCACAGGCGAGCCGGCCCTGGTGGGCCGTGTACAGGACGACTGGCTGCTGTTGGATCCCCGTACTCTCTCCATAGCAGATGAGGAAGAGGTGGTCCGATGTCTCATGTAATTATCGGTACAGCGGGCCATGTGGACCATGGTAAAACCGCATTGATAAAAGCACTGACCGGTGAGGAAACAGACCGGCTTCAGGAAGAAAAGGACCGTGGTATTTCCATTGAGCTGGGGTTTGCCCCCTTTCGCCTGCCCAGCGGACGGCTGGCCGGTGTGGTGGATGTCCCCGGCCATGAAAGGTTTATCCATAACATGCTGGCAGGAATCGGCGGCATCGACCTGGTTCTTCTGGTGGTGGATGTTACAGAGGGGGTAATGCCCCAAACCCGGGAGCATGTGGAGATTATGGATCTCTTACAGGTGGCGCGTGGAATTGTGGTGCTGGCCAAAGCCGACCTGGCCGAAGATGAAGACTGGCTGGACTTGGTGGAGGAAGAAGTGTCGGAAGCGCTGACAGGCACGTTTTTGCAGGATGCGCCCCTTTTCCGTGTCTCAGCCCATACCGGCCGCGGCATGGACCAACTCTTAACCGCCATTGATGATCTGACCGGGGAAATGGCTCCCCGTGATGACCGGGCGCCGCTTCGTATGCCGGTGGACCGCGTGTTTAGCATTGCCGGTTTTGGCACCATTGTCACCGGTACTCTGCTGGCAGGGAAAGTTACCCAGGGGATGACGGTGGATGTGCTACCTCTAAAGCGTAGCGCCCGGGTGCGTCAGATCCAGGTGCACGGAGATGTGGTAAATGAGGCGGTGGCAGGCCAACGGGCAGCGGTTAACCTGTCAGGAATGGAAAAGGAAGCACTCCCCCGCGGCAGCGTGGTGGCCGCACCGGACTCCCTTGATACTACATACATGCTGGACACCAAGCTTAAACTTTTGTCCAGTGCACCACGAATTGTTAAGAATCTGACCCGCGTTCATGTTTACCTGGGCACCGGCCGTGCGGTGGGACGCATTGCTTTATTGGACCGGGATGAGTTAAAACCCGGCGATGAAGCACCGGTCCAGTTGCGTCTGGAAAAGCAGTTAGTGGCCCAAAGCGGCGACCGCTTCATCGTGCGCAGCTTTTCTCCCATGACAACCATCGGAGGCGGCCTGGTTTTGGATGCAGGCCCGGTTAAACATAAACGCTTTAAGAAAGAAGTCCTCTCCAAATTCAAGGAACTGGAGAAAGGGGACCCGGCAGCACCGGTTCTGCAGCGAATCCGCCGTGAATATGCGGTGGCGGGCAAAGTCCTGGAAAAACAGGCGGGCCTGGCTCCGGAGCTTTTAAAATCCAGCCTGGAGCGGCTCCAGGAGGAAGGTAAAGTACACAAGGCTGGGGACTTGTGGGTGGATGCAGTGGCAGCCCGACAGTGGGAGGAGCAGCTAATCAGCTCCCTGGAAGATTTTCACCGGGACAACCACCTGGCGGTGGGCCGTTCCCGGGCGGAGCTGCGCAGCGTACTGCCCAAAGAGGTGCCGCCTAAGGTATATGACTGGCTGGTACAGGGGATGGTGGAAAAGGGCCTGCTTACCCTCCATGGTGACTTAATAGCACTAACAGGTCATCGGCCCACACCCAGCGAGGATGAACAGAAGCAACTGGAACAGTTGGCCAAGCTCTACCAGCAGGGCGGTTTTAAGCCCCCCACCATAAAAGATGCGGCAGAGTCGACAAAGCTTAATACAGCCAAATTGGAAAAATACCTGGAGTATTTGGCCTGGCAGGGTACGCTGGTAAGACTTGATGACCAACTGGCCATGCACGCTGACCACTTTGCCCTGGCCAAGGCAGAACTGTGCCGGCACTTCAGAGAAAAGAAAACCCTGGCCGCCGGTGAATTCCGTGAGCGGCTGGGTAGTACCCGTAAATTTGTGGTACCTCTGTTGGAAAACTTTGATCGCTTGAAATGGACAAGGCGCATGGGGGATGAACGGGTTCCCTGGCGCCTGGATATAGAAAACTGCGGGGAGGAGGAATAACGGTGGATGATAAAAAAGCACGCCTCACACAACTAACCTGCAGCGGTGGCTGAGCAGCAAAAATGCCCCCCGGGGCATTGGCACAGGTTCTGTGCAAATTACCGGAAATGAAAGACGATAACCTGCTGGTGGGCTGCGATTCCTTTGCCGACGCCGGAGTTTACCGGGTCAGAGACGATCTGGCTTTGGTGCAAACCCTGGACTTTTTCACGCCGGTGGTGGACGACCCCTACGCCTATGGGCAAATCGCCGCCGCCAACGCCCTCTCCGATGTCTACGCCATGGGGGCCAAACCCCTTACCGTCATGAATAT
The DNA here is from genome assembly GCF_000174415.1 of Dethiobacter alkaliphilus AHT 1. Classification (NCBI taxonomy): domain Bacteria; kingdom Bacillati; phylum Bacillota; class Dethiobacteria; order Dethiobacterales; family Dethiobacteraceae; genus Dethiobacter; species Dethiobacter alkaliphilus. Next base: position 110,668 of record NZ_ACJM01000001.1, read on the forward strand.
CGTCTGCTTTCCTTCCCGCTCCCTGGGCCCTGAAGTACTGGCTGAGATTTTAAAGGGAGGAGCAGACAAGGTCTTGGAAGCCGGCGCCTTAATTGTGGGCGGCCACAGCGTGGAAGACAATGAACCCAAGTACGGACTGTCGGTTACCGGCACGGTCCATCCGGATAAGCTGATTACCAACTCCGCCGCAAAAGACGGTGATGTGCTGGTCCTTACCAAACCGTTGGGCTCCGGCCTGATACTAACCGCGGCCAAAGCGGAAATGGCGGCAGCGGGAGATCTGCTGGCGGTGGAGAAGGCTATGAAAACACTGAACAAGGATGCGGCGGAGGTCATGGCGGAGGTTGGCGTTCACGCCGCCACCGACATTACCGGCTTTGGCCTTTTGGGCCACGCCCGTGAGTTGGCATTAGCCAGCGGAGTAGCCCTGGAGATATCCTTTGGCCGCGTCCCACTCTTTAGCGGCGCACTGCGCGCCGCCGGCATGGGCCTGGTGCCCGCCGGCGCCTACGCCAACCGTGAGTATGTGGCCGAAGGCCTGGCAAACCCGGAAGCCGTTGAGGAGAGGGCAATGGATGTTCTCTGCGACCCGCAAACCTCCGGCGGCCTGTTGATTGCCGTATCAGAGGAAAAGGAGAAAGAATTGCTGGCGGCCCTGAAAGGCCGTAATGTGGAGGCTGCCTCCATCGGGCGCGTACTTAACGGCAAAGCGGGTACAATAACACTTACACCATAAATTATCCTGTTTGGAGGGTTCCCCATGACTGAAAAGAAAGGTTTCTTAGCCCGTAAAAATATTGAGTTTTCCCTGCAGCGCTACTTCATCGACGCCTTGGGCGCCATGGCGCTGGGTTTGTTTGCTTCACTGATTGTTGGCCTGATATTAAGTACCGCCGGTGAACAACTGGCGAACCTGTTAGGCCCTAACGCCCTGTTTACATTCTTACAGGATATCGGCGTAACCGCCATGGGCATGATGGGCCCAGCCATCGGTGTGGCTGTGGCCTACGGCTTAGGCGCGCCCCCATTAGTGCTTTTTGCCAGTGCCATTACCGGCTCCGCCGGAGCGGCTGTGGGTGTAGGGGCATTTACTGCCGGTCCTGCCGGTTCTTTTATTGCTGCTGTTATCGGTGCGGAATTTGGCAAAATGGTTTCCAAAGAAACAAGAGTTGATATTATCGTCACTCCTGCAGTAACCATTGCTGCCGGTATACTGGCGGCTAACACCCTGGGGCCGCCGGTGGCCAGTTTTATGGCCCAGCTGGGTGAGCTGATTATGTGGGCCACCGAACTACAACCCATACCCATGGGCATCATTGTTGCAGTCTTAATGGGTCTTGCCCTTACAGCGCCAATTTCCAGTGCGGCCATCGCCATTATCATGCAGCTCTCCGGCCTGGCAGCCGGTGCCGCCACCGTAGGTTGTGCCGCCCAAATGGTGGGTTTTGCCGTAGCCAGCTATAAAGAAAACGGCTGGGGCGGTCTCCTTTCCCAAGGCGTGGGAACATCCATGCTGCAAATACCCAATATTGCCAAAAACCCCTGGATTCTGGTTCCACCCACTTTGGCGGCAGCCATTATCGGCCCTCTGGCAACAACCATCTTTCGGATGGAAAACATCCCTGCCGGAGCCGGCATGGGCACCAGCGGTTTCGTAGGCCAATTCGGCACCGCCACCGCCATGGGCTTTACCACACCGATTCTTTTACAAATCATTCTCCTGCACTTCCTCTTACCGGCCATCCTGGCCTACCTCTTTGCCCAATGGCTGCGCAACACCGGCAAGATCAAAGACGGAGACTACAAACTAGACCTTTAGCCAAAATAATAACAGCAAAAATGCCAGGCCTAACGGGCCTGGCATTAATTTAAACTGAAATATTTCAGGAAGATTGGTTGTTTGAAAAAAACGGATAGAGAAACGCCAATGCAATTACAAACAGTACAACAAACATACCGGCCAGCGCTATTTCACCCTGCTGCAAAAAATAACCGGGACTCTGTATTAACGTATATACCAACATTCCCATGGAAAACAGGTATAGTTTGAACGCCCATTCCTTATTTTTTATAATTGCCAACCCACTGACAATCAGTAAAGCTGCCGTCACAAACTCGGCCATCAAGTGCATGCCAATCTGAACCGGAGCCGTTTCTAATTCCGGTATATTATCCGTTACATAAAACATAATCCAGGCTCCAATCATGGTGATTCCTACAAAAATAGAATATAAAGCAGCGTTTAGCTTATTCATTGTATCAATCCTTTCCCATGTTTCTGACCATGCAGGTTACCCCTGATTCCATACTTATTTTAATATACCCGTGATATAATGTATATAGATTTAATGCCAATTATTATATGTGATCCAGATTATAAGGAGAAGCGATGACAAACAGAGAATACAATGTCCAAGGCCAGGCTGCGCCGGGTTTTGAGGAAGTAAAAGCCGAGTTTGCAAGGAATTTTTCGCAGCGAAAAGAGATTGGGGCTGCCTGTACAATTTTCTATCAGGGACAGAAGGTTTTTGATTTCTGGGGAGGACTCAGAAAAGAAAAAGAACCTTGGGAGAAAGATACCCTAGCCCTGATTTTTTCTGCAACCAAGGGAACAGCCTCAATTGTACTGGCTAAGCTTCATTCCACCGGTTTACTGAACTACGAAGAGAAAATAGCTACATACTGGCCGGAATTTGCTCAAAACGGCAAAGAGCATATCACAGTAAGACAGCTTTTGTCTCATCAGGCCGGACTGGTAATGCTGGATGAAAAGCTAAACATTGCCGAACTGGATGACTTCGATAAGACGGCTGCAATAATTGCCCGCGCCAAGCCTATGTGGGAACCGGGCAAATATCAGGGATACCAGGCCACCACAATTGGCTTTTATTTAGGAGAGCTGGTTAGAAGAATTGATGAAAAGCACCGCAGCCTGGGTACATATTTCCATGAAGAAATAGCAAAACCATTAGGATTGGACTTTTATATTGGGTTGCCGGAGTGCATCTCAGAGGACAGAATGTCTGAAATAATCATGGCTAATCCCTTGCTTGCGTTACTAAACATGGGGAAAATGCCTGCCGGTATCAGAAAAGTAATGCTTAATATCAATTCACCCTTTATTAAGTCCATGACACTGGTTAAAGGTTATAACCCCAACAAAAGGGAAACCTGGCGGGTAGAACAGCCCTCAGGAAACGGAATCGGCACCGCACGCTCCACAGCATACTTATACAGTATTCTGGCAAACGGAGGGAAAGAGCTTAATCTTAGCCCCGCCACATTTCAAGCCTTAAACGCACCACCGGAAAAACCGGAAAAAGGGTGCCATGACCAGGTGATGAATATTCAAACCCGCTATGGCCTGGGCTTTATGAAGCCGGACCCCATTTTTAGATTCTCAGATAACAGCAATGCCTTCGGCTTCCTGGGGGCCACCGGTTCCTTTGCTTTTGCCGACCCCCAATACAAAGTCGGTTACGCCTACTTCACACGCAAAATGGGCTATTACGGTGTAAACGACCCCAGGGAAAAAAGCGTGCGCCAGGCAATGTACCGATGCATCGCTAAACTGAGATAAGGAGAGGATGGGACAAGGGGACCCTCTGGCGAGGACAGGCAGGTCAACTGTCCCATTTTTTTTCGCTTTAATAAAATAACTGCCGGTTAGTATTATTGAACCGGCAGTTATGGTTTGGAGTCAACAGGACTTACTCTATTGGGATATCATTGAAAATGTAGTCACTTAACATTGTTGCACCTGCATCGCGATCAAATACGTAATAATAAACGCCGTTGATCATCTGCCCTTTACCCATGGAACGTGGTGGAAACTGTTGTTGTTCTATCGTTCTGATATTATTCAGTACTGCTTTTCGCCCTAAATTCAGCATTTGATTGGAGGTTAAGTTTGTTCTCAAATGCGGAAACACCTGATTAACCATTCCCGGGTAAGACGTAACCGGAGTTCTTAAAGCAGATTCGATGGTAGATTCCATTACATCCCGTTGCCTTCTGGCTCTTTCAAAATCAGAATCAATTTTACGGATTCGTGAGAAACGCAGGGCTTGCTTCCCATTTAATACATGGGTCCCGCCGCCGCTGATCCCGGAAATTTCCCTTGCTTCCCGATCTGTAACCTCTACTTCTACTCCACCAACGGCATCGATTATGGCCGGCATGGATGTGAAGTTTAGCGAGATAAAATGACGGATATCTAAGTTAAAGTTTTGGTTTATTGTTTTGATTGCCAGTTCCGGACCCCCAAAGGCATGGGCATGGTTAATTTTGTCCAGTCTGCGCCCTGGAATATCTACATAAGAATCCCGCGGTATGGAGGTTATTTTAATTTTGTCGTGTACTTCATCCAGGGTTAAAATCATGATAGCGTCACTTCGACCGACCATACCATCCGTTGAATCAATCCCAAAGATGGCAATATTGGTAATCCCGGGAGCACCCGACTCTTCTCCGATGCCAAGAGACTCATCATCCTGAGCAATTTCTTCTCTCTCCATCTGAGCCAGGAAATACATGGCGCCGACGTAGGCTGTCAAAAGCAAAGCTATAATTACTCCAATAGCAATGAGAATAATACGTTTTTTTCGGTCTTTAGCAGATAGTGTTTTTCCTTTAACTTTTTCCGGTTTCCCGGCACTTGCTTTCTGTCGACGCTTATATAACAGAAAAGCTGACACCAGTATAGCAATTAATAAAGCCAAAACTAAGAAAAAGTTCAGCAGAGGGTTCCCAAAAATTCTGGAGAAAAAACCAGGAGATTCTTCTTCTTCGATACTTACTGTAAACTCCTCATAAAAACCGTTATATTTTACAGTGACCACTTGCTCTTCTACTGCTTCTTCACTGTTGAATCCTTCTACAGTTAACTCTTCCAAGGGGATTTCTTCTTCTTCACCGTTATCCAACTCTCTAAAAACTACCAACCCGTCCAGGTCCAATTCTTCGCCGACGAAATACACAGTTTTATAAGGCTCAGCAACGAGACTAATACCTACTGCGTTTACGGGCTCCGGCTCTTCCTCAGGTGTTTCCTCTCTGGGAGCAGGTTCCGGCTGCACAACGGGAGCTTCAGGTTCTGGCTCCGGTTCAGGTTCCGGTGCCTGTGAGCGGTATACGAAAGTAACTTCTCTTTGCTGTCCTGGCTCGGAAAGGGTTACGGATTGTTTTGCAGACCCGATAAGTTCGTAGCCGGAAAAGCTTTTTGCCTCAAAGCTATGGTTTCCAAGTTTATAATCGTTCTTACTGGGGTTGACAATGTTGTCCCCATTTTCATCAACAAAACGTACAGTAATTGTGCCTGTGGCAGGCTCTGGTTCAGGTTCAGGGTCAGGCTCCGGTTTCGGTTCAGGCTTAGGATCTGGTTCAGGATCTGGTTCAGGGTCAGGCTCAGGATCAGGTTGCGGGTTAGGCTCCTGCTCCGGATCCTCCTGTTCATTTTCTTCCATTTGTACCACATTCTCATTGTTTTCTTGTGCAAAAGCAGAAAAAGAAAACAGACTCATGATCATTCCCAGGATTAAAACTATGGTTAGTATCTTTTTAAAGTTATTATTCATCTTTTTTCCTCACAATGAGTTAAATTTCGTTCAACTCTATTACAATACCATTAATTCGGCAATAAGGGTAGATGTTATTAAGTTAATTTAAAAATTTTGCAGTGATATAACTTGCTTAAAATGCATGCTTTTGTCCTGCATGCACAAATCGTGTATACTTTAAAACAAATGACAAAAAAGAGGGATTTAGTTGAAGAAGAAACCACCTGTTAAGAAAGGCCAGCAGGTTGAGCTGGAGATACATAGTTTAAACCATGACGGCGAAGGGGTAGGCCGTTATCAGGGCTTTACCATCTTTGTTCCTGATGCTGTTCCGGGGGATACGGTGAACGCAAAAGTTATTTCTGTTCAGAAAAGCTATGCACGTGCCCTGCTTCAGTCAGTCATAACAAGTTCACCAACAAGAATAGCACCTTCCTGTGAGCACGCAGCTCAATGTGGAGGGTGCCAATTACAACATTTACAGTATGAAGAGCAGCTTAAATTAAAGCAGAACATAGTTAGCGATACGCTTAAACGCATAGGCGGCATAGACATTCCTGTTTTAGCCACCATGGGCATGCAGGATCCCTGGCGTTACCGCAATAAAGCACAGGTGCCCGTTGGCCTGGAGAATGGTACAGTCCGTGCCGGGTTTTATGAGAAACGCAGTCACAATATCATTGATCTAAAGTGCTGTCACATTCAGCACCCGGCAAATGACAATGTGGTGCATACGGTACGTAATATCCTGCAGCAGCTATCTGTACCAGTCTATCGGGAGAGGGAGCATAAAGGGCTTGTACGTCATATATTAGCCCGCACATCCTTTACTACAGAAGAGGTGCTGGTGGCTATTGTCACTAACGGTCGTCAGCTCCCCAAAAAACAAGAGGTAGTCCAACAACTAAAAGATTCCATCCCTAACCTTTGCGGCATAGTACAAAACATAAATACCCGCAAAGGCAACACTATTCTAGGTAACGAAGAGCTCACCCTCTTGGGACGCCCCTGGCTACGTGAAAAACTGGGAAATCTGCATTTCCATGTCTCAGCACGTTCATTCTTTCAGGTAAATCCCCTCCAAACAGAGGTTCTCTATAACAAGGCTTTGGAATATGCAAATCTCAGCGGCACTGAAACAGTTTTTGACCTGTACTGCGGTATAGGAACCATCTCTTTGTTTTTAGCCCGTAAAGCAGCCAAAGTAGTAGGTGTAGAATCGGTAGAAGCAGCAGTTCACGATGCCCGGGAAAATGCCAACGTGAACAATATTAAAAATGCCGAATTCCATACCGGCACCGCAGAAACCGTGGTTCCCAGGCTGTTTAAACAAGGCTATCATGCCGATGTGGTGGTGGTAGATCCACCGCGCAAAGGCTGTGATGAAAAACTACTGGCAACCATAGCCGCTATGCGTCCCCAGCGTATAGTCTATGTCTCCTGTAACCCGGCAACATTAGCACGTGACCTAAAATACCTACAGCAAAACGGCTATAATCCTATAGAAGCCCAACCGGTAGACATGTTCCCTCATACGAGCCATGTTGAGACAGTGGTGCTGCTAGAGAGGAAGTAGCAAATACGTAGCAACTTTAGGTGCTACTATACTTTTTAAAATATAATTTGCTATATCCCAGCAACTGTGATATAGTTGTAAAGATGTTAAAAGTTAAAAACACAAATCTATTTTGAGACCTCTTTTACTTATTATTGGTCAAGGTTTTTGGTTTTAAGCTTTTTGATCAATTCAAAGAAGAGGAGGGGTTTCAACATGACAGGTAAAGTAAAATGGTTCAATTCGGATAAAGGTTTCGGTTTTATCGAAACTAGCGAAGGTAACGATGTATTCGTTCACTTTTCCGCTATCCAAGCCGAAGGTTTTAAAAACCTTGAAGAAGGTCAAGACGTATCTTTTGACGTAGTCGAAGGTAATCGTGGTCCTCAAGCCGCTAATGTTGTAGGTAGATAATATTTTAATGATCAAAAAAGGCAATTCCTAACCGGAACTGCCTTTTTTTATTACAAAAGTAAAATCTTAATTTTTATAACTGTACTGAAAAACGCTTAAGGCGTTTTGATTGTTGCCATTTTGAACATTATTTTAACTGTAACAGGTCTGACCATTCTCCTGTTTCAACATTGCGCAGCAATAGCCAGATGTGGTGAAAGTTATAGGTGTTGTCGGTGTTAATGTGGACACTGTTTTTGATGAAGTGATGTATAGCAAAAGCAGGGGAGGCACATCTGATTAGTAAATCTATTCTTCCCTGGTAGTCGTACTTTTTCCCCACTTTGTTGGCTATTAAGTCATTTAGCGTATCAATCATTGTGCTGACGAATTGAATTTCGTCAGGTACATGGTCTAATTTTCCTAAAAGCAGCCGGGCTTCGTGCTCATCGTAAAAGAGATGTGTTACTTCGACGGCAATTTCTTCTTCATGCCCAGTCAGGATAAAGTCCGGTTTGCTGATTCCATCCTCACCATAGTGTTTCTTTACATGGTATTGAATACCGCAGAGCTTCTTTATGTTCTTAATGAACCAATGAATTGCGGCCTCTTCCAATAGTTTTTTCTCATCGTTTAGTGCCATTAGAAAACTCCTTAACAGCATAAAGAGCTGATCTTCTTATAGATATGATTATTATATCACTGATTGTCAAAATGGCGAGGGAGATCTCGTTGTGATGGACATAGCGACGTTTACCCGCCGAGAAAAATTACTCAAACAGTCCCAGGATTCAACTAATCCTACCACTAGATAATATACGGTTAAAAGACCAATAAAAGCAAAAAAAACCCATAAAAACGGGCTTTAATAGTATCTGATTTCATGTAGGCTTTAACCCCCTAATGCCTTTTTAGCAACAATTCTTTTGACAATTCTCCAGCATTTATATACTATAAAGCTATGGAGCTACTACTTTGTGTAGTTTAGGGGAGGTCAGGATGTCTGTAGAACAGTTAGAGGCACTAATCCATAGATATAAATGCGATTCTGAGTCAGTTTATAATACCTGGTTTATTTATAACGAGGCGAGGACAAAAGCATTCAGGACAATTCGCCGTGGTGTAATGAATGTTGTTGAAACTATCAAACAAGGAACTTTTGGCAACGATTTTAAAGGGTCTCCTTTAGAGTTTGTTTTGAATTGTATTACTGAACAGAAACAGGTTTTTCAAGGAGCTGCCCATCCATTTTACTGGAAGCCAAAACTTCGCATTCCTGATATTTATGAAAATGAAGAAAATCAGCATATTTTTGCCGAGTTTCTTGAAGCCGCGTTATCTGCTACAACGGCAGATAAACTAGTAAAGAATATTGTGGAACTTGACCGGTGCAACATTAAAGGCCTGGGTCCTGCTGTCGCCAATATTCTTTATTTTTTACATCCGACTTTAATGCCGCCTTTTAATACAGCTATGGTGAATGGTTTTAACGCTTTATTTAATGATAAGAAAAAGCTGGGGTCGTGGAAAGAGTATCTAGCTATGCGGGAGACAATTATATCAGTTAATGAAAAGGTTAAGCCTTACCTTTCAAAAGACTTAGGTGCATTTTCCGGATTTTTGTTTGATGTAGGTGTTGGTAAAATTGCATTGGATCAAACCTGGGAGAATGCTCTGGCCTTTGAAACAAACAAGCTTGAAAAAGCTTTGAAAAAGCGCCATGATGAAATTTCTCAGGAAGTTGATGAAGAAAACGAGCACTTGCGTATGCAGTTTGTTTTGTCGGAAATAGGCCATGCTTTGGGTTACGATGTTTTCATTGCCGCTAACGACAGAACAAGGTCACTTAATGGCAAAAGGCTGCAATTTTCCACCCTTCCCAAGCTTCCTCCATTAAACCTGCCCCCCGAAGTGTTAAAGGCAGTTTCCCTGATTGACGTAATTTGGCTTAACAAAGAATCCCGCAATATAGAATGTGCATTTGAAGTCGAGAAGAGCACGTCAATCTATTCAGGCATTCTCCGGCTCTTTGATTTAGCGTCCTCTTTGAATGACAGGCAGTATAACTTTTTTCTTGTAGCACCGGATACAAGGGAAAAAGAGATAATTGCACAACTTAAGCGCCCTTCGTTTGCAGGCATTAACTGTATGTCATTGCACTATTTGTTATTCTCAGATGTCTATAAGCACTGTGAGGGTATTTGCAAATTCGGAGAGGACTATAGAGTTTTATTTAAACTTTCAAGGTCTGTTTAAATAACTTGAGTGCAACTTAACACTGACATAATTGCTGGAATTACCGGGCCACTATTTATTTGAGTACAAAAAAGTAATCACCGCAAAGTTTAACACCACCAAATTAATGAGCTTGGTGGTGTTTTTTTCTTGTACAGATGTTCATTTGTGCGTAGCACGCAATATAAATAATCTACCGCCATCTTTTACATAGTTTGAAGGGATTAGGCATGAATGGAAGAGCAGTACATGTTCCCCTGGACGATAAGTTCAGGGGGATTTTGCTTTCCAGTTACATCAACTAAAGTCCTGAACGCAGTATGGAGTGTTTTTCTCCATTTTGGTGCCCAACAATGGAACCGTTTAATGCAAAATATCACCCATTGAACCTAAGATCTACTCCACTCAGGGTAAACTTGTAGAGCCAAGACAGAATTGCTGCCATAATGGAAGTAAGAAAACGAAATGAGGTGCCTATTATGGAACAGATTCTCTGCCTAGCCTTTTGTTGTGTCTATAATACGAAAAGATTGGATTAATAATTTCCAGGAAGAAAGTGAAGCCTTAATACCTGGGATTAGGGCTCCTTTCATAAGGACCTGGCACCAGTACAGCAATTTACGAGGAGGAATAAAAAATGGGGGAAAAGAAATACATGGAAAGTATTCGGGACAGACAAGGGACGTTAGTGATAATATTTATTAATTTGGTGTTTTTCATTGCTATAAACACAGTTCCAAACATTGGGGATAAATTATTTCTGGATCCACAGGTTTCTATGATACTAGAAAGGCCCTGGACCTTGGTGACGGTGTTTTTCTCACACGAAATTCATATTCATTTTCTTGGCAACATGGGACTGTTATATTTCTTTGGTTCGGAATTAGAGAAAATTACTACCCCTAAAACCATCTTTCTAATATACTTAATTGCTGGCTTTATTGGCAGTCTGGCAATTATTCCGGTTGCTTATCTCATAGAGTGGAATGATACTGTAGTCGGAGCCTCAGCAGCAGTTTGGGGTATAGTCGCAACATTTGCAGCGATGCGTCCGAATGTCAGTATTTTGGGCGGAAAAGCAAAGCATTGGGCAGTAACATTGTTTATTATGAATGCGGTTTTGGCCATTATAAACCCTCAGAACTTAGGGGTTGGCTCCGGCGCCCATGCCATGGGAATTATAGTGGGAGTGATGATAGGCTATTGTCTCAAAAACAAACAGACACAAAATAGTTATGAAGACAGGAGATGATATATCGATGCAAAGATTGTTTGAAAAGGAGAGAGCCAGAGAAATAAATAGATATTCAAACATCACAAGCTCCGAGATTTTTTCGGAGAGTGATATTGCCTCTCTTCCTGAACCGGTTCAAAAATACTTCAAAGTTTGTGGTTATATTGGAAAACCCAAGATATTCAATGCCGATGTAATTTGGAAAGAAAGTTTTATAAAACTGTCACCGGAAAAAGGCTGGACAAAATTAGAAACGAAACAATTTAACTCAGTAATTGAACCTGTAAGAATAGCTTATATGAAAGCTTTATCAATGCCGCTGCAAGTTAGAGATATATATCGAAAAGGACAGGGACAAGTGTATGGTAAGCTGTTTAACCTTATTCCTGTTGTGAACGCCAAAGGAAAAGAGACAAGCCAGTCAGCTTTGATTACATTATTTTCTGAAATTCTATTTATCCCCAGTTATAGTTTGCAGAATTATATAAAGTGGAAACCAATAGATTCTTTAACCGCCAAAGCCAGATTTATTCATAAGGATATAGATGTTACCGGCACTTTTTATTTTGACGAAGAAGGTAAGTTTATTCGCTTTGAAACAAATGACCGGTTTTATAATGAAAAAGGCGGAAAGTTCGTGAAAAAAAGATTTTCAGCAGTTGCTGATAATTACAAAGAGAAAGATGGATTGAAGATTCCAAGCAAGGTTAGAATTATATGGCATCTAGAAAATGGAGATTATGAATATTTTAAGGGAGAAATAGACGATATCATTTATAACGTCAGATTCCCTTGAATCGCAGATCTTTTTATTCCAAATTTAAAGATATCTAACCGCAGAAAATGCCTGGAGCTACGGGCTATTATGCGGTTTTTTTATTAGTAACATGGCTATCTTTCTTGTATTTTGAAGTGTTGCTGTGATTGGTCAGTATTGGCTAGTCATCAAAGCTACATAATCAGATGATGAGTTTAACCCAGGAGCGTATTGTCCAATTCGCAGGCTTGTGATAAAGTTATCAGGGGTTCGAGTACTGAGCATCTGTAGAATAGTCTCAATAGCCAGGCACCACTACTGATGTGCATCTTATAGTTCGGGGGGAATACCGTGTTAGAGATTAAGAACTTGTTTAAAGAAAAGGAAAAATTACTAGTCAATCACATAAATCTATCTGTTTCTGCTGGTAAATTGGTTAGTTTAGAGTGTGGAGTCGATGTCAGCCATCTCTTAATTGATCTCCTTATTGGAAAAGAGTTGCCTGCTAAGGGTAGCATTCACCTAGATGGCCACTCTATTGTTCAAGGGACAAGGGATGAGCTGAAGAATGTGGGTGTGGTTCTTGCCAATGAGGGATTCTACGAAAGGCTTACTGTAGAAGGATATCTAAAATTTTTTCATGAGATATTCAACAGTAAAACTAATTATCGGGAAATTATGATGAAGCTTGCCCTGTTAGATATCGGCTCTACGAAGATCGCCGCCTTAACTGCTCCCCAGAGAAAAAGGCTCAGCTTTGCCAGGGAAAGACTGAAGGATTTAAAGCTCTTGATATTTCAGGAACCCCTTTTCAATATAGATAAAGATGTAACCAGAGTAATTATAGATAACATAGAAGAGTTAAGAGCTCAGGGAGTTGCGGTTCTAACTACGTCGGCCTCTGTAAAGGATTGTATTTTGCTTGGTGGGGAGGTTTATACCCTTGATGAATATGGGATAACAGCTATTTCCCACGACGGAGAACCAGATCTATCTACAGATAAGTCCTCTCAGAAAGAATCTCCAGAGGAAGACCTTGCGCCTGCATCGGCTGAAGACAAACCTATTTTAAAAGTAGAAAAAATTCCGGCTAAGATAGAAGAGCGGATGATCCTATTTAATCCAATGGAAATCGATTTCGTAGAGAGTGATCAAGGCGTGAGTACGTTAAACGTGCGAGGAGAAAAATTTACCTGTACTCTTTCCCTTAATGAGCTGGAAGAACGATTAGATTCTTTTGGTTTCTTTCGATCTCACAGATCGTATATAGTGAATCTGCAACGGGTTAGAGAAATTGTTACCTGGACGCGAAATAGTTATAGCCTGGTTTTAGATGACAAGCCCAAAAGTTCAATTCCCTTATCTAAGGGCAGGTTAGATGAATTAAAGCAGATATTGATTCTTAAATAGATTCATTGGGAGGTTTTTTTCTCCTCGGTTGCCCAACAATGGAATAGTTTAAGGGAAATAATGAGCCATTGAACCTAAGAAATACTCCGGTCAAGGCAAATTTGTAGAGCCAAGACAGAATTACTGCCATAATGGACCTAAGAAAACGAAATGAGGTGCCAATTATGGAACATGTAATTTCTGTTAGAAATCTACGTAAGACCTTCAAGGACAACACAGCCCTGAAGAATTTAACATTCGATGTAAGGGCTGGAGAAATTTTTGGGTTTCTTGGTCCAAGTGGGTCGGGGAAGACCACAACCATTAAGATTCTAACTTCACAACTGATGCCATCAAGTGGTGAAGCTAAAATATTTGGAAAGGATGTCTTTCTCCAGCAGAGTAATATCTATCAAAGTATTGGTGTACTGACAGACACCAGCGGCCTCTATGAGAGACTTTCAGTGAGAGATAATCTAAGTTTATTCGCCGAGATTAATGGGGTAGCCAAGAAGAATATTGATGAAGCTCTAGATAGAGTAGGGCTGTTACCAGCTGCCAGGCAGGAAGCCAAAAAGCTATCACGGGGAATGAAGCAAAGATTGATGATAGCCAGGGCAGTACTTCACAAACCAAAGTTACTATTCTTAGATGAGCCCACCTCTGCCTTAGACCCAGGGACGTCTTTGGACATCCATCGGTTATTACGAAAGCTCAACAAGGAAGGAACGACTATTTTTCTGACCACCCATAACATGGAGGAAGCGGACAAGTTGTGTGATACTGTTGCCTTTCTCAATGACGGTGAGATTGTTGATATAGGGTCTCCCCAACCTTTGAAGTTAAAGTATACCAATAACAAAATCAAGGTTATTTTGAAAGATAATCCAGCTATCACAGTCAATAATGAAAAAGCAGATGCAGCTAAAATCCATAGTTGGATGAATGATGAGCAAATACTTGCCATCCATTCACTTGAACCCAATTTAGAACAGGTCTTTCTAAAGCTAACTGGGAGGGAATTATAATGGTAGCTTCAATAACAAGAATAAAAGCGCTAGTAAAAAAGGAATCAAAAGACTTAGTTAGAAATCCATATGTTTTATTACCCTGTCTCTTGCCAGTTGCCCTTGTCTTGATGCTTTCAAATTCCCTTGGGAACGTGCAAGGCGATGTTCCTAATTTTGAACTGCTAAAGATGGGGATAGATTTCAACCTGATTTTCATATCCGTTTTTGCTATCTCCATGCTTATCGCTGAAGAGAAGGAAAAAAATACACTGCGGACTTTAATGTTATCCGCCGTATCACCATTGGAGTTCCTGGCGGGAAAAGCCGTTGTAATCGCAGTGCTCACCACCATTGCCAATATTATTATGTACCTGTTCGTCGGTATGGACATACAGTTTCTGCCTCACTTCTTTGTCTGGTCATCATTAGTCACTGTGGTGATGATTTTACTTGGGTCGATAATAGGATTGCTAGCACAGAATCAGGTAGCTACCAGCGTTCTGGGGACCCCTGTAATCGTGGCCTTTCTCATTGTACCCATGCTTGCTGTAGACAGTGATTTAGCTGGTAGATTTGCACTTTTGCTACCCAATCATAATCTTGAGTTGATCATCGTCCAATTACAAAGCGGTGGAGGCTATGCTAATCTAGGTTCTAACATATTTACTATTCTCGCCTGGATAATCGTATCATCCCTAGCCTTTTGTTATGTCTATAATACGAAGAGATTGGATTAATAATTTAGTGAAGCCTTAATCCCTGGGATTAAGGCTTCTTTCATAAATGCAGCATTTACCTTTTTATTTTTTTATGCTTTCCTTTGTTCAGAGCATGTTCAGTTTTTGTTTAACTTGGAACGTTATGCTTATTATAAGGTGAGCTAATGTAGTTAATCCCTTTTCCAATTATTAATATGCTGTTGTGAGGTGATTATGTTCGATGAAGAATGTTATCGAAATGCTTGAAAAGCACCCGGCGGTTAGGTTCGGGCTTCCGGTGGTAGCGGTAGTCGGTTGTACTTTGCTTTTCCTGTTTGGGATCAGTTATTTGGGCAGTAGTTATACTTTTATAGCGATAGGTGTCCTTCTTCTGTTAGCGGGGTATTTTTGCGGGTGGAAAGTGTTGGGAGGCATCGTGACGCTGTCTTTGGCCCTCATCCTTGTTGCCGGCCCATATTTAGTTGTGCCGCGTGTTCAGTGGGCAGGAGCGGCCGGGGCGCCGAGTCAGTTGCTGTACCATAGACCGGACGATCCGGGTCCGGCTCAGCTACGCGCCGAGTACAGCTTAGACGATGTGACCAGAGGTATTGAAGATGAGTTTGAGCGGGTTGCGGCCCTGGCGGGGTGGGTCAACAGCAGATGGAGCCATTCGGGCTCCAACATGCCTTTGTCGTCAAACCCTCTCGACATTCTCAGGGAGGCGGATGAAGGAGCCAGTTTCCGCTGTGTGGAGTACAGCGTGGTCATGGTTGGTGCGTCTCAGGCCATGGGTATGCCGGCGCGGGTGATGGGCCTCAAGACCAGCCATGCAGCCACAGCACGTTTGGGTGCGGGGCACGTGGTAGCTGAAGTCTGGCTGGACGATTACCAGAAGTGGGTGGTTGCCGACCCTCAACTCGGCTATGTCTTCCGTGCCGATGGTGTTCCGCTAAGTGCGGTAGAGCTGGGGGAAGCTCTGGCCCGCGGGCCGGGCACCGTAGAGGTCCTGTCGGCTGAAGGCCCGGTAGGCTGGCTGCAGAAGACTCCCTACCTGCTGTTTATGGGTCCGTATCTCTTCCATTTCGACACGCAGTATGACCAGCGAGTTTTCCTCCCCGAGGATGAGAGGAAGAAAGGTGGGTTGATGTTGGTTCCAGAGGGTGCCCCCGATCTCAAAAAGTTCCAGGGACAGCCTTTGTTTAACAATTTCGACTACACATCGTCAGTTGATACCTTCTACGTTGCGCCGGAGATTGCCTTGACAGACCTCTAAGCTAAGGAGTGAAAATGCTTGTCAAATATATTGCCTGTGGTGCTTATGGCTATTCCCAGTTACTTTGTGGTGGTTACGATTCATGAACTAGGGCATATCCTCACCGGTTTATTCCACGGTTTTAAGTTTCACCTCTTTGTGATAGGCCCAATTGGTCTAAAGCGTAACGAACAGGACAAAGTGGTTTTTTATTTCGAGAAGAATCCATCTCTGTGGGGCGGAGTGGGTGGAGCCGTGCCCAAAACCGAGGATTCTGTAAACTTCATGGCTTTTGCCCGCGTCTTAATTGCCGGTCCGCTGGTTTCCCTGGTATTTGGAGGGATAATGCTTTACCTGTTTATTCTGATTGACCACCCATTTTTGCTGCTCTTGGGAGCTATGTCGGTAGCAATATCTATTGGAACTTTAATACCGTCACGATCTGGAGCGTTCTACTCAGATGGGGGTAGATGGCTGAGGATTGTCAGAAATACCAAGGCCAGGGCTGTAGAGTTAGCGCTATTTAACTTAATTCAATCGGCAATCATCCACCAGTGCTATGCCCACATAAACATAGCAGACACCCAACCCCTGATAGATTATGAAGACCATCGGGAGCAATATTTTGGTCATCTCTATGCCATGAACTATTACAAAGAACACGGCGATAACAGAATGGCAGAGAAACATGGACTGGAACTAAAGACTTTAGAATCCAAAGTCCCCAAGAGTTTTATTAAACTAATGGGCGAATAACACTGCAATCTTGCTCAAAATTTCAGCGTACGATGACCGACCCGGCAGAGGAATTATTGCAAAAGAAGCTGCAAAACAGGACGGGTTGGAAAAGTCATACTATTATTGGTCCCTAACGATTAACAAGGCCTTAAAAGAAATAAAGGCTGAGATCGAGTGGGCAGAAGAGACCATTGAAGAATTAAAGAACAGGAGTTGAAAATTCAATGTCGGAAATTATAGATATCAAAAAGAATCCAGTTAGTTTATTGATTTTTATCATGGCTGCCGGCATCTTTTTTGTGGCAAGGGGAACAGACCCGGAAAACATAAGGTTTCTGGCTTTCGACTATGAAGCATTACCCCAAAGATGGTATGCAATCCTGACCTATGGTTTTGTTCATGTGGATTGGAATCACATCATCATTAATATGGGACTGCTTATATGGATAGGAATTTGGGTAGAGAGGTTAATTGGTTCAAACAGATATATTGTACTTGTTATCGGTGGAATCCTGGCAGGAGGGTTAACCTTGCTGTTGAGAGAAACGGCGGGCATTGGATTTAGTGCCGGAGCTGCCGCCATTGTATTCTATTATCATTTTGCATTTCCCATGAAAAGAGAACTGCCATTTGGGCTTCCCAATGTTGTGCTCCCTGTAGTATTGTTGATTGTTTCAGTAGGAGCCATAATCTTTGGATGGTTACCGGCAGTGGGTCATTATCCTCACATCGCAGGAGCATTGGTCGGCATTGTTTTACTTGGAATCTTCCGTAAGCATCACAAGCCTATTGATGAAGACTAAAAGGCGGATCCTTAGAATATAAAGGGTTTTATGGCACTCACACAGAATTTAATTACCTCATAATACATGACAAGTCTTTAACCGGGTCTTTGTAGATTAGGGGGTTTTTGATGTCTGAAACAAAGCGGTTTTTTATTGCTGTAGTAATCCTATTTATGTTATTGATCTTAAATCCTGCTTTATCCCCGCTGTCGGGCGGCTCCCCGGTATCGGCTTCAAACCAGAGCGAGGAAATTTTTTTTACCATATTACATACAAATGATGAACACTCTGCATTAATTCCCCATTCTCCAGCCGCAGATTTCCATCCTGATCTGCCCAATCCCACGGTGGGGGGATTTGCCCGACTGTCCACTGCGGTAAAAGAAATCAGGGAGAACAAAGATGCAGAGGGTGAGCCGGTGCTGTTGTTGTCTGCCGGCGACTATATTGGAGGGTCTCCATACAGCTGGCTGATTCCCCGTGGTTTAGCTCCCGAGCTGGCCCTGATGCAGGAAATCGGCTATGATGCGGTAATTATCGGCAACCACGAATTTGACTACGGCCCCGACAATTTAGCTCGCTACTACCAGGCAGCGGGATACCCGGAAGCCCACGAAGGGACAGTTGTACTGGCCAGCAATACTGTGGCACCTGCCGATCATCCGCTGTCCGGGGATCTTTATCGCCGAACCCATGTGATGAAGCTGGATAACGGCCTTAGTGTGGGACTGTTTGGCTTAATCGGCGAGGACGCCGTCAGCGTGACCAGTGACCCATATCCCATTACTTTTTTGGAGCAAACGGATGCAGCCAGGGACGCTGTGGCAGAACTGCAGTCCCAGGGCGCAGATGTGATCATTGCCGTTACCCATGCAGGGGTTGATGAGGACCGGGCCCTCGCCAGGGAGGTGTCCGGAATCGATGTTATTGTGGGCGGACATTGCCATACGGCTCTGTATGAACCGCTACTGGAAAACGGTGTGATTATTGCCCAGGGAGGATCGCTTTTGGCGTATCTGGGTCAGCTGGAGCTGGCTTACAATCCGGATACCGGTTCAGTGAGGCTGCGAAACGAACAGCTAAGCAATCCTTACCTGCTGCCTGTGGACTACCGTTATGCTCCCGATCCTGAAATTGATGCCCTGTTGGAACAGTTCACGCAGGAGTTAAATGCACTGATTTCACAACAAACGGGAGGACGTTTCAGTGATGTCATGGGAGCCGTGGCAGTCTCCTCTTTTCAATTGCCCAATACTCCCCGACTACAGGAATCCCCTTTCGGAAATTTCACAGCAGATGCCATGCGTATCATTACATCGCAGAGGACCGGAAAAAAAGTGGATATTGCTATCCAGGCCAACGGTTCTATCCGCGGCGGCATTACACCGGGGACACTTGAACATTCATCGGGTCAGATAGTATTCTATGATTTGGCTGAACTGGTGGGCCTTGGCATAGGACCGGATGGAAATGCCGGTTATCCGATAGTTTCCGTTTACCTTACGGGAGAAGAGGTGCGCCGTGTTCTGGAAGTGGCGGCTCTTTTACGGGAGATGCTTGGCGATACTTACTTCCTTCAGTTTTCCGGCCTGCGCTATGACTACAATCCGGGAAATGCCGTTTTGTTTAACATGCCGGTGCTTAATCAGCCGATTCCTTCCGCTGTACTTCCCGGTTCATGGGGAGCGGTAACCCGTGCTGAGCTGTATACGGGCAATGGTTTTCAGGGAATGGGGGATGAAGGGTTTGTATCAATTGAGAGGGGAGACGAAGAGCTTTACCATCTGGTGACCGACTCTTATATACTGTCATTTTTGCCTATGGTGGGTGAGATGCTGCCTATGCTAAATATTGAGCTAAAAGATAGCGACGGCAATATTGTGCCTGAAGAGCACCTGGACGACCTTATTGTCAGGGTCGACGGTGAAGAGCTCAAAGTGTGGCAGACTGTCTTGGAATATGCTGCGTCACAGCCTGTTAACGCCGACGGTATTCCTGAAATCGACTCATATTACGCCGCTACAGCAGGCCGGATTAACCCGGTGGGAGCTTTCCCCCTTGTTGCTTTGCCGGCTATTGTCTTACTGTTACCCGCTATCGCGGCATTTCTTGCCGTACGCGGTATCCTCCGCCGGCGGGCTGCAAAATTAAGCACAATAAGGTCCAATCTTCGCTGAGAATAAAACTTCAGGGTTATTTCTATTAGTAACCGGCCCGAACGGTTTGTTGGGTTTCATAACAGTTCGCCGGCATTCTATGCAGCCATGGGATTTAGTGGCTTGACTAGATTACAAAGAAAATATCTCATCGACCATAATCTGTAAACCCTTAAAGAAGTAAGACTCTAACACATCGCCGGACTTATAAGTCGTATATTCATCCACTTCAAAATTATCAAACCCATAGACCAGTACAAAATGTTTATCCGGATCCACAAGCCAGAATTCTCTGACGCCCGATAGCATAAAGGTATTGAGCTTATCCACCATATCCTTTGAGCGGGTACTCTTTGACAGTATTTCAATGCAAAGTGTCGGTGTCCCCATGTAACGCCCTTTTTCATTGACCGCCTCATCCACATCACAGGCAATCAGCAAATCAGGCTGCATCACATCGGGCGTATTCAGATCCTTTTTGAAAAAATGAACATCAAATGGCGCAAAGAACACTTTGCATTTCTTATTCTTTAGGTATTCCCGCAGTTGTACGTGCAGATTACCGGCTATATTTTGGTGAAACGTATCCGGTGAACCCAAAAGCACAATCTCACCGTTGATATACTCCATCCTTAGCTCACTATTCTCATAAATCTCCATAAACTCTTCATAGGACACTTTTTTGCCGCCGTACTGGTAATCCAGTGCTTTTTCCTTTACCGTAAAATACCGTTCAATTTGGGTAATATAAGGTGTGAGCCGCACCGCCTTCGTACCGTTTTTTGTAATCACAACTTCATTGTCCTCCATCACATAATCAATGTATTTCCCCAGGTTTGTTTTAAATTCCGTGGCCGTAATTACTTTTGTGGTATCAGTCATCTTCATCACCTCGTACGACTATTGTAGCACATCGTTCGATGGCGGGCAATTATCGTGCGATATATTCGTTCCCCGGAAAAGCGCACCGGATTGAAAACAAAAAAAGGAATTTTGATGGAAAAGAAGAAAAAATGAAGAAAAGTAATACAAAACATAGGGGATAATTATGGATAGAATAAATGCGCAAAAACATACCCAAGACTGCATGATTTGTGGCTTAGAATTAAATTATTTTGAAGAGTACAAGAAACTTGAATGTGCATATTGCCATAAAAGTTTTAGATCCAATGTGACATGTGCAAATGGTCATTATGTTTGCGACATATGCCATTCAATGGACGCAATTACACTTATAGAGAATTACTGTAAAGAAACAGAAAAAGTAAACCCCATAGAAATGGCTATTGAATTAATGAAAAACCCTGCAATAAATATGCATGGGCCAGAACATCATTTTTTAGTCCCAGCTGTACTCTTAACAGCGTTTTATAATATTAAAGGTGATAAAAGCACAAAAGTTAAAAAGCTTCAAGTTGCCAAGATGAGAGCCAAAGAGGTAAAGGGAGGGTTCTGTGGCTTTTATGGCAACTGTGGTGCAGCAGTTGGTACAGGCATATGCATTAGTCTAATTACAGAAGCTACTCCGCTAACAAAGGAAAGTTGGGGTCTTGCAAACCTAATGACAGGTAGAGCTCTAATATCATTAGCAAAGACAGGCGGTCCAAGGTGTTGTAAAAGAAACTTATTTACCAGTATAAAGGAAGCCACAGAATTTATAGAGGAACATTTTGGAGTTAAGATGTATGATGATGAAAAATATGATCATATATGTAGCTTTAAAGAAAGAAATAAAGAATGTCTGTTACATGAATGTCCGTATTATTAAGGGGCAGTAAACTGTCTTGAAATTAAAGTAGATCTGAGTAAGTAATTAAAGATGTTAAAAGGTAGACCAGCCAAAGCCCCCTTGATTTCAAGGGGGGCTTACCTTATGTTGACGTGTGTAAAATCGAGTTAGGTAACAAAATAGACAGACTGGTTTATTTGTAGGCAAAATAGATTTTAAAAGGTGACTGTATGGATACTACCAAAGGGAAACAAACAAAAGAAAAGCAAGATGACGCCACCCTAATGCCATCTGCTTTCGTAGAACGGGGTATGTCAAAGCTTTTTTGAAAAAACAGCTGAAGGTCGCAATTGGGAAGAGTGGCTATTAAAAAGCTGCAAAATGATGTAACTGACATTGTTTTGAAATAGCTGGCTAGATATTGGGAGAAGAAAATGGAGGCCGATTTTCATGAAAGATAAGATTAGGGAATTTGTTTTAGGTATGGGAGTTGACGATGTAGGCTTTGCAAAAATATCAGATTATAACAGCCCCAGATCACCTAAAATTGAGTCAATCTTTCCAAAGGCTCAATCTATTATTGTTTTAGCTTATAAGGAACTTTCCACTTGCGAAAGTCCTAATATGCAGGTTGCCATGAACGGCAGATTGGATGTGATGGAATTTTCACGTTCCTGTAATTACAAACTGGCAAAGTTTATTGAAAAAGAACTTCATGCCAAAGCTATGACAATTTCTGTATCTTACCCTCTGGAGATGAGTCACAAAACCTCAGGAGCTATAGGTGATGTTTCCCTGCGCCACGCTGCTGTGGCGGCTGGTTTAGGTGTATTTGGGCGACACAATCTTGTAATTCACCCCGAGCTGGGAACCCGGGTATTATTTACAGCTGTTCTTACTAACTTAGAATTGCCAACGGATCCTCCTATTACAGATAATTTTTGTATTGAATGTAATATTTGTGTTGAAAATTGCCCTGGAGGAGCTTTAGATGAGAAAAGCAAGACACATGTGGGTAAGTGCTTAAAAAATTCACAGCCCTACGGACTTGGGGCAGATATGGCATTTAGAAAAAAATTAGTAGATAGTACATCTGACGAGCAGAAGGCAATGCTAAAAGATGAGCATTATTGGCGTTTGTATCAAGCCGGATTTATCGGTTTTCAATATTCCTGCTTCAATTGTTTAAAATCCTGTCCCATCGCTCAGTAATTAAATCCAGTACGTGGTTTTTAAATATGGCAATAATATTCGGCGGTTCTCAGTTATTGGCCGTTTGAACAAGTTTGTTTTTGTTCAGGGAGATTATAGAGGGGGGTTTATCATGACTAAACATAAAATCTATACAATGAGTGTTGCAAGTGTTTATCCCCATTATGTTGCCAAGGCGGAGAAAAAAGGGCGGACGAAAACTGAAGTCGATCAAATTGTCCGTTGGTTAACCGGATATAGCCAGGAAGAGTTAGAAGCGCAGCTGAAAAACCAGACAGACTTTGAGACCTTCTTTGCAGAAGCACCTCAACTTAATCCATCACGTGCTATGATTAAAGGTGTAATCTGTGGTGTACGGGTAGAGGAAATTGAAGAACCAATTATGCAGGAAATCCGCTATTTGGACAAGCTAATCGATGAGCTGGCAAAAGGAAAAGCCATGGAAAAGATTTTGCGCAACTTAAAGTGATTGTGCTGGAGTTCTTTAATAAAGCGGAAGAGCCGGTTGGCTCCCTGTAGGTTTGACAACGTGAAAAAAAGCCAATATAATTAAATTAAATATTCAGAAAATTGAAACAATTTAAGGCTTAAGGGGGCTGTAATAAGAGGATGCTATCGCAAAAGTAATAAGATGGTGGAGTCATACAGGTAGGCAGATATGACAATTCCTATGGAAGAGCCCCGCTTCCGGGGGAAACGTTGGCTGGGTTCCGTTACCTAAAGAAGATTTCTTAGCAAGACAAAATTTGGAGGGATGTCTGAGTGTCCGAACAGAAACTTATGAACCGTTGGCTAGTTGTTGTAGGGACATTATTGATTATTCCATGTATAGGTGCGGTTTATGCTTGGAGTATTTATAGGCAGCCTTTAGCTGAAATCCTTGCAGCTTATCAGGGAGTGTCTCCTGATTCGCTAACGATTCCGCTTAATTTTGTATTTTCCCTTGTGATTTTATTTTTTGCTTTTGGAGCAATTCCAGGCGGGCTTATCCAAGATAAAATAGGCCCCAAAAAAGTGACAATTGCCGGAGGAGCCATGCTTGGGCTAGGGCTGATCCTTTCAAGCTTTGCAACAAGCGTAATGCACCTCTATATTTTTTATGGCGTTTTGGGGGGCATTGGTATTGGGTTTGCCTATATTACGCCGCTGGCAACCTGCAATAAATGGTTTCCTGATAAAAGGGGTACTATCAGCGGTGTTGCAGTGGCGGGAATGGGTCTGGGCACCATTGTTTTCAGCCCTATCGGCCAGATGTTAATCGAAAGCATCGGTCCATTAATTGCTATGCGCGTGTTAGGAGTTGCTTATTTTGTGCTTGTTGCCATCGGAGCTCAGTGGATGGTGCTGCCTCCTGAGGGCTATAGGCCAAAAGGCTGGGAACCCACTGGGACTCAAAAAAATGTTATTCACTTTAATCAAAAAGAAATGGTTTCAACTCTAGCGTTTTATAAAATTTGGATTTCGTTCATGGTTGGAACCGCTTCGGGCTTAATGATGATTGGAATTGCATCACCTGTGGGTCAGCAAATTGCCGGACTCACTGTGACAGAAGCTGCGGCTATTGTAGGTATGCTTGGGTTATTTAACGGCGGTGGACGAATTTTCTGGGGTGCCGCCTCCGACAAACTTGGACGCACTAGGACAATTGCTATATATTCACTGATAACAGCAGTGGTTATGCTAACCTTTGGCTTTATCAATTCAAGCATTACCTTCGCCATTGCTCTTTTTACTATCGCGGCATGCTTTGGCGGTTTTATGGCAGTTTTCCCGTCTTTAACCGCCGACTTTTACGGTACGAGGGATTATGGCGGTAACTATGGTATTATTTATCTAGCTTACGGGTTTGGTGCGCCGCTGGGCGGTTGGATCGGTTCCGCGTTTCCGCTAAACCAGGCATTTAATATCGCTGCTTTCTGCGCGTTCATTTCTTTCTTACTGATGCTGAACACAAAGCGCCCCGAGAAAAAAGCTGTTCTAACCAGCACTGCCGATACAGTTCCTAAACTATAAGAAGGATGGAAATATGAGGATCAATTAATAAAGGAACTGAATGATGCCTAAGAAAGGTATTACACCCCCTGGTTATTTTGAATACACAGTATATCCATTAGAAGGAATATGGGATTTGACAGAGGAAGGAAGAACAGCAGATACATTTGATAAAAGTCAGCTCGTTTACAAAATCATGATCAGACATCCTGATTTTGTGACTGATGATGATTATTTCTACGATACAAGCAGATAATTTTTCAGAAAATGAGCTAATCGATATTCCTTTCTTTTATTTTCAAAGTGGGATGAATTATGAAAAAATGAGTCTGTCTGATAAAACAATAATGAAAGTTTATAGTAAATTCCTGGAGCTTAAAAATAATAAATCAGACATAGAAGATGGGACCAGTAAAGCTATTCTAAATTCTTACGACCATTCTAGTAGCGACTATATTAAGCCCATGGTTAATTGCTTAAAGGAATTTCTCACAAAGGATGGGGGAACTCATATAATTGGTTAATGTAAGGACTTACCCTCTAATTCTTGAACCTTGCTTGAGAACCATGATGTATGGAAATCTTCATCAATTAAATTTGACCAAAGAATATTAAAAATTTCTTGGTCACTAACTTTTAAAAGCAAATTCTTATAGTCACTCATTGCTTTTCTTTCTATAAGAATATTGGCCTTTAACATAGGCACAAGACCGGTTAACGAGGTTAAATTCCCGCCAATTTTTCCTAGAACAGGGGATATTACATCACCTAAGGCAGTAGGTTTGCTACCTAGTTCTTTGATTATTTCAGTTATATTATCAACATGTTGTTGCTCTACATAGGATGCACGTTCTAGGGCTTTGCGGATATATATGTCATCTATTTGATTGCTTTGAGCCATATATAAATCAACCTGATTGAGTTCGAGACTATAAAACCAATTGAGTTTGTGTATTAGTTCTTTACTGTCCAATTCTTTCAAACCTCTCCGTTCTTTTTGTATACTTATTGTATCGACAATTACTAAGTTTATACTCAAGCAATAACAATTGGTGAGCCAATTTGAAGCATTATTAATTAAGGGTGAAAACCTAACGCAGATGCAATGATCGGGAAGTGACCGCATTGAACTAAAAATGGCTGTTGCAACGATAAGTTCGTTGCAGCAGCTATTTTTTTTCAGGTACTTTAATTTTTTCTTGAGGCATGATGCTTTTGATATTAATGGGAGAATCTCGCTTGTTACGGGTCCGCACCGTAGGCGCTTTTTACTCATAAAATAAGGTGGGGATATGTTTGTCATTATTTAACGGTACAAATGGCGGGCCGGACAGGTGGGATCGATTATGGCCATTGGGTTTTGCTTTATTATTAAATGGGACTAGAAACTGGAGGAATGATTATGAATAAGGTAACAAAAAGAATCTCCGTTTTTATTACATTGGCGCTGCTCTTTGCTGTGCTTTCAGGCTGCAGAGTTAATGGCCCGGATCCTGACCCGGAGCCAATCGGTGACAATGATATACCACCGCCGCCTGCCGTTTCTGAAGAGTTGGCGGGTTTATTGCCGCAACAAGAAGGTTTTGAATGGCACTACAGTGGTTTTGCAGAATACGGACATACAATGAGCCTGGATTCTGTAACAGAGATGGAGGGCCAGCGTAAATACCATATCTCCGGAGAAGTATATGACGCTTCCGACGGTGAATCACAACTGGAATTTTCTCTTTTAATTTCATATATTGTGGATGAGGACAGTATGGTGCAGGTCAAAACGGAAGAAGCCATGCTGGATTCCAAGTTTGACCGGCTGACACTGATAAAAACACCGTTGGCAGCCGGGACATCCTGGCAGGAGCAGGTAACGGATAAGGAGGGCAATGAAGCGGCAATTACAGGAATGATTACAGGAGTAAATATTGAAGATGGGATAAAGGTATATACAGTGCGCCACGAGGAGCAAAACAGCCAATACTGGGAAGAGCGGGTAATAAAAGAAGGCGCTGGGATCCAGTCCTTTGAACGCTTGATGGATTTTGGTGACGACCCCTTTACCGCGGGTTACTATATCTTTATTCCAGCTACCGACCCAAATCCCGAACCGAATCGGGAACCGTTTGAGTATAGCCTGAATCTGTATTTTTTCCTCCCAGATGGCAGTGGTGTTCGCCTTGAGAGACGTGTTGTGACAATGACTGACTTAGGAGTTGCCAGAAGAGCTATGAATGAGCTGATTGCCGGGCCCCAATCTGAGTATCTTGGCCGTTCTGTCCCCCAGGAAACGAGGTTGCTTGGCATTCGTATTGAAGATGGTATTTGCTATGTGGACTTTTCCAGTGAATTGCGGGATAACCACCCGGGAGGTAGCCTCGGTGAATTGTTGACTATTGCTTCTATCGTTAACACACTGACAGAGTTCTCAAGCATAGATCAGGTGCAAATATTAATCGAAGGCCAGATAGGTGAATCGATTGGAGGACATGTGGAGTTATACGAGCCGATTGGCCGAATGGAGCATAATATTAATTGACACTCCACACGGCTAAAACCGTGTCTTGGGTCAAAGAGCAAAATAATCTATCATTATATGAAAAGAAAAAATGTATGGAAAGAAGCAGCCTTCATCCTGTGATTTAAACCACGGGATGAAGGCTGCTTCTGTAATCTATTTATGTGGTAGAAACTTCTTTTGTTTACTCCCACTCAATGGTGGCACAGGGCTTTGGACTTAAGTCATAGCAGACACGGTTTACGTGGGGGACTTCATTTAGAATTCGGTCGGTAATTTTCAAGAGGACAGGCCAGTCTACCTGTTCAATGCTGGCTGTCATGGCATCGATGGTGTTTACGGCTCTAAGAATAACAGGGTATTCAAAGGAGCGGGTATGATTTTTTACTCCAACAGACTTAAAGTCGGGCACAACGGTAAAGTATTGCCAGACCTTTTTATCCAAGCCGGCCTTTGCAAACTCTTCCTGTAAGATTGCATCGGATTCTCTTACTGCTTCCAGGCGGTCTTTGGTGATGGCACCGAGGCAGCGTACCCCAAGCCCGGGCCCGGGAAATGGCTGCCTGTAAACCATATCTTCCGGCAGGCCCAGTTCGATACCGCAGGCTCGTACCTCATCCTTAAAGAGATGGTAAAGGGGCTCTACCAATGAAAACTGCAGATCTTCAGGCAGGCCACCTACGTTATGATGTGATTTTACAACGCTGGCGGTCTTTGTGCCGCTTTCTACGATATCGGGATAAATGGTGCCCTGAGCAAGAAAATCTATGCCTTCCAGTTTCCTTGCCTCTTCTTCAAACACCCGGATAAATTCAGTACCGATAACTTTTCTTTTTTCCTCGGGATCAGATACGTTTGCCAGTTTATTGAGGAAACGTTCGCTGGCATCAACGTAGATAAGGTTGGCATCAAGTTGATTCTTGAAAACTTCAACCACGGCTTCCGATTCATTCTTGCGCATCAGGCCGTGATTAACATGGACGCACACCAATTGCTTTCCAATGGCTTTAATGAGTAGTGCCGCAACCACTGAACTGTCCACTCCACCGGATAAGGCAAGTAAGACCTTTTTGTCTCCTACCTGCTTTCTTACCAGTTCAACCTGGTCTTCAACGAAATTTTTCATGTTCCAATTTGGAGTGGCCTGGCAGGTATTAAAGACGAACTCTTTTAACACTTCTTTTATTTCTGCTTCCGTTTCAGGCCAGCGTTCTCTTTTGTTCTCACACGTTGCCGCTTCATGTTCGACCGCCATGACGGGATAGCCCGCTTTATAAAGATCTGCGCTGACATCAATTCTTACACCGTCAATCAGATTATTGTTGCCCCCGTTTATGATAATGCCTTTAACATTTGACAGCTGCGAAAGTTCGTCTACAGTAATATCATGGGGGTGGATTTCACTATAAACGCCAAGCTCTCTTACTAATCTGGCTATGGCTGTATTTTCCCGGCTTCCCAGATCCAAAATAACGATCATGTCCTGTTTCATCTTGTCCTCCTAAAAGTTACTTATTGCCTAAGATTATAGCACTACAGCGTTAAGCTCACAAGAAATATCAGGCAAGAAAACTGATATTTCGCAACTTAACACACATCATGGGTGAATGTTCAGTCTTTGTTCAGAATGTTAGGTTATATTAGGTATAGCCAATCATCTGAAATTAATGGGGATAGGCAGGCACAGTGTATATCTAAACATAAAGATAGTGCCTGCGAAAATCCCTGAAAGGGAGATAGAAATGAAAACAGTGTTTGATTTAAGAGATAAACAAGATGATGAAATTTACCATGCTATCCAAGGACTTTATAATGAACCTTTGCAGGTTGTCAAATTAGTTGGGGAGTCAATAACGGCATGTATTGGCTGTTGGAGTTGTTGGCTAAAGACCCCGGGCAGATGTGCGATGAAAGATGAAATGGTTAAATCATATCCACGCTATGTAAACAGTGATACTGTAATTTTACTGATGGATACAGCTCAGGGATTTATCAACCACAAAGCCAAAGCTTTTTTTGACAGGACTATTCCCCACTACCATCCCTACATAGAAATGGTAGGCGGAGAATGCCATCATGTGGCCAGATACAAGAGCTATCCTGACATGGTATTTCTGTTTGATACTGACGGATTAACTAAAAAAGAGGAACAGGTTATTGAGGATTATTTGTATCGTACAGCCTACCATTTTAAAGCTAAAGCGTACCGCATTGTAAAAGAAGGCAGTCTTAAGCTGCGTACGTTGGAAGAAAGAAAAGCAAAAAGGCAAAGTGTGCCCTTTGCTTCATCTAAACCGGCAGAAAAACTGGTGATCTATAACGGTTCCCCCAGAAGAGGTGGTGGCAATTCTGCACTTATTCTGAAAAAAGTGGTTGAAGCCCTTGGGGACAGGGTAGAGGTACGTGATTTAAAGGAAAGTGGAAAATGGGAGGAGTGGGCAGAGTCTTTTCAAAGAGAGAAAGATGTAATGTTTTTTATGCCCCTCTATGTCCACGCAATGCCTTCACATGTAATGGGGTTTATGGAGAAACTGCCAGCCTCTGAAGGGAGCATAAGCTTTTTTGTCCAGTCTGGTTTTCCTGAAAGCAGTCAATCGCACTATCTTGAAGCATACTTTGAGCAATTGGCTCTCAGGCTGGGAAGGGCTTATCTTGGTACAGCCATTAAAGGCGGGGTGGAAAGCTTGCGCATGAGGCCGGTTCAGGCCCAGGATCAAATGATTGCACCATTGGTAAAGGCCATCGAGAACGTAGTGCATGAAGGGAGTTTTAACTCAACTGACATTGACCGTTTGGCCAGACCAATACGGTATGGAAAAGGCATGGGAATTCTTTTTAACTTAGTTGGCAAGAAAATAATAAACTTTTTCTGGGATCAACAGTTAAAAGCAAATGATGCATATAAACAAAGCTTTGACATGCCTTATTTTTCTTAATGGTTGAGAGGTTTATTTGTACAATTTGCCATGATTTAACAAAACAGACGTCTGCACATATCCCTCTTACCATAGCGTAGGAGGGATTTTTTAGATGTAAATGTTTAGAAATGGTTTTGTTTTTGTTCAGTACCCCAGCCTATAATTAAAATTGAAAGTGAGGGAGTGGAATAAATGAATAAATTAAAAAGAATGTTATGCTATGCTTTGATTGTGAGTATTCTGTTGCTTCCCGGTGTAAGTGTGAAAGCGGCCTCAGCTTCGGCCGTAGGCCTGGATGCCGCAGAGGTAGAAGCGTTTTTGGACACAATTATAGGTCAGCAAATGGATGAATTTAATATTCCAAACTTAACAGTTTCAGTTGTCTATAACGGCGAAATCCTTTTAGCTAAGGGCTACGGGTATGCAGATTATGAAAACAGAAAACCTGTAGATCCGAAAAAATCTCTTTTTAGAATCGGGTCTACCGCGAAGTTGTTTACCTGGACAGCGATAATGCAGCTGGTGGAGCAAGGGAAACTGGACTTAGATACCGATGTTAACCAGTATTTAGACTTTGAGATTCCTAATGTCATTGAATACAAACAGGGTGGCACTGAGGCTGAACCCATTACCATCAGGCACCTAATGTCACATACACCAGGCTTTGAAGATTATATGATGGAGGTTTTCTCCCTTTCTGAGGATAGTTTAATTCCTCTTGAGCAGTACGTGCGTGAACATAGGCCTGTCAGGGTTTTTGCACCGGGTGAGGTTAGTGCGTACTCAAATTACGGAGTTTCCCTGGCAGGCTATATTGTGGAGGCCGTGTCAGGAGTTCCCTTTGTACAGTATGTGGAGGAAAATATTTATCAGCCGCTGGGTATGGAATACAGTACCTTTCGTCAGCCAATACCGGAGAGTTTAGCTGATAATATGTCAAAACCCTATCGCTATGTGGATGGGGAGTTTGTGGAAGCCAAGTTTGAATTTGTCTCCGAGCCGGCAGGCAGTATGAGCAGCAGCGCCGAAGATATGGCGAAGTTTATGTTGGCTTATCTTCAGGGAGGGCAGCTTGATGAAGCCAGTATCTTAAAAGAGGAAACTGTGCACAACATGTTTGCTGAGCAATATACCCATCATCCGCGTTTGGATGGTATGGCCCATGGATTTATTAAGTCCACCTTTAATAACAGAGAAACATTTCACCATCCCGGAGGAACTTTGCTTTATGATACAGGACTGTTTTTGGTGCCTGAAGAGGATGTAGGCTTCTTTATCTCTCAAAGTGGTGGAAATTTTCTTGTAAACATGGAAATATTCCAGGGTTTTATGGACCGCTATTTTCCCTCAGAAGAAGTGGTTGCCCCTGAACCTGCCGCAGGTATGGAAACCAGGTCTTTGGAATTTGTGGGCGAGTATTATCAAAATAGACGATCATTTACCACCATGGATGCGCTTTTGAGTTTAATGATAGGGGTAGTTCAGGTTGAAGCTGACGACGAGGGCTATTTATTAGTCAGCCATCTTGGGGAAACAAGCCGCTTTGTAGAAGTAGAGCCGGGAGTTTATCAAAATTTGCGTGAAGGTAGAAGCAACGATCATGGCGGAGCCTTCAGTAGCATAGTTTTTGGAACAGATAGTCTGGGCAAATCAATGCTGATGACCGATGGTCCCATGAGCTACTCCAGGGCTTCTTGGTATGAGACCAGCGGGCTAACTCTCTTAATGCTTCTTTCTTCTGCATTGTTTATTATCGGCAGCCTGTTTTATTGGGGAATTAAGGGGCTGGTTGTTAAAATACGCAAAAAGAATGTTCAAGGCTTAGAACTGCAAAATGGTTCTATATTGGCGAAAAGAACAGCAGTTTTTCAAGGCTTGCTCACCCTGATCTTTGTAGGCGGTTTTCTGGCCGGGAGTGAACCGGATCCCGTGTACGGCTTGCCGGCAGCGGCATTTACTCCGCCTTCTACACTTACTTCATTGATAGACTTAATAGTGCCGTATGCCATGGTTTTTGTGACATTAGCAGTATTAACATTTGCGGTAATTGCATGGATTAAGGGTAACTGGAAGCTTGCCGGAAGAATTCACTATACTTTCTTCGCATTGTTTTCGGCAGCTTTGTCGTGGATCTTCTATTTCTGGAATGTAATATAAAAGCGCCTGCAGGTCAATCTGGTATGTCACTGTACTGGATACTGTGTAGTAGGTTATTAATGATTTAATGAAGAGAGGGACGCTCATGTATTACGAAAATGACAGGGGAAGAGTATATTACGAGTTGCACGGCGAAGAAAACAATGCACCGGTCTTAGTCTTTTCTCATGGCATATGTATGGATCACAAGACATTCTTCCCGCAGGCTGATGCACTTAAAGACCGGTACCGGGTATTAATCTGGGATATGCCCTCTCACGGGTTATCCTCTTCTATGGACTACAAGTCATCTTTCACCGACACTGCTGCCGATTTTATTGTGGAGTTATTGGACCACACGGGAACAGATAAAGCTATTCTGGTTGGCCAGTCCCTGGGTAGTTTCGTTACCCAGAAGGTGGCCTACAGGCATCCTGAAAGAGTAGAAGCCACCGTCCATATCGGAGGGTGGTCACTGTACCCCGGTTATACACCGCTTTTACAATTATTCAATCCCCTGATCGCACTTTTCATCAGCCTCTATCCCAAGAAGTCGGTCTTTAAAACATTTGCCAGCCACCGCGCATTAAAGCCGGAAACCAGGGCTTATATGGAACAGACCGCTGCAAGAACAGGAAAAAAGGTGATGTCTCATATTACCCGTGAACTGCTAAGGGATATGATTAAAGGTCTTCCGGAGCCTGCAAAAGAGCCCATGCTTCTTCTCCACGGTGACCATGAAGCGCCTTTTGTAAAAAATAACATGCAAAAAATGCATGAAAACAACCCCAACAGCCAACTCACCGTGATAAAGGATGCGCACCACATAGCCAATCAGGATAACCCAGAAGAACTAAACAGAATCCTTCTGGCATTTTTGGAAGAACTTCAGGCAAGCGGCCAATAGACATGTGACTTTACTTTTTCTGTTTAATGGTCTAGAATATAATAAAATTGAATTGTGTAAAAGCTATGAAGGGAAAAAGTAAGGTCGGATACATCTTTTCAGAGAGCAGCCGGATGGTGAGAGGCTGCAGATGTGCTGATTTGAATACATCCTGGAGCTGCTGCCTGAATTGATAGTAGGGCTTGCCGGGTACGCCCGAAACAGCGTGTGAGTGTTTTTACACTCGCTGAGGGGGATTCCGTGAGGAATTCCCGTTTCAGAGGTGGTACCGCAATCTTTTGCCCTCTGTTCCAATTGGAGCAGAGGGCATATTTATTTGTTATTCAAATTAAAGGAGTTGTAATTATGAAAATCTATGACGAGCTGATAGCCCGTGGCCTGATAGCCCAGGTTACCGACGAAGAAGAAATTAAGGAACTGGTCAACAGTGGACAAGCAATATTCTACATTGGTTTTGATCCAACTGCGGATTCATTACATGTTGGACACTTTATGGCTCTTAGCCTGATGAAACGTTTGCAGATGGCAGGCAACAAGCCTATAGTTCTGTTAGGCGGTGGAACTGCCTATATCGGAGATCCTTCCGGCCGTACCGACCTGCGTAATATGATGACTCCGGAAATAATCCAGCATAATAGTGAGTGTTTTAAAAAACAGATGGAAAAGTTCATCGAATTCGGTGACGACAAGGCCATCATGGTAAACAATGCCGACTGGCTTTTGGAGTTAAACTACATTGATATGCTGCGGGAAGTAGGGCCTCACTTTTCTGTAAACAATATGCTGCGTGCAGAGTGTTATAAGCAGAGAATGGAAAAAGGCCTGTCCTTTTTAGAGTTCAATTATATGATCATGCAGTCTTACGACTTCTTCTACCTGTATCAGAAATACGGATGCAATATGCAGTTTGGCGGCGATGACCAGTGGTCTAATATGCTGGGCGGCACGGAACTGATTCGCCGCAAGTTAGGCGAAGATGCTTATGCTATGACAATTACACTGTTAATGACTTCCGAAGGAAATAAAATGGGCAAGACTGCAAAGGGTGCAGTTTGGCTTGATCCCAATAAAACGCCGCCCTTTGAGTTCTTCCAGTATTGGCGCAATGTTGCCGACGCTGATGTCCTAAAATGCATCCGTATGCTCACTTTCCTGCCGCTTGAAGAAATTGAAGCCATGGATAAGTGGGAAGGCAGCCAGCTAAACGAAGCCAAGGAAATCCTGGCCTATGAACTGACTAAGCTGATTCATGGGGAAGAGGAGGCAAAAAAAGCAAAGAGCGCATCTCATGCACTATTTGCAGGGGGCACCGATGATTCTAATATGCCTACTACTGAAATTACCACAGAGCAGTTAACCGATGGTGCTATCGGTATCTTGGACTTGCTGCTGGCATGCGGCCTGACGCCTTCGAAAAGTGAAGCAAGGCGGTTGGTTCAACAGGGAGGCGTATTTGTTGAAGATGAGAAGGTTGAAAGCATAGATACTAATATAACTGCAGAACAATTAAAAAACGGTATAAAAATTCGTAAAGGTAAGAAAACATACCACAAGGCTTGGATAAAGTAAAGGATTAGGCCCCCCTACAAAATAAGTAGGGGGGCCTGACTGTTTATAATGTAAATTATTATGGATACATTATTAATAGCATCTGACTTCAACGTCTTTACACTAGGAGGTGTATAACATGAAGCGCAGGCCGGATGAACCGGGGTACGAATATCGTGAACCAGAAACGCAAAAAAGCCTTCATCGGCCCCAAGGCAGCCCACAACCCAGGGAGGTCCAGTCTCAGCAGGCACAATTAAAAAGTATACATAAACATGGTACCAATAAAGCCCTGAAAGCCAATATGTTTAAGAAAAAAGACCTGAAATATGATAAGTAGTTCAAAGTAGCGTTCTCCATAAAGGAAACGCTACTTTTTGTGTCTGGGGCACCTAAAGTCCCAAAAGAACATTAGTCAAGTTATATAAGCTAAAGTAGACTGTAGTCCCGGGCATACAGCAAACTCAAGTGGACACTTAACTCAAAATTTCTACAGGTGCTAAGCCGCGAGGTGTTTGATTTTAAATACATATGGATTGCTGTGTGTGTACGGGGTGTTATAGCAAGACAAGCACAAAAAGATATTGAAAAACATATGGTGGGAGTGTGGTAGCAAATACTGTTTAATCTGCCAGGGGAGGCGAGCAACTCTATGGACAAGGAAAATCTTATTGGCATCGTCTTACCTGTTAATCAATATAATCATCTCTCTAAACCTGGCCCAAAATTAAAAGCGATTTTATCATTTTACGAAAAGGCCGCCAGAATGAATGACTTATCTATATGCTATTTTCGTTTCAAGGACCTTAAAAGCACTAAAGAGCCCTTTATGGCGTATGTAAAAAGGGAGAATAGCTATGTGTTATGGGAGGTTGCTAAACCGTGGGTTATTTATAAGCGTACGGGACACCGAAGTAGTATTAATCCACTGATTGAATCTTTAATGAACGAGGGTATAAGAGTCTTCAACTCTTATAGAAATAATAATAAATATAAAATTTATAAAATGGTCAGGGACAATGAAGAGCTTAATAAACACCAACCGGAAACGAAAATAGCTTCACCGAGAACAATTAATGAAATGATGAGTCAATTTAATAGCCTTATGATCAAACCAGATAACGGGGAAGTTGGAAGAGGGATTATGAAGTTAGAAAAAATGCAGGGTGACATTTGGTGTTTGTATGAAAAATCAAAGGAAAGAAAAAAAGGTCTTTGGAAACAGACTTTCTTTGAGGATGAACTGCCGACAACCTTGTTGACAAAAATAAAAAATAGGCGATATTTGGTGCAGCAAACAATTGACCTGGCAACATTTTCAGGCAATCCGTTCGACATGAGGGTGTCAACACAAAGAAACCACCTGGGAGAGTGGCAGGTATCGGCAATTATAGTGAAGGTGGCAACGGACGGGCAATTTTTAACCAATGTTGGTCAAGGCGGCACCACCACAACTATTGAATATATATTAGCGGATCACCCCGTTTTTAATTTGGAGAAAGTAAAAATGGATATTTGTGATTTAGCTTTAAAGCTAGCCAACCATATTAGTTTATATAAAAAAGATATGGCGGACTTCGGTTTTGATATCGGACTATCTAAAGATGGCATTCCTTACCTAATCGAAGTTAACCACGTTTCTGATTATGGCACCTTGGCACTGAAAAATGGTAAGCTAATCGCCAATGAATGGAAGGATGTATTTACTACACCTATTAATTATGCCCGGTTTTTATTGGCAGAAGTAAAAAGGGTTGAAGAAAAAGGTAGGAGCGATGACAGCTAATGATGCACAGAGAAGAGAATTTGGGGGTTTTAGTTGATAAATTAGTTTATTGGGGGATTCCATTTGGCAGAACGGGTTATGAAAATATAGCTTTTTATGAGGACGCTGCCAAGAAACACAACATTGCTCTTTCTTTCTTTCAGTTAAGTGATATTGACCTAACAAAAGGCCAGGTTCAAGCTTATGTAAAAAACGATGCAGGCAGTTACCGTAAGACCATAATTCCTGTACCAAAAGTAATTCATAATCGGGGGTTATATTTTTCAAAGAAGTCCAAAGCAAAAGTTGATGCACTATTGGCAGACGGAAAAATACTTTATAATCCCTGGAACCGCTTCCTAAAGCTAGAGATTCATAATTTGCTCTGGCAGGATCCTCAGCTGCGCCCCTACCTTCCTGAAACGTACAGGGCAACAAAGGAAACCATCAACGCCATGCTGGAAAAATATAAACTTATTATCCTTAAGCCAAATGGAGGAAGCCTTGGGCATGGGTTAATGAAGCTAGAAAGAACAGGAGAAGAATTTCTGCTAACTCACTATAGTAATCGGGAAAAAGAGTGGAAGCAGTCTTCTTTCAGCGCAGAATTTCCTCAGGTACTGCTAAAGAATATCTCGGGTAGAAGTTATGCTGTGCAGGAGTTTATTCCTTTAGCAAAATATAAAGGTTGTGTTTATAACTTGCGTGTTGCGTATCAGAAAAACGGCACAGCACAATGGCAAGTCACCGGAGTGGTGGGGAAACTTGCTCATGACACCAATTTTGTCACCAATATAGCAAAGGGCGGAAAAGCATATTCGCTTGACGTTCTCCTGGAGAATAAGTTTAATGAGGCAAAGCTGCTCCAAGAGATTGAAATGTTTTGTTTCCAAGCGGCAAAGGCGCTGGAAAATGAGTATCCTGGGCTGGCTGATTTAGGTATCGATCTGGGTGTAACCAAAGATGGGAATCTGAAGTTAATCGAATGTAATGGCAGGGGCTTACGCCTTTCGTTTAAAGATGCTCAGTTATATGAGGCATGGAGAGCAGCTTTTGAAACACCAATTCTCTATGGAAAGTATTTATTAGCTAAGGAGGATTAAATTGAAGGCATTACCCTTAAAGGAAATTCTTGCTGTAATAGATGGTGAAGTTATCGCCGGTTCCTCAGAGTTTGAGATAATTGACGTTAAAACATCTTCACCGGGGTTAAGAAACGGCACCTTATTTTTTCATACCAAAAAAGGACTTACCATCGACCAGAACTTTAATAGATATAAAAAAAGAGTAGCAATTGTAACGGATAAAAAGATTGATCTTGATCAATTAAATGATAATGTTACCTTGATAACAGTAGACAATAGCGTTAATGCTTTAGCTAGCTTTACCTCTTATTACCGTGGATTATTTACTATTCCTGTAGTTGGGATCACCGGCACTGCCGGGAAAACCACCACTAAAGAAATGCTTGCCCATATTTTACGAGGAGAGCAAAATGTGCAATGCACTTATAAAAGTATGAATGGCATTGTGCTAAATTTAAAATACTTGCTGGGGATTAATGAGGATACAGACGTTGCTGTGTTTGAAATGGGTGTTTCTTATCCGGGAAACATCAGAAAAAGTGGCGCCGTTTTTAAACCAAGCATTGGAATGATTACAAACATTGGTACTGCCCATTTAGAAACTTGCAAAACACTTGAACGGTATATTGGCGCTAAGGGTGAAATGCTTGAGGCACTAGATTATAAAGGCCAGTTACTGCTAAATAGCGATGATGAAAATATAAAAAAGATTGATCTACATCCCTTTAAAGGGCAGGTATACTATTTTGGACAGAAAAGTGAATGTGCTTACCGTATCTCGCAAATAGAGTATGCAGCAGAAAAAATGGTGTTTCAGCTACACGTTAAGGGCCATAGTTCAAAGAGAGTTTATGTGCCGGGTCTGGGTGAGCAATGTGTCTATAATGCTGCCGCCGCCATTGCCGCCGCTCATCTAACGGGTATGGACCTGTCAAGTTGTATTGAACGGATAGGAAGTTTCAAACAAATGGAGAGACACGTTAGCGTGGAGCGCGGGCTAAATCGTGCCACCATCATTGATGATACCTGGAACTCAAATCCATCTTCTGCTTATGCCGCATTAAAAGTGCTTCAAAAAATTGCTGAGAATAAGAAGTCTGTAGCAGTTTTTGGCAAGCTGCAACGTTTAGGTGCAAAGCAACATGAGGAACACGTAAAGCTGGGAGCAAGAATGAAAGAGCTTGGAATTAGCTGTTTGATTACCATTGGCAAAGATGCCCAAGATATTGGAGATGCAGCAATTCAGGCAGGGATTGCACAGGCAAATGTGTTTAACGTCTTATCAGCGGAGGAACTGCAGGAAAAATTATTATCAATAACAGATGAGAATACGGTTGTATTATTAAAAATGTCTCTTGATAAAATGGACCAATCATATCGAAGGCAAATTATGACCATCAAATCCACTGAAAATTGAAGGCCTTGCAAAAGAGGTCCTTTTCTTTTCCGCACAGAGTTTATCTCTGCATCATACTCTAAAACAGGGCTTAGAATTTTATCGACGGGGCGATAAATTTGAATGAGGAACTTAAAAATATTTTCCGGGTCTTTGACGAGCAAAATAATGAGCTGCAACGAAAACTTCAGCAAGATTTGACTGCGGTAATTGAGCTTCTGAAAACTGAGAGCAAAGACGAACCATGTACGGATTTAAAGACGGAAAAACCAACTGTAGAAGCTCATGAGTTAAAAACAGTTGATATCGGTCTTATAGTGCATGCAAGCAGGCACCATTGGTTTATTGCAATGAAGCAGATTATGCAAGAGGTTGCCAGGAAGTACAAGAAGAGAATGGTGTTATTTACTGTTAACGACATTGATTTAGATAAAAGCAAAATAGATAACGCAGTTTTACTTGACGGGAGCAAAGAAGAGGTGGTTAACAGTCAAATTCCACCGCTAATTTTTAATTTTGTTCTTCACTCTAAGACCTCCAGCGTCTCCAAGATGCGCAAGTTGCGAATGGCCAAACACATTAAAGTTATAAATCCCATCAATAAGTTTTATCAAAACGTCTTATTTGATATGATTAGCGGAATTACGCAAACAAATGATTTTCTGCTGCCCTACATTATGCTTACCGCTACTTCATTAAAGACGTTTTCCAAAAAGCATGACCGCTTCTATGTACTACCCCAGCGGGCAAAGAAAAAATGTCGCGCAATCGTAATAAAAAAAGTTAATAGCAATGAGGACAGTGAGCAATATGAAATAAAGCTCGGCAATTTCAGGCAGGTAGTTGTGGGGGAGAAGCTGTATAAATCACTAAAAAAACTAGTAAGAGACAAGAAATGTATGCTTGTTAAGGACCCCTTGCCGGTAAATTGGAATTATTCACCTCTGGAAATAAGAGGGTATGTGCAAAAAAACATCAACGGTCAGTGGGAACTGCTGGACTTAATAGCCAAAAAAGAGATCTTTGCAAAAGACTCCATCTACGATGGTTCCACAGGCGAATTGGCAGAAATCCTACTGGAAATTTTTCCGGATCAACTTAGCAATTTAAAGAAAAAAATACATGATGCTGCTATAGACGCCAGCCTAATTTTAGATTTCTATATCCCTAATATAGGAAGCTGCTATTTTGACTTTATTGTTGACCTAGATGCCAACCCTTACCTGCTGCGTGTGGGAGGCGCAGAACAAGAGAACTTTCTATATGAACATTCTCTCACTTGGCATAAGTACATTTTAAACATTGGCTTGTATTTGATTTTTCTTAGCAATAAGGATTAAAGGTGGTATTCATGAGATGGATAAGCATAGAGAAAATGACGGAGGAGCACGAAGGTCCGGCCAAGACGATTTGCATTCCTGGCACCGATTTGCAGTTTGATGAGGTGACGCTGGTCTATGGTGCCAAAAGAATTACAGCGCAAGTTAAGAAGAATGGCATTAGTATGATAAAGCAGGACGGAGAGATCGACAATGGCATAACCTATTTGTCTAAAGCACTGATAGAGGAATTGTGTCTTGTGACAACGCAACCCTATCAGTTAAAGATAACAGAAAGCACGATAGAGCTAGGCCCGGTAATTGGTTTATTGTTAGGAGAACAGCAATATTATTACCATCATAATACTATGCAGGAATATACCGATGCGATGGTAAGGGCAGAAGAATTTGGAGGCCTTGTTGTGGCTTTTAAAC
The DNA here is from genome assembly GCF_000174415.1 of Dethiobacter alkaliphilus AHT 1. Lineage (NCBI taxonomy): Bacteria > Bacillati > Bacillota > Dethiobacteria > Dethiobacterales > Dethiobacteraceae > Dethiobacter > Dethiobacter alkaliphilus. The sequence goes on from NZ_ACJM01000001.1 coordinate 151,379, forward strand.
TATGTTCAATTGATTGGCGCTCAGAGAGTGTGTACGGACTGTACTTCGATGTTAAACAAAAGAAGTGGCGCTACGGAAAATGCCCAATTCCATCAGTTATTTATCGGAGAGCGTTCAATCATGAGGATAAAGATGTGGAACTATTAAAAAAGACGGTGGGAAGTACTTTGTTTAATGACAGAAAACTGGATAAACTGCAGATGTATCAGAGGCTGCAAGGTTTTCCTTCTTTTAAACGTTACCTCCCTGAAACGGCTAAATTGACAATAGATGTTTTTCACAGATTTTTAGACCGCTATGACAAAATCATTTTAAAACCTGCTGATTTGTCCAGGGGGAGAGGTATCTGTGTTCTCCAACAGGACGGCGATAAATTATCTATTGTAGATTCTTTGGCAGAAGCTATTCCCATCAGAATCAAACTGAGCAGAGAAAAGGCGGTTGACTATATTTCAGAAAGAGGGTACCTGACAAAAAATTATCTGGTGCAACCCTTTTTGGCCTTTTCAAAGATTAATGGTTCTCCCTGGGATATTCGTATCATTATGCAAAAAAATGATAATTTGCGCTGGCAATGCAACGGCATCGAATGTCGTCTTGCCGGAGCCAATAGCTATTTGACAAATATTTCCCGTGGGGGAAGAGCTCTTACCATCAACCAAGCCATTAAACTCACCTACGGACCGCAGACTAACGTCAAATTGATAAAAAAACAGATAATAAGTGTAGCCACAGAGTTTTGCACCGTGATGGATGACGGAGATGGGCATTTTGCTGAATTCGGGTTAGACTTTGCGCTTGATGAGCAGCAAAACATCTGGTTTATTGAAGCCAATGTCAGACCCACATTTAATGGTTTTAAAAGGCTGGAGTACAAAAATTACTTGCATATCAGTTCGGCCCCCCTTTTTTATGCTGTTAAGCTGTCAGGTTTTAAGAGGAGTAAAAAGCATGAATAACTTAATAAAAATATTACCTGATGAACAGTTTCAAAATAGAATTACGCTAAGTTCCCGCTTAGTTGGCCAAGAACGAAAAATCACTTATGTGAGGTTTGGGAGTAGATGCTGTGAGGTTAGTGTGTACGTTTCCCCTGAACTTGCAAAGAATGAGGCCTTACTGTCAAGTAATGTTATTCGGGCACTACAGGTTCCACTTCAGCCTCTGTATATGTTGAAAATACGCCAATATGAAATGGAGTTTGGGCCCTATATTGGGTTGTTGGCTTTTAGGAAGAAGGCAAACTTAGACGAATACATCTCTAACCTGACTAATTATCTTTATGACTACCAAAGCATAGGCGGCGCTGTTTTAGCCTTTTCGGCAGAAGGCGTAGACACAGAGAAGCAATTAATTGACGGCTATATTTATAATCCAGATCTAAATGAATGGGAGCAAGGACTTTACCCGTTTCCCGCATCTTTATTTAAACGAGCGGGAATGAGAAAATCTCTTCGCGACCACTTTCATTCTTTGCTTGGGCAACGAATCTTTAATAGCTATATTTTTAATAAGTGGGAAATGCACACTTGGCTGTCCAATTTTGAGACAACAAAACCTTATTTGCCGGAGACAATCTTGTATGAAACGGCCAAAGATGCTTTGTGGTTTTTAAAAACCTACAATGAAGCATTCATTAAACCTATTTCTGGCAGTCAGGGGGAAGGAATCTTAACGGCTAAAAAAATCGGGAATCATTATGTTTTTAAGTTTAGGGAAGAAGGAAATATCCAGAAAAAAATAATTGAAACCCAAGAAGAAGCCATGGCATTTATGAAACGGCTATTACGCAAAGACGCATATATTATTCAGCAGCCACTGTCCTTACTAAAACATGAGGATAGAGTCATAGACTTTAGAATGTTATTGGTTAAGGACCAGAACGGCAAGTGGGAAGATTTTAATCTTATTACCCGCTTTGGCAAAAGTGGCAGCTATGTGAGCAATATTTCCGATGGGGGTAGTGCTGAGTTAGCTATGAGTACCTTTACAGGAATTTTCAGTTTATCTGCCGAGAGGGCCTATAAATTCCGCCAGGAGATAGCTCAAGTTTGTATCGATGCCGCGTTGAACCTGGAGAAATGTGGCATCCACGTAGGAAATCTAGGTATCGACGTGGCCATCGATCAGGATTTTAAGATTTGGATCATAGAAATCAACAATAAAGATCCCAACCACACTATCTCCATTGATGCCAACGACCGGCAAACTTTTTACCAGATCAAGAAAGCTAATATGCTTTATGCCAAGTTTCTGGCGGGCTTTGGAGAGGAGCAAGTATGAAGATAGTTAGTCAAAGCAAGTTGAAGAGAACGCAAATTATGTTGTCACCCGATGTTTTCAAGGAATCTGATGTGCTGCCAAGAAAAGTGATTTTTCACTTCGGACAGTGGAAGAAAGAAGTAAATATTGTTCTGGAACCTACACTAGCACCTTACCAGATTGGCCTGTCAGAGCATCTGCTGCAAGAATATACTCTGCCGGATTGTTATGATTATGACATGCAGTGGGATGGCAGAAATCTTAAAATAGGACCGGTGATAGCTTTTTTAACGATTCACAGTACGGAGAAGCTGGAGCAAAAATTAGACATTTTTGAAGGTTACTTTGCAGCCTACCCACACTTTCAGGGACTGATTTATATTTGTGCCATAGACGGAATCGATACCAAAGAAAAAAAGATAGATGGTTTTTACTATGACCCAACTCATGGTGCTGAGAACAAGTGGAAGAAAGGCACTTTTCCATATCCCGGTGCCATGTATCGCAAGACAGGGTTTAGTGCCCGGCTCTATGATCAGATTATTAATGAACTGGGAGATAAGCTGTTTAATACCTACTTCTTCAATAAGTGGGAATTGTGGGCCTGGCTATCACCTAATGAAGATTGTGAGAAATATTTGCCCCATACCAGGAGGGTTACAGGCTTTCAAGACATCAAGGAAATGTTGGATTTGTACGGTGAGGTATATTTAAAGAAAGTAAATAGTCATAAAGCAAAAGGAATTATTAAGGTAGTACGGACAGGGACTGAATATAGTTTTATCTATCGACTTAGAGGAACAAAAAAATATACCGACCCTGAACAAATTGAGCATTTTATCAATGAAATCAACCAGAAAAAAGATTACCTTGTACAGCAGGCCATTCCCGTTAAAACTCACGAAGAGCGACACTTTGATTTTAGAGTGATTATGCAAAAAAACAGGTTGGGAAAGTGGGTTTGTAGTGGTAATATCGCCAGGTTCGGAAAAAAGGACAGCATAGCCACAAACTTTTTGTTAGCAGGATATGCTCTTTCAGGTAATGAAGCACTAAAAACTGTGTTCAAATATAATGAGAGAGACGCTTTTATAAAAGAGCAGGAAATAATTCAGGCTTGTACCCTCATCTGTGAAAAGCTGGATCTTTGCTGTGGTAACTATGGTGATCTGGGGGTAGACGTTATTGTTGACGAAAATCAAAAAGTGTGGGTTTTAGAGGTAAATAAGCTCCAAGATCATAAATACCCTGTTTATGCCCTAAATGATGAACAGATGTATTATAAAGTGACAACCACACTCTTTGAATATGCCGCTTTTTTAGCAGGGTTTTAACCCAATTAAGAGACCGCCGGTCATATCTTTCCGGCGGTCTCTTATGTTACTAACGCCTAAATATTCCTCTGCCATAAAACGGATGGTCCTACCCATATTGTCGTAGGTTATGGTTTGCTGTAAAATTAACAGTAGTAGTAGATTAGGAGGAATAAACCTTTGGCCCAAAAGAAAACTTCTCGCTGGGAAAAAATTAAAAAGCGGTTTTATGACATAATACAGAAACAGATTAAGCAGGACAAGCCTCAAAAAGTTGCCCTGGGGTGTTCTCTGGGCGTAGGGATAAACTTTTTTCCTACTATGGGGTTTGGCTTCGTTTTTGCTTATTTGCTTGCGGTTCTTTTCAGAGTAAATCGTACCAGTGCAACTGGTACCAGCATTATCACCGGGCCTGTAATTCCTTTTATGTATGCTTTAAACCTGGTGATTGGAGGATTAATCCTGTCTCCAATTGCAGGGAGTGAAAACATAGGGGAGTTTATCATCGATCAGTACACCACTATTTTGCAGTTGGGCAATCTTCAGGATAGAATATCAAGCGCCTTAGAGTTTTTCGGCTCTACTTTCATGGTCGGAGCTCTTGTTAACGCTTCTGTTTTTGGCTTTGCATTTTATCTTCTGGTCAGCAATAAGTTGAAAAATATGTAACTAGGCTAGAGTAAACAGAAATCTCCTAAAAGCATGGAAAACAAGCCAACGGTGAGCGGAAAGGCTCTCTCGTTGGCTTGTTTCATGGAAAAGGTAGTGTGCTCGCACACTACCTTAAATATTTGTTAGATTAAACTGCCTGCTGGTTAGCTATTGCTCCAGCTGCTCCGGCTTAGCCGGAGTGGAGATATTACTTAATGCTTCTCCGGCTTCGTTTTTGTAAATACTTTCTTCGGCCAGGTCGCCTATTGCCACCATGCCTACCAGCTGGTTGTTCTCAACTACCGGTAAACGGCGAATCTGATGCTGGGACATTAAGTTTGCCACTTCGTGAACATCCATGTTGGAAGTTGCAAACTTTACATCGGTGGACATACATTGAGACACCGGTGTATTTGCATTTACTCCACCGGCTGTGGACCGGATGGTGATGTCACGGTCGGTAACAATCCCTTTTAGCTGCCCATTATCCACAACAGGAATAACGCCAATATTGTGCTGTTTCATTAATTGAGCAGCTTCCTGCACAGTTTGCTGAGAAGAAACGGAAACAACATTTTTAGTCATGATTTGACCTATAGTTTGAGTCAAAACAAATCCCTCCTTTACTTTATCTTCTGAAAATAGACAAGTAAATATTCGCGTTCATCAGTAAGTCAGTAAAAAAAACTGTATGAAAATATTAATGTCTATAGAGAAAATATAGTCTATCATAGTGGACAAGGAGGTGAACAACACATGACTGACAAAAAAATTATGTGCGAAGTCAAGGATTGTAATTATTGGCAGGACATGAACTGTACTGCTGAACAGGTAAAGGTGGCCAAGAACGGAACCGAAGACTGTGGTCCTGACATGACCTTCTGTGGAACATTCAAGTCCGACAAATGTTAAGGATGCGGTAAACATCTGTAAAAGGCTTGGGCGTTTGTCGTCCTGGTCTTTTTTTTGTGTTTTAAAAAAATTGAGGTGGAAATCTGATTATATTTCTTATAAGATACTTGTTAGTAGATAATTGTAGGAGTGGTTGTAATGAAGCAAGTTTTTGCCCCCGGCTGTGCTCTTGTACTTTATAAGCCTGAGCTTGCCAAAAAAGCATTAAGATATATATATGAAACTCTGGGAGACACCCCTGAACACCTGATTTGTTGCAGACATGCCTCTAATCTGGAACCCGGCACCACGGTTATTAACACATGCCCGGGTTGTCAAAGCAGATATAAGAAAGAGCATGGCGGCATTTCCACCATCTCATTATGGGAAATCCTGGCGGAGAGCAAAACATTTCCATTCCCTGATTATAAAGGGGCAAAAATGACTATTCACGATGCCTGTTCTACCCGAGCTGAGAAGAAAACCCATTCTATCATTAGAAAGCTCTTGCAAAAGATGAACATTGAGACTATAGAACCTGAAAAAACAGCTATTAATTCTATTTGCTGTGGAGATAGTTTTTATGGTTCTTTGCCTATTGATAAGGTCAAAGAACAAATGAAAAAACGCGCCAACGAAATGCCTGCTGAAAATGTGGTAGTTTATTGCGTATCCTGCATCAACGCAATGCAGATTGGCGGCAAAATGCCACGGCATATTATTGATTTGCTCTTTGGACAGGAAACTGTTGCAGAAAGCTATGAACCTGCTGTCTGGCATGACAAATTACAGAAATACATTGACAAGCATTGATGTGCGCTTTTATAAATGTATAGCCTGTAAACTTTATAATTTCTATCTAAACCATAAGGTCGGTCATTGACTTTGTGGTTTTTTAAATGATTAAAATAAGAAAAACTTCATGATTTTTGTTTTTGTATATGTTTAAACTAAAATTGAAATAGTTTTTTAGGAAGGAGACACTATGACACAAGAAAAAGCAGGATGGAATTTTGATAACAGCTTTGCCCGGCTGTCGGAATCATTATTTTCCATCCTTAACCCAATCCCTGTACCCTCACCAAAACTTATTATCCTTAATAAAGAGCTGGCAAAAGCTTTGGGGTTGAATGCTGTGGAGCTGCAAAAAGATGAGGGCATAGCGGTTTTTGCGGGAAATCGCATTCCTGAAGGAGCTTTGCCTCTTGCCCAGGCCTATGCTGGTCACCAATTCGGCCATTTTACCATGTTAGGAGATGGTCGTGCTATTTTGCTTGGTGAGCAAATTACCCCTGCAGGAGAACGGTTCGATATCCAGCTTAAGGGTTCAGGCAGAACACCATACTCCCGCTTGGGAGATGGTCGTGCGACTCTGGGACCGATGCTGCGCGAATATATCATCAGCGAAGCAATGCACGGGCTTGGTATTCCTACAACCCGCAGCCTGGCGGTGGTGACCACCGGAGAGCCGGTATCCCGCGAAACAGAGCTGCCCGGTGCAATTCTGACCCGTGTGGCTTCCAGCCATCTCCGTGTTGGTACCTTTCAATACGTTTCAGAATGGGGTTCTACTGAAGATCTCCGGTCTCTGGCTGATTATACGTTGCAGAGGCACTTTCCCGGTTATGATGATGCCCCTAATCGCTATCTGTTTTTACTTCAGGAAGTGGTGAAACGTCAGGCTTCTCTGATTGCTAAATGGCAGTTGGCCGGCTTTATTCACGGAGTAATGAACACCGACAATATGGCTCTTAGTGGTGAAACCATTGATTATGGGCCCTGCGCCTTCATGGATACTTATGACCCGGCAACTGTGTTCAGTTCCATTGACGCCCACGGCCGCTATGCTTATGGTAATCAACCCAGTATTGGCGGGTGGAATCTGGCCAGGTTTGCGGAAACTCTGTTGCCGCTTTTGCATGAGAACCAGGACCGGGCCGTCAAACTGGCCCAGGAAGTTGTTTCAGGTTATTCTGAGTTATATCGTTGCAATTGGCTGGCGGGAATGAGAGCGAAACTGGGAATATTCAATGAAGAGCAGGGTGATGAATCCCTGATTGAAGAGCTACTCGATTTAATGGAGAAGTATGGTGCCGACTATACAAATACCTTCCGGGCTTTAACCTTAGATGTGTTTGAGGATACGGATTTGTATGACAGCACAGAATTTGCAGAGTGGCGCAAGCTATGGCAGGCCAGACTGGAAAGGCAGGAGGATTCAAAAGAATCCTCCCGGCAATTGATGCGAAAGTCCAATCCGGCCATAATCCCCCGTAACCATCGGGTTGAAGAAGCTCTGCAGGCAGCAGTTCAGAAAGAGGATTATAGCGTCATGGAGAGACTATTGGCTGTTTTGTCAAACCCCTATGCCCACTCCCCTCAACAGGCTGAGTACACAACACTGCCTGAACCTTCAGGACGTCCATACCGAACATTTTGCGGGACCTGATCAATTTTTAGCCGCCGGTCTATTATTCTTGACCGGCGGTCTTTTAATGTCTGTTGTGAACCTGTCGGTTATAAAAACAGATGTGCTTCATATATTTAGAGTACAAACTCACGCGTTATCTGGAGAATAAAAAGTACCCAAATGTTGGTAATGTTTAGCTAAACCTACTGTAATTGTGAGATTTATTATTTTCTTGTTGTTAAGCTGGGCATGGTGGCTTGTTTCCGGAGTAAGAGGTATATTCAATTATTGTGAGGTGGTATACAAAATGACACAGCTTGAAGACCTCATTAATAAAGACCGGCAGGAAAGAAAGAAAGAAATGTTTGAAGGGACGCTTCTGGATTACCTGGCGCTTCTCCAGGCCGATAAGTCCCTTTGTATGCTGGCACATCAGCGGATGCATGAATTGATTGTCAATCGGGGGGTAGAGGTTGTTAACACGGAAGACCATCCCCGGCTAAGAAGAATCTATGGCCACACAGTACTGAAGAAGTACAATTTCTTTAAAGATGAGTTTTTTGGTATCGATAAAACATTGATGAAAATCGTCAGTTATTTTCATGCTGCGGCAATGAGAGGAGAGGAAGCACGTCAGGTCCTCTATCTGGTGGGTCCTGTAGGGGCTGGGAAATCTTCCATTATGGAGGCCTTAAAGAAAGCTTTGGAGATAAGCCCGCCCATTTATGCCCTTAAGGGATGTCCCATGAGGGAAGAACCACTCCATTTAATACCCAAACATCTGCGAGCGGAATTTGAAGAGCTTTTACAAGTACAAATAGAAGGCGATTTATGCCCGGTATGCAGGTATCGACTAAAAGAGGAATACAATAACGAATACGAACATTTTCCTGTAGAAACGGTAGATTTCAGCATCCGTTCCAGAAAAGGAGTAGGAGTTGTCCCCCCCGTTGATCCCAATAACCAGGACACCTCTGTTTTAATCGGCTCGGTAGATATATCCAAGATAGATTTATATTCTGAAGATGACCCCAGAGTGTTATCTTTAAATGGCGCTTTTAATGTGGGCAACAGAGGGATTGTGGAATTTATTGAGGTCTTTAAGAATGAAGTGGAATATCTTCACACAATGATTACCGCCACACAGGAGAAGTCTGTCCCTGCTCCAGGCAAGGGCTCCATGATCTATTTTGACGGTATTATTCTGGCCCACTCCAATGAGGCGGAATGGAACAAGTTTAAAGCTGACCATACCAACGAGGCTATACTGGACAGAATCGTTAAAATAGAAGTGCCCTACTGTTTGGAGCTAAATGAAGAAATAAAAATCTACAATAAAATTATCAACAAGAGTCAGTTTAAAACACATATTGCCCCGCATACCATTCAAGTTGCTTCTATGTTTGCAATCCTTACCCGCCTGACGCCTTCACCTAAAGTCGATCCTTTAACAAAACTGAAGATCTACAACGGAGAAGAAATTGTTGAGAAGGGCGCAACAAAAAAAGTTGATATTTTAGAATTACGTGAGGAAGCACAACGTGAAGGGATGTCCGGCATCTCCACCCGTTTTATTATGAAAGCGCTGGATTCTGCCATGACTGAATCCGAGCATGGTTGCATCAATCCCATCTCTGTCTTAGAGACCCTTGTTAAATCGGTTAAAGAACTAACCATTGGGGATGCGGATAAGAAAAGGTATCTGAATTTTTTACAGGATACAATTAAAAAAGAATACCATAATATTCTGGAAAAAGAAGTAACCAAGGCCTTTATCCATGGATACAGGGAACAGGCGGAAGAGTTATTTAACAATTATCTGGATCATGCCGAAGCCTATGTAAACAAAACAAAAATCAAAGACAGTAATACCGGTGAGGAACTGGAACCCGATGAGTCGTTTATGAGGTCCATCGAAGAACAGATTAATATCACCCAGTCTGCTGCCGGCGGTTTTCGTCAGGACATAACATCCTATATGTTTTTTGTAATGCGCGGCGGCGGGAAAATAGATTATGAAAGCTATGAGCCTCTAAAAGAAGCCATCGAGAAAAAGTTAACCACATCTGTTAAGGAATTGAGCCGTGTAATAACCCGCTCCAAAGTAAGGGATAAGGAGCAGAATGTAAAGTACGGCGCAATGGTGGAAGAAATGAAAAAGAACGGTTACTGCGAACATTGCTGTAATGTAATTCTGAAATATGCTGCCAATAATCTGTGGAAGGATTAAACACATGCTAAATGGTGGTGATAAACATGGCCATTTTCAGAGAGTTTGACAACAGGGGGCGGGACCGCTCTGGAGAAGACAGAAGAAGGCATCAGGAACTGGTGGAAGATGCCATTAAGCGCAATATTAAAGATATTGTTGCCGAGGAGAGCATCATCGGCCAAAGCAAAAACAAAAAAATTAAGATTCCCATTCGCGGCCTAAAAGAATACCAATTTATCTACGGGAGAAACAAACCCGGTGTAGGGACGGGAAAAGGCGATGAAAAAAGGGGCGATAAGATAGGTCAGGATCAGGTGGATGAGGGCCAGGGCCACGGCGAAGCAGGTAATTCCGAAGGTGAGGATATCTACGAAACAGAAATTACCATCGAGGAACTGATGAATTACCTGTTTGAGGATTTGGATCTGCCTTTTATGGAGAGAAAGAAATTCAGTGAACTTGAATCGGAAAAAATATTCAAGAAGCTGGGTTATCAGAGAAAGGGGATTCCCCCGCGACTGGCCAAAAAGAGGTCGGTCATTGAGAAGATAAAAAGAAAGAAGGCATCGCAAAGGGGTAAGCCTAAACCTTCAGTGCCGGAACCTGAGGAAGAAACGGAGCGTTTTCCCTTTAAAGAAGACGATTTAAGATACTATCGACTACGCCCGGAAATACGACGGGAGTCAAACGCAGTGGTGATCTGTATCATGGATACTTCCGGCTCCATGTACAGTACAAAAAAGTATTTGGCCCGCAGCTTTTATTTTCTTCTTTATCAGTTTATAAGAACCAAGTATGTTAATGTTGAGATCGTCTTTGTTGCCCATACAACGGTTGGCAAGGAAGTTTCAGAAGATGATTTCTTCCATAAAGGGGAATCGGGCGGAACGTACATAAGCAGCGGTTATGAAAAAGCTCTGGAAATAATTGAAGAAAGATACGACCCGTCCATCTGGAACATTTATGCTTTCCATTGCAGTGACGGTGATAATTGGCAGGAAGATGATGCCAAGGCAGTGGAGATGGCCAAAAAACTGTGTAGCATCTGTAATCTGTTTGGTTATGGAGAGATTATGCAGCGCTTCAGTACGATAAAAACGCAGTTTGCTACTAAAATAGATTATCCCAACTTTACGATTGTTACCATGTCAAAGAAGGAGGATATTATTCCTGCGCTTCGCAAGTTATTAGCCAAAGAGCGAGCGCTAATGGAGTAATAAATCATATGGGAGAATATACCCTTCAACAACTGGAGCAATGGAATGATAAGATTGAAGCTATTGCCCGCCAAGAGGGCCTGGATTATTATGAGCAGGAATTTGAAATCTGCAGCTATGAGGATATGCTTTGTTATGAAGCTTACGTAGGTATGCCGGCCCATTATTCGCATTGGAGCTACGGAAAAGTATATGAAAAAAAGAAAACACTCTACAGATATAATTTAGTTGGCTTGCCCTACGAAATGGTTATTAACTCAAATCCCTGCATCGCTTATCTTATGAAAGATAATACACTCCTTTTGCAAATTTTGACCATTGCCCATGTTTATGGACATAATGATTTTTTCAAAAATAACAGATTATTCGCCCAGGGTACCCGGGCTGAGATAACAGTGGAAATGTTTAAAAATCATGCCGACAGAATCAGGAGTTATATACAGGATCCCAGTATTGGCTATGAGAAGGTTGAACGTATTCTGGACGCTGCTCATGCATTAAGGTTTCAGATAAGCAGGGTGGTGGGGGAAAAACCTCTTTCAGATGCGGAAAAAAAAGACAGAATGCTCCAGCAGTACTATGAAGACATCAAAATAAACAGTCCGCTGGAGCAAAAAAAAGAAATTTCCTACCCCGATATGAACCGTATTCCGCTGCAACCAACCGATGATCTCGTCCAGTTTCTCATTGATTATGGCCGCCTGGAAGACTGGGAAAAGGATATTTTACAAATTGTAAGAAAAGAAACAAACTATTTCATTCCGCAAATCGAGACAAAAATTATGAATGAAGGCTGGGCAAGTTTCTGGCATTACAGGATTTTAAATCAATTGGAACTACCTCAACAGCTGCACATAGAATTTCTGAACCGGCATAACCAGGTTATCCGGCCTTTCTATGGTAGTCTTAATCCATACTACGTAGGCTTTAAAATATTTGAAGATATTGAAAAAAGATATGGGCGGGATAAAATTTTTGAAGTCCGTGGTATGGAGCGGGATGCATCCTTTATCCGCAAATATCTAACCGAAGAAATTTGCCGGGAACTGAATTTATTTGAGTACGCCAAAAAAGGAAGCTTCTATATTATTGAGGAAATTGCTGACGATAAAGGATGGAAATCCATTAGAGATACCATTGCCAATAGTGTGGGGATGTCTTCAATGCCCTCTATTCAGGTTGTGGAAATGTCGCAGCGGGACCGCACCCTGAAATTGAATCATGATTTTGACGGCAGGGAATTGGAACTAAGATACGCCTATGAAACCTTAAAACACCTTGCTACCCTGTGGGATGGCAAAATACAATTGACAACTATTATAAACAATGCAGAGAAAGTGATAGTGTGTGACGAAAATAAAAAAGTCACCATGACCGGTGTGCTGATAACTTAATCCCTTTATGCATCTTTTGGATTAATTCAAAATAACTCCCTCAGATTAATGAGGGAGTTATTTGTTCTACTCCAGATTCAGTCGGTTGCTTAAGATGTAATTGGTTATCAGGAAGTATCCTAATGCAGGGAGAGCGGTGGTTAAAATTATCACCCACATTACAAGGTGAATCATGGGTTCAACTGCCTGAAATGTTTCAAAGCTGCTTATATTTATACTAAACTGGAAAACAGCTCCTGCCAGCGCAACCGCTGGGATTTAACTTATGACCCTTAGAAATTCTGTAGTCGCTGGTCTGGTTGCATCTAAAGTATGTATGGTAGAATAAGTTGTAGCAAAAAAAGATGCTCCCCCTGCGGTTCAGTGGCATCATTGTATCTATGGGAGCTCTCGGTCTGATTAATTTATAGAAACGATTATCTGAAAGGGGAAAGAAAGTGGAAAACACAGGTAATTATAGTCCTGCTGAAGAAATGGCCAATGCCATAACACACGGAATAGGTACAGTACTTGCCATTGCCGCACTTGCAGTGCTGGTTGTATTTGCAGCACTAAGGGGGAGTGTGTGGCATATCGTAACATTTAGCGTTTATGGAACTACGCTAATCGTTCTCTACCTGTTTTCAACACTCTATCACAGCTTTACAAACCAGAAGCTCAAGGCAATCTTTAAAGTCATGGACCATTCCGCAATATATCTGCTCATTGCAGGCACTTACACTCCGTTTACGCTGATAGCTTTGCGTGGTCCTCTGGGTTGGACCATCTTCGGCTTTATCTGGGGCCTGGCCATAGTGGGAATAATACTTAAGGTGTTTTTTGTGAAGAGGTTCAAAGTTATCTCAACATTGACCTATGTTTTGATGGGTTGGGCAATTGTGGTGGCTTTTAATCCGTTACTTGCAAACCTTTCTGGCCAGGGTATTAGATGGTTGGTAAGCGGTGGTATTCTCTATTCTGCCGGCGCCATTTTTTATCTGTTTAAAAGGATTCCATACAACCATGCCATTTTTCACTTATTTGTGATTGGCGGCAGTGTGTGCCATTTTCTCTCTATCTTGCTGTATGTATTGCCTATAACAGGTTAGTACATAAGCGAGGCCCCGGTTATAACCCCCTTGTGCGGATTTTGTACTGTGCAAGGGGGTTTGTTTGTGTTACAATACTTAAATGTGCGTTTGTGCAAAACTTTCAATAAAGGCGGGACAACGTGATAACAGTTAGTAATATTGGATTGCGCTTTGGCGAGCGCAAGCTCTTTGAAGATGTGAACTTAAAGTTTACCCCTGGCAATTGTTATGGAGTTATTGGGGCAAACGGAGCGGGAAAGAGTACTTTTCTAAAGATCCTGGCCGGTGAAATTGAACCGGATAGTGGTGAAGTGGTAATAGCAAGTGGGATACGGATGTCCATTTTAAAACAGGACCATTACCAATACGATCAGTGTGTGGTACTGGATACGGTTATTATGGGTAACCAACGACTGCATGAAATTATAAAAGAGAAGGAAGAGCTCTACAGTAAGCCGGATTTCAGTGATGATGACGGAATGAAAGTGGCAGAACTTGAGTCGGAGTTTGCTGAAATGAACGGCTGGGAAGCGGAATCAGAAGCTTCCACTTTGCTGCAAGGATTGGGTATTGGGACTGATTTACACGATAAGCTTATGTCTGAGTTACAAGGGGCAGAAAAGGTGAAAGTACTGCTGGCTCAGGCACTCTTTGGTAACCCTGGCATTCTCATTCTAGACGAACCTACAAACCATCTGGATTTTAAGTCCATTACCTGGCTGGAAGAGTTTTTGATTGCTTTTCAGGGTATCGTTATTGTGGTGACTCACGATCGTCACTTTGTTAATAAAATCTGCACTCACATGGCCGATGTGGATTTCGGCAAAATCAAGCTCTATGTGGGCAACTATGATTTCTGGTATGAGTCCAGTTAGCACTGCAGATGATGCGTGACCAGAACAAGAAAAAAGAAGAGAAGGTAAAGCAGCTGCAGGAGTTTGTGGCCCGCTTTAGTGCCAATGCTTCCAAATCCAAGCAAGCCACCTCCCGTAAGAAAATGCTGGAAAAGATCGATTTGGATGATATTGAACCCTCCAGCCGTAAGTACCCCTATGTGGCGTTTAAGCCGGAGCGGGAAGTGGGTAACGATATCCTTACTGTGGTGGATTTATGTAAGACCATTGACGGGGAAAAAGTCCTGGACAATGTTAGCTTTACCATGGCCAAAGAGGATAAGATTGCTCTGGTTGGCACCAATGAGGTGGCCTATACCACACTTCTTAAAATACTAAGCGGTGAAATGGAGCCAGACAGCGGCCACTATAAATGGGGTGTGACTGTAACAAACGCCCATTTCCCCAAAGATAGTTCTCCCTATTTTCAGGACGAAGAGCTGAATTTGGTGGATTGGTTGCGTCAGTTTTCTACAGATAAAGCTGATTCTTATGTCAGAGGGTTTCTTGGCAAAATGCTCTTTTCCGGGGAAGAGGCCCTTAAATCACTGAAGGTCCTTTCCGGTGGAGAGCGGGTACGCTGCATGCTGGCTAAAATGATGCTTTGTCATGCCAATGTCTTGCTGTTAGACCAACCTACAAACCATTTGGATTTAGAGTCAATCACAGCATTAAACAACGGTCTGCGGGATTTTAACGGCAACATCATTTTTACCTCCCATGACCGTCAATTTGTCCAAACCATTGCTACCCGCATCATGGAATTTACACCTTCGGGAATTGTGGATTTGCGTGTTAGCTATGATGAGTATTTGGAACGGACTGCCGTTTAGTTAAAAACATCCTGAAGCTGCGAAACGTGTGGGCGTTACGCAGCTTTCTTTTTTCCCACTTTTGGAGTTGTCTAATATTGGTTCGTTCTGGCATACTAAAGATTAGATTTAAGAAGAAAGAGGTAGCTTACATGACCAAAGATTTTGCTTCATTAGGAATAAGAGGAGAATTACATAAAACATTGGCAGAGTTAGGAATTAGCGTGCCAACCCCTGTGCAGACGCAGGCAATCCCGGCTTTACTGTCTGGTAAGGATATTGTGGCTCAAGCCCAAACCGGCACGGGAAAGACCCTGGCTTTTTTGCTGCCCATTTTGGAGAAAGTTAAGGTAGATAAACCATTTATCCAGGCGCTGATTATTACTCCCACCCGAGAGCTTGCTCTGCAGATTACAGCTGAACTAAACAAGTTAGCAAGTACAGTTGGTGCAAATTCATTGGCAGTATATGGTGGACAGGATGTGGAGCGGCAGATTAAGAAGCTAAAAGGTGCAATTCATATCGTGGTGGGAACTCCGGGAAGGATATTAGATCATATGCGGCGGGGGACTATTAGCTTTAGCGGTGTGCAAATGTTAGTTCTCGATGAAGCAGACCAGATGCTGCACATGGGATTTTTACCGGAAGTTGACCAAATCATCGGGCAAACCTCCCCAAAGCGCCAAACCATGCTCTTTTCAGCCACCATGCCAGGCAGCATCCGCAATCTGGCCAAGCGTTACATGAAGACTCCGGTGGATATTAAAATAGAGAGTAAAAAAGTTACTTTGGATGAAATAAGCCAGCTGGTGGTGTCTACCACAGACCGGGCAAAGCAGGATACTTTATTTAAGTTGATAGATCAGTATCGTCCGTTTCTGGCGTTAATTTTTTGCCGGACAAAAAGAAGGGCTGCCAAACTAAACCAAGCACTGCTTGAGCATGGCTATTCTGCAGATGAATTACACGGAGACCTGTCGCAGGCTAAGCGCGAGCAGGTCATGAAACGTTTTCGCCAAGCACATATACAACTTCTGGTGGCAACGGATGTAGCGGCAAGGGGTTTGGACGTGGAAGGGATTACCCATGTGTTCAATTATGACATCCCTCAAGACTTGGAGAGCTACATTCACCGCATCGGCCGCACCGGTCGGGCGGGAGAAAAGGGCCTGGCCCTCACACTTGTGGCGCCCAAAGACAGCCCGATGCTTCAGGCAATAGAAAAAGGCCTGGGCTACTCTATTGATAACTTAAATGCGCCAAAGAATAGTGAGAAGCAGCGTAGAATTCAACCGGAACGCCAGGACAAAAAGTCAGTATCATCCCAAAACAGGCAACATCAGCCCAGTAAATTTAGTAAACGAACAGGCAAGCATGGGACAAAAAAGAATAGTGGAAAGGATATGTGCGTGGGCAGAAAGAAATAAGATAAGATCAGGACTTTGAAGGTCTTGGAAATTACGTCTGTACAGACTCGGGGAAAGAAGCTTATCTTAAAAAAATAAGAAAACCGTTGGGTTTAAGATGACCCAACGGTTTTGTTCTTACATCCAGTTGTGAGTTTCGAAGCTGACTGTTTCCTCCAAGGGCTTGCGTTTGCCCTGTCCCGGACTGGGGGGAGCGTCGCTTGCCGCATAGCCGATGCCCAGTACATTAACAGGAACAATGTGTTCCGGCAGGTTAAATTCATTACGCAAAACTTCCGGATTAAAGTAGCAGACCCAAAGGGTGCCCAAATCCAGGCGTGTTGCTTCCAGCATCATGTAGGTGGTAACAATACTGACATCGATGTCTGCACTGTCCATGTTATCAAAAGGACGCTTCCAGGACTGCTGCAGGTCGGCGCAGGTAACAATGGCCAAAGGGGCGCCATAGACTTTGGCCGACTTATCCAGTTTGGCCAGGCTGTCTTTTTCCTGCAGAACCAGCAGCTTGTGAGGTTGCAAATTCTTTGCTGTGGGAGCCAGTCGGCCAAACTCCAAAATGCTTTTCACTTTTTCCTTTTCTACCGGCTTGGAGTCAAACTTGCGGACAGAATATCGCTTTTGCGCAAGCTCCAGTAGTTCCATGTAGTTCACCCTTTCCTTAATTGCTATATTTAAACTTCAGCCAAAATTGGCAGATTTCCTTTTTGCCAGTAAAGTAAGCTGGGTTTTATAAGGTCTTATTAATGTTTTCCGCTTTAAACTGAAGGTATGCGCATAATCCTTTGACAGAAGAATGGTTGATATTTAACTGAGTTATGTGCAGTGGATAAAAGAGGTGTAATTGTGACAGTACCGGATAAACGAACTGCCATGCTTAGGGAAGGTAATGTACAAAAAACTCTTCTGGCCCTGGCTATTCCCTCCATTATCGGAATGGTAGTAAATGGAGTCTATAATATCGCAGATACTATTTTTGTGGGCCGCATCAGCACCAGTGCCATCGGAGCTGTGTCGGTGGTGTTCCCGTTTTTTATATTGATTGCCGCCATCGGCATTGCTGTGGGTATGGGTGCCGCGTCATATATCTCCCGCTCACTTGGCCGTGATAATAAAGAGGAGGCGGAGCACACCGCTGCCACCGCTGTTGGTATGGTAATGCTGATGGGTGTGATTTTTGCTGTTTTGGGACAATACTGGTTGGAGCCGTTATTGGGCATGTTTGGCGCCACCGAGACCATTTTGCCACATGCTGTGGCTTATGCGCAGGCACTGGTAATTGGTTCGCCCATTATTATGCTGAAAATGACTTTAAATAATATTCTGCGGGCTGAAGGCAGTGCCCATGCCAGTATGACTGCATTGGTAATGGGAGCAGTGCTAAATATTATTTTAGATCCGCTCTTAATTTTTACATTTAATATGGGGGTGCTGGGAGCATCGGTGGCCACCGTACTTAGCCAGGTAGTGGCGGTGGGTTACCAATTGTGGTACTTTTATTCCGGACGAAGCTATATCAGGCTTTCTGTTGCAATGTTTAAGCCCTCCAAAGTGATAGTGACGCAGATTATCAAAGTAGGTTTTCCCATGTTTTTGACCCAGTGCTTAAATAGCGTGGCTATGGCTATGATTAACACCGCTGCCATGCCCTACGGGGATTCAGCTGTGGCGGCCTTGGGAATTGTGAAGCGGGTGATGTCTTTGGGGATGTTTGCGGTATTTGGATATGGTCAGGGATTTCAGCCCTTTGCCGGCTTTAGTTATGGAGCCAAGAAGTTTGAGCGTCTGACGGAAGCCATTCGCTTCTCCGTTAAAGTTACCACAGGCTTTACTGTGGGGTTGGCAGTTTTGTTGATACTTTTTTCAGAACTTGTTATCTCCTGGTTTAGCAATGATCCCCAAGTTCTGCAGATTGGTTCCCATGCGCTAATGGCCTATAGTATCCCCTTTCCGCTACTGGGTTTCCAGCTTGTCTACTTTTCTTTATTCCAGGCTTTGGGAAAAGCCGTCCCTGCAGGGATACTTTCCGTATCCCGTCAAGGACTGTTATTAATTCCCTTTGTAATATTACTTCCCCGCTATATTGGCCTTGATGGGGTAATTTATGCTCAGCCGTTGGCTGACGGGCTTACTGTGGTGATGACTCTCCTTTTGTCGGTGTTA
This sequence comes from Dethiobacter alkaliphilus AHT 1, assembly GCF_000174415.1. Lineage (NCBI taxonomy): Bacteria > Bacillati > Bacillota > Dethiobacteria > Dethiobacterales > Dethiobacteraceae > Dethiobacter > Dethiobacter alkaliphilus. The sequence continues at coordinate 170,091 of NZ_ACJM01000001.1, forward strand.
ATAAACCGGGAAATACGCCGGGAGATGGATGAGCACCAAAGACAGGAAGAAAGGGAGTTGCTCCAGACTAAAACTGCACAAAAGCTAACCTAAAACAAACAGGTGGTAGAGCTAACGCTAGCTCCACCACCTGTTACTATTTTAGAGAGAATCCTAAAGAGTCTATCATAACCTTGCCGGGGCCGGAGGAGAAATGCAGGGTAACACTGGCAATTTTTTCGGCCTGTAAATCAGGGTTTTGCTCTTTAAAAACCTGCAACGGAAGCTCATAAGTCTGGAACACCGGTTCCGCTGCTTCCTCGTATTTGCCACTTCTCATCAAGCTGTCAAACCAGCTCATTTTCCCGTATTGAATATAAATTTGCTCTGCAAATGGCATGAATTGATCAAGGGGAAGGCGCACGGCAATATTGTCTGTGGTTTGCAGTTCAACTTCAATGACAGGGGCAAAGAGGGGGAAGGTGTAGTCCTTTGCTATCTCCCTTTCCAGATTAGCCATGGAGACAATCACGCTCTGGGGCTGGCCAGACAGTTGTGCGCGGTAAGCATCGGTTAGAATTGTACTATAGCGACCTTCATCCTCCCAGGCCAGAGTAACACCATAAAAACCTTTATTTCTACGACGTCGGTCCAGGGCTTCTTGGATTTCCCATAGTGAGAACCCCTCAGCTTCCACTTCCACATCGTATTCAAATGCGGTCTGATCACTGTTTCTTTCAAACTCCGTCATGGGCACAATCTGCCCGTCGGCAAACCTGCTTATATATTTAGCATCAGGAAGCCAGTTTGCGCCAAAGCGATAGTCTTTGAATAAGGGGATAAACTGCTGGTTGCCACGGAGGGCAGTTTCCAAAAATGCGGCAATGTAGACTTGGGTTACCTTTTGCTGTTCCTGGGGTTCCATAATATCTCTTAGATTAAGAAATAACCCGCGGGGAGGTGAGCTGTCCATTCGGCCCCAGTCGCTGTTAAACTGGCTGTGGTTAGCTTCCCCGATATAGACGGAGGCTTTAAACCTCCGGGAGCCCTGTTCAAAATCAGTGCGGGCATATTGGCGGTCACCCACAAAAGAATTTACATCACCGTCTTGAGCTCCGTGCAAAACAAGGTAGAAGGTATCATTTAAATTAGCAGCGCGGCCGTTAATCCGGCGATCGGTGGGGGCTATCCCCACCACTGCCTGGATTCCCAGGTCTTCCATGCCTGAAACGGTGGGGTCATCAGTAAACCAGGTCGTGTAGTCTGCCACCATGGCCGCCGCCTGGCCTCCTCTGGAATGGCCGATCAAAGCAATATTTTGCAGATCAACCTGCCGGTAAAAGGGTGTATCCGGCATTCTCTGAAAATCTTCAATTTGTAATAGGTGCTGCATCAGTATCCAGGCCCGCAGTTTCATGTCCTCTTTAGGGATGCCCGACCAGCCTGAATAGTTTAAAAAGTTCTGGTCCACAGAAATGGCAATAAAGCCCCGACTGGCCAAGAGTTTCCCCAGGTAGCCATAGCCGTCATCGGAAAAATGCTCCATTCTGTGGTTTCCGTGCACAATTAGAACCAGGGGAAATGGCCCTTCGCCCTCTGGCATCCATACGCGGCCGTTTAAAGGAATGCTGGTTTCATCAAATCCCCAGAAAAAGTTCCGTACCCAGGGCCACTCATCAATATAATGGGATGCATCCACAGAGGTGGACAGCAGTTCTGCACCTGAATTAAACTCCGGACGGTGTTTGTCCCCACCGCTACCGTAGGTAAAATAGTGATATGGATATCCTCCTGGTGTGGCCGGACTGTTACCCGACAGGGGGACAATCTGGCCGGCATCGGGGGAAAACCCGGGATGCGCGGTATCACCACCTGGGGGCCAGAAAAGGAAGATTAGATAAAAGGCCACAGGGAGCATAACAAAAGCTGTTTTTTGTTTTAAGCTTATTTTTCTGCTGGTGAGAAAAAAAATAAACAGTCCCAGCAGAAATCCCGCCACGGCATAGGTAACCCCAATTATGGCGGAGAACAGAATTCCCAGCTTATCAAGATATAAAATATAGTAAGTTAAGAAACCTGTACACAGCAAACTACTTACAAATAAACGTGGAACCGGTAAATGCATAAGTGAGAGCAAAAAGGCCGTCACTCTGGTTAACAAAAAGAAACCAATAATATGTAGGGTGAAATAGATGATTAGATCAGGGATTAGCCCCAAACCGGTGGGGTTCCCCAGTCCTGCTATGATTACTGCCAGGCCTGCCGCTATCCATAAACCTTTAGCTGTTACAAGCCAAAAGTGGCTGTCATATTCTGTTGTTTGCACTGCTCTTTTTTTCAGCCAGGTTAAGAATGTCTTCACTATTAAAGTATCCTTTCTACTATTCCAAAGCTCCTGCTAAAGGCTTTAGGCTAAAATAGTCTAAAGCCTGATTTATACTATGTAGGTCATAAATCCTTTTTTCCAGGCAGAATTGGATTACCAAATCAAAAGTGTCGCTCTCAGACAGAGAATAGCCGGCAGCACTGAGGAGCTTGTCAGCTTCTTTTTTATTTAGTTCCAATGCCATGGCCAGGGAGATAACAGAATTTTTACCCGGGCGGTACTCCGGGTTGGAGCGTATTTTGGAAAAGTGTCTGCGGTCAAGCCCGGCTTTTTTGTAAACTTCTGTGTCTCTGGCGCCGGTTTTATCAATGAAACTGAACAACACCTGGTTAAATGTTGGCTGACGTGTGGTTTTGATAAAATCATCCAGTTCGTTCTGTGGTATGTTCTCAGAAATTTCTTTTTCTGTATACAGCGGAGTCTCGCAACGGACAAAGTTAGAACATTCCAGGTGATTGTCAACGTACTCCTGTAATGCTGTCAGCATTTTTTTATTAAGCATATCCGGATTACCTCCAAAATGTCGCTAGCCAGGCGACCAGGTCATGGTTGAATTCAGCTATTATTATAACATGAATTAAAATGAAAGGATGGTAATTATGGATACTAACTTAACGGAAATTATTTTCCTGCTGGACAGGAGCGGTTCCATGGGAGGGCTTGAAACTGATACCATTGGGGGATTTAATGCTTTCATTGAGAAGCAGCGGCAGTTAGAGGGTAATATCATTGTTTCAGCAATACTTTTTGATGACAGGTACGAAATGTTGTGGAATGGCATCAAAGCGGAAAAGGCAGTGCTAACGGAGAATGAATATTATGTCAGAGGGTCTACCGCTCTGCTGGATGCGGTGGGAAGAACCATACTCGATGTAGGTTACAGGCTGGCAAGAACAAATGAGCAAAAAAAGCCGGGTAAAGTAATCTTTGTTATTACAACAGACGGATTGGAAAATGCCAGCCGGGAGTTTACTTATGAAAAAGTTAAGGAGCTTATAAAGCATCAGCAAAAGAAATATAACTGGGAGTTTATCTTCCTGGGGGCCAACATTGACGCTGCCAGAGAAGCGGATAGCATAGGTATCGCCACGGAAAACGCCTTTAACTTTGAAGCTACAAAGAGCGGAGTGGAAAGTATGTACTGCATGGTCTCCGAAGCAGTATCAGAAAAAAGAAAAGCCAAAACAACCAAGTAACATAAAAAGTCCACCCTCAAAAAGAGAGTGGACTTTTAATATGGCTTACTTAATAAGGTCTTGGACCATTGCTTCTGTTTCTTCAGCAACCGCTTCCATGACTTCTGCCACAACTCCTCCAAACGGAGCAGCCATTACACCGGAATTCAGGCGGGCGATATAGGTGTTGCCATTGCTTTTTTCATAGATGGCAATGGTGCAGGGCATTAAGGGAGATACCATGCGCTCATGGTCACCTTGCAAGATTTGAGCGGAGTATTCGCCTGAGCACAGGGCAATGATCTCAATATCGAGAATGTCGTAACCTTTTTCCGCTAAAATTTCCTTGTAATCATAAACTCCCACCACTGACCAGCCGGCATCCTCAACATTTTGCTTAAAACGCTCTACTGTTTCTGTAAAATCATACTTGCTTTCATTTTCCAGAACCATTTGCATCGGTTCCTGTTGTTCTTGCTCTGTTACGCCAAACGGATCCGCGTTTCCTCTCCATTCTGCCGGATACCCAAATGCAGCTGGTGCTTGGAGAAAGAAGCCCAGGAGAAATACCAACAACAACGCACTAACACCAAAAACTTTTAAATCTTTTCTCATTATGTTTCTCTCCTTATTGTATCATATTTAGTGTGCTCCGGAGCAACACCGTAAACTGTAACTAAATAATACAATACAGAGAGGTTTAATACCGTGACTAAGTCACAGTAGAATTATTTTTTTTAAAGATTCCAGGGATAAGATCTGAATCCGACCTCGGGAAAGCTGCACAGCCCCTTCTTCTTCCAGGTTTTTCAGTGTTCGGCTGATAACCTCCCGGGATGAACCGATCTCTAATGCGATTTGCTCGTGTGTAATCTTTAGCTTATCGCTGGAGCGCTCATTTGCCAGCATAATCAGGAACTTGGCCAGGCGCTGTTTTATGCCGGTGAAGGTGATGTTCTCCAAGACCCCGATCACATCTTTTAGCCTGTTTAAAGAGCTGGCAAAAATAAAACTCTGCAGTTGCGGATTTTCCTGTAAGATTTGTTTGAAAACCTTGGCCGGCAGGGCAATAACTTCGGTTTGCTCTTCCACCTGAGCAATGGCCGGAAAGTCGGTGTCGGTCATAATACTGTAGGCCGTCATCAGGCAGAAGTCGCCCCGGTGGATTCTGTATAAGACAACCTCCCGACCTTCTTCGGAAATCCTGGAGATCCGAATGGAGCCGTCTAAGATGAAAAAGATATTATTGCAGCTGAAACCGTCCTCCATCAGCACACTTCCCGGCGTAAACTGACGGCTGAACATACCCTCAATAAATAATTCTTCCTGTTTTGGGCTGAAGTACTCCATAAAAGAATACAGTGATTTCATCTTGTCATAAATAAGCTTCTTATCCAAACTGCTCACATCTCTTTCCCATTAAAGTCTCTGGTGTCGGGAAGCTATCTGTCTGCTTTGATGCTAAGTTAACTGTCCTATGGGAATTTCATTTATTCTTAATCACAGTTAATTATATCACAGAATTGGGCCACTTCAACCAAGCCGTCTTGATAGCTTCTGGGGAGGAATTGTAATATTGGTGCTGTTTTAGTAGGAATTACCATTGCCGGTGACGAAAGGTTAGGAAGATAAATATGCTAAGGGAGAATGGTACATGGACAGAAGAACAGAAAAGGCTTTATCCGATATGGTAGGAAAAGAAAGCGGCCATATCCGAGAGCTACAGGAGAAGAAAGAAAAGCGTTTTTGGCGAAATGTTGATACTTCAGGCAGCCTTTCCGAGGCCATTGAGGGGTTAACCAAAGATGAAATGGACAAAATCAGGAAGAACCTGAGCCTGAAGGGTTTAAGCTCCCTGACCAAAGCAGACTTGGCCGCCGAGCTCGTTAAAGTGATTCCTGCTGAATTTGAGACGCTTCTTTATAGTCTGGATAGGGAAAGATATGAGCTGATAAAAGCTGTTGCCGCCAATTCAGGTTCCTTAGACAACGTAGACATTTCGATGAAGAAGGCATCGGCTCTGATGGGATACGGCCTTGCTTTTGCCGGGATGAAGCAGGGGAAGAAAGTACTGTTTTTGCCGTCAGAGCTTGTGGAGTTGTTTGTCCGGACAGATGGAGACAAGCTGGAAAAAACAGTAGAACGCAATACGCAGTGGCTGCGTTTAACCTCCGGCATGATCTATTATTACGGGGTTATGGATGTAGAACTGATTACTGAGAAGATTAGCGAACTGACAGGCAGGGATGTCAATCCTTCCGAGTTTTTAGAAGTAATATTACATGCTTTTGGTTACTATGGTGAGATGAGATATTCCCAATACAGTATTTATGACCATCGGGTTGCTGACCCCGGAAAAATAGTGGATGAGCAGAAAACCAAATCAGGCCTTAATTACTATCCGTTTACCACAGAAGAGTTTTTAAAAGCCGGGGAGCCGGGCTATATTGACAGGACTCCGGCTATGGACAAGTTTATTAATCTGCTTTTAAAATATTATAAGTTAAAAGATGAAGAGACAAATGAAATCGCCTGGCAGTTAATAAAAAGTATTAATCAAGGCGCCAAACCGGAAGAGTTGCTTCAGTACTTACAAACACAGGTGGAGATCCCATCATTTGATTTTGCCCAACTGCTGACAGCGGAAATAATGAACTTATATAATAATACCCGACAATGGGCACTCAAAGGGTATACCCCTAATGAGTTATCCCAAAAAAACAAGAAGCCTTTAACACCGTTAGGCACCCCGCCGTCAACAGCTGCACAAAAAGAATCAAACGTTATCGACCTGAAAACCCGCAAAAAAATTGGCCGCAACGAACCATGTCCCTGCGGTAGCATGAAAAAGTATAAAAAATGTTGTGGTAAGTAATATTTCGTTACTTGTTATATTAGATTAACCAATAACCCTACTCTAACATGGTAACATTAACTTAGCTATTCCTGCCCATGGTATGTCTGGAAGAAAAGAGCCCTACAGAATAAATATATAATATCAATGCAGGCTATATCAGGCATTGCAGGTGGGAGCGCCCGAATACGGACGTTCCCTTTTAAATTATCTGAAATATAGGGATGATTTTATGCTGTTTATTATAGATATGCAAAACGATTTTGTAGATCCGAAGAGGGGGAGCATGGCTGTAAAAGGGGCTGAGATGCTGATTCCCGGGATTTTGGAGCGGATTAAAATATATGAAGAAAAGGGAGATTTAATATTTTATACGCTCAACATCCATGATATGGTGCCGGAAGATATGCGTAGCAAAGAGGAAATAAAATGGGGACAGGCTATTTACCCTCTACTTAAGGAAAATCTTAAAAAACACCATGCACTGGAAAAAAAGTATCATGCTATTTCACCTTTAGAGTTTGAAGCCTTCAGGCAAAAGTGTGCAGATAAAACACAATATATTAAAGAAATCGAACTGGTGGGAGTAGAAACCAACGTTTGTGTTTTGGCAAATGCCGTCGTCATTAAAAACATGTTTCCAACCTCGGATGTAATTATTAACAGCTCACTTTGCCTCAGTTCTGATCCTGATTTGCACAAAAAGGCGTTAGACATAATGGCTGGCATGAAAATGAAGGTGAGGAGTTACTAATGAAATTGCAGCAGGAGAAGTTAAATGATATTACTGCAAAACTTATCAACTGGATAAAAAATATTATGCAAATCAACGGTGGAAGCAAGGCTGTGATTGGAATTTCCGGAGGGAAAGACAGTTCTGTTACTGCTGCTTTATGTGTGGAAGCACTGGGCAATAAAAATGTGTATGGTGTTTTAATGCCGGACGGTATACAAAAAGACATCGGGTATGCCTATGAAATATGCACTCATCTAGATATTCCCCATGCAGTTATGCAAATTAATCCCGTGACGGAAGCTTTTTTCTCTGCTTTAGAAGGGTTAAGGGGTCATCTTATCCCGTCAGTATCGGATAAGACAAAAATAAACCTGCCTCCCAGGGTGCGCATGACCGCACTATATGCAATTTCGCAGTCTATACCGGGAAGCAGGGTGCTAAATACCAGCAATCTCTCCGAGGATTGGATAGGATATACCACATTATATGGCGATACGGCGGGAGCTCTTTCCCCATTGGCAATGCTCACCTCAGATGAGGTTATTCAGGTTGGCAGGAAGTTGGGCGTTCCGGAAAAATTCCTTATCAAGCCCCCGGAAGACGGGCTTACAGGAAAAACAGATGAGGAAGTGCTGGGATTTACCTATGACACATTAAATCGCTATATAAGGGAAGGTATTATTGAAGACACTAAATTAAAGGAAAAAATAGACCTCCTGCATAAATATAACCGTTTTAAATTTACACCGATACCCATGTTCCCGGCAAATTTGCCTATTAAAGCAGAGGATACCACCGGCATCTATGAACAAGACGGTAAATGCTCTTAAATGAGAGGAGAGGACCTAATGCTAAAAAAGTTTCAACTAAGCACCAACAATCGCTCCCAGATGTTAAACATAACCCAGAAAGTGCAGGAAGCCATCGGTGAGGCGGGAGCAAAGGAAGGCCTGGTCACCATTTACTGCCCCCATACAACAGGGGGGATCACAATCAATGAAGGGGCAGACCCCGATGTGGTACGGGATATTCTCCTTCATCTGGATAAACTATATCCCTGGGACAGCCCTGACTTTCGGCATGCCGAAGGTAACTCCGCCGCCCATCTTAAAGCCAGCACTGTGGGCCCCTCACAAACAATCCCAATCACAAACGGAGAAATGGTGCTGGGAACCTGGCAATCAATCTATTTCTGCGAATTTGACGGCCCCCGCACCAGAACATTTTTTGTAAAAGTACTTGTGGACAGAGGGACAGGTTAATTTGTCCACAAACCTCTGTAGCACGCACTGGTGTGTGTGCTATTTTTTTACTGCTAAATTATAACGCTTCGCAGATAGCGAAGCTGCTAAGGTAAGCAGTACAAAAGCGCGCGCTGAGGAAACCGAAAGAGCGCGCCTTTCTTGTGCCTTTTTTTTGCAGAATATGTCGCTTAACATACTGGAATAATTAAAATGATTGAAAAACGAAAGGAGACTACTTATGTTTAACCCTTTTCATGAAAAACCAATGCTGCTTGGCGATGCCATAACCGACTGGAACGGTATTTACCCCAAGCCGTACTCAAAAATGGAAGTTGACCCCTACACCAAGATCCGGATCATTTTGATGAACGGTATCGAAGTGGAAGCGGCCATGTTCTCCCATCAATTCCACCGTAACTGTACCAACAATGAACTGCGCCGCGATCTTGCCTTTTCACGCCGCATTGAGCAGCAGCAGCAAAAGCGAATCAATTGGCTCTCACCAATTGGTGAAACACCGCTGGAAACCACCATCGGCTACGAGCATGTGGCGGTGGATCTGACCGCCTGGCTTGCGCAAAATGAACCTGATCCTTATGTAAAACAAGCTCTGGATTTTGCTCTCCTGGAGGATTTTGATCATCTATACCGCTATGCCAACTTGCTGGATCTGGATAAAAACATTCCTTCTCAGAAATTGGTTAAGGATTATGTTGAGATTACTCCGGGACGTCCCACCATTGCCGAACACCGGCATCCCAATGATTCGGTAAAAGGACCAATCGATTTTAAAACTGCCGATATCCAGACCAAGCTAAACATACACATTATCACAGCCGGTGAGCAGCAAACCATGAATTTCTACAATAACATAGGCAACACTTACTACAATGACCTGGGCCGACAGCTGTATCAGGAAATTGCTATGATTGAAGAGCAGCACGTCTCTCATTACGGGTCACTGATGGACCCCAACTGCACGTGGCTTGAAAACCTGCTGATGCATGAGTACACAGAATGCTACCTCTATTATTCCTTCTATATGGACGAGGTTGACCCCAATGTGAAATCAATCTGGGAAATGCATCTGCATCAGGAAATAGCTCATCTGGAAAGAGCAGCAGCTCTCTTGCAGCAATATGAAAACAAACACTGGGAGCAGGTCATCCCCAATGGCGGAGCCTTCCCCAAACTGCTGCAGTTCCACGATACCAGGGACTATGTACGCAAAATCCTTGCACAGCAAATCGAATTAACATCTGACAGAGAAAATTACAGGAATGTCAATGACCTGCCGGATTACCATACCTTCTTCTGGTATCAGAATCAAGTGAATCACGATGTTCAGGCAGTCCCCAGCCATAAAGCAGTTTACAACCATCAGCAGATGAAGGGTCAGGATTACCGCTCAGAGGTACAGCCCAATGCTGTGCCAGCTTTGCAAGACCGTAAAAAAGATAACACCACCATCGCCAGAACAAAACAGCGGCAGCCGGCCGGAGTCTAGCGTTATCTAGAAATAAAAAAAAGGTGGTTAGGGCAGAAATGCCTAATCACCTTCTACTTTTTTTCTCTGCGACACGCCAGTCGCCTCCAGCTTTAACATATATCAGCTGCTAGCTATTATCAACTTTTATCAACCTAAACAAACAGATCTGTCTTCGCTTTTTCACTAAAAGTGCATCAACATTTACGAAAATAAACGCTCTTTAGGGGAATGCTATCTTCAAGGAGTGTTTCTTTATGACTAATAATACATGCTTTGCTCCACAGCGGGTCTTGTTTGAAGAACGGGCCCTGGATTATCCATTAGGGCGTTCCCTGTGGGAGAGATTTCGAAAAGAAGATAAAGAAGTTCGGGTAATTGGCAGCCATAACCGGGTTACCGGACTGCCCGGCAAAGATCCCGCCGAAAAGTTTAAAGAAGCCAAGCGCACCTTGGTGGTGGGAGTAAAAAAGGATGGGGAATTTGCCAAGTGCCGTCCGTCTGCTGATTTTCAGCTGGTTCTTTCCACCAGCTGCCCCGGCATGTGTGAATACTGCTATCTGCACACCACCCTGGGCCGCCAGCCGGTGGTGCGGCTCTATGTAAATGTTGAAGAAATCCTGGAGCGGGCAGAGAAAGTAATTAAAGAAAGAGCACCAGAGGAAACAGTATTTGAAGGTGCTGCCACCTCAGATCCGCTCCCCCTTGAGCCCTACAGCGGGGCACTGGCTCAAGCCATTACCTTTTTTGCTAAGCAAGAGCACGCCCGCTTTCGCTTTGTCACCAAATTTACCTGTGTTGACTCGCTGCTGGATTTAAAACACCAAGGAAAAACGGAGTTTCGTTTTTCGGTCAATACGCCGGAAATTATTAACCGCTTTGAACATGGCACCCCACGCCTGACAGCCAGGTTGCAGGCGGCAGCTAAAGTGTTTCAGGCCGGCTATAAGCTGGGTTTTCTTGTAGCTCCAATCTTCCTTTATGACGGTTGGCAAAAGTCTTATGAAGAACTGCTCTTAGAAATGAAGGACACCCTGCCTGCCAAAGCGGCACCATCTTTTGAGCTCATAACCCACCGTTTTACCGCCCGTGGCAAGCAAAACATTGCTGCCATTTTTCCCTCATCTGAGCTTCCCCTAAGCGAAGAGGAGCGCCGCTTTAAATACGGTCAGTTTGGTTACGGCAAGTATGTCTATACAAAGGAACAATACCAGGAAGCAGAACGATACTTGTCAGAAAAGATTAACGTATATTTTCCCAGTGCAGAGATATTATATTTTGTATAACACGCGTTATATTTTGCCTGAAAAGGGTTGACAGGCAAATTATTTTTAAGTAAAATATAACTAAAGTTATATAACATAAGTTATTCGAGGAGGAGTTAGATGTCACCTAAAACAAAGTTCAGCAAAGAAGAGATAGTGCACGCTGCTTTTGAAATAGCCAAAGAAGAAGGGTTTTCCGGAATTACTGCCCGCAGTGTGGCTAAACGGTTGGGCTGTTCCGTGGCGCCAATCTACGTTAATTTTGCAAACATCGATGATTTGACGGCTGCTGTGGTGGAGCGTGTCTTCGCGCTCTCCAATGAACTGACAGCTGCACAGGATGGGGAAGACATGTTTGCCAAGATCGGCAAAGCCAGCTTGGAATTTGCCCGGCAGTATCCGGTGCTGTTTCGTGAGTTGGCGCTGCAGCCTAATCCTTACATGGCTTCCTATGAATCGGTAGAAAAAGCCATGGTTGATGCTATGGGTGGGGATGAGAACATGAGAGACTGGAGCGTGGAACAGAGAAAACGTCTGTTTTTAAAATTGAGAGTTTTTCAGACCGGGCTTTCGGCCATGGTGGCTACCGGTAACATACCAGCCTGGCTTGATGAGCAGGGGGCAGAAGAGTTGTTACTTGAAGTGGGAGAAGAGCTTTTTAGACTGCAGCAGATGAAACGGGAGGAAGAGAGATAATGAAAAAGGTTGTTATCATCGGCGGGGGCGTGGCGGGGCTTAGTGCGGGAATCTTTGCCCAAAAAAATGGCTTTGAAAGTGTTATCCTGGAGAAACATCATACCCTGGGCGGGGAGTGCACCGGCTGGGACCGCCAGGGGTACCATATTGACGGCTGTATTCATTGGCTGGTTGGCACAAAGCAGGGAACTCCCATAAACGATTTGTGGAAGACGGTAGGCGCTTTGGACGGTGTGGACGTTTATCAACCAGACAGTTTCCTTACTTTTGAGCATAACGGCACCCAGGTTAACTTTTACCGTGACTTAGAACGCCTGAAGTCCAGTTGGCTTGAGATTTCCCCGGAGGACGAAGAGGCTATTAATGATTTTTGCCAGGCCATTGAAAAGTTGCAGTCCTTTGAGATACCCACCGGTAAACCGATGGATATGATGAATGTGTTGGAAAAAGTGAAGTTTATGCTCTCCATGAAGGATGCGGGCATGATTATGCAAAAGTACGGCAAAATCAGTCTGCTGGACTATGCCAACAGCTTTAAACATCCCGCCTTGAGTGGGGCTCTTGCCTACTTTGTGCCGGAGGATTTCGGCGCTTCCGCCAGCTCAATAATTTTTGCCATGGGCTCCTTTACCAAAGGGCAGGCGGGCATCCCTTTGGGAGGTTCCAGAGCTTTAGCTTTGCGCATGAAAGAACGTTACCTCTCTTTGGGAGGCGTGGTTGAATCCCCATGTGAAGCAACAAGTCTTTCCATTGAGAATAACAAGGTTACCAGTGTGATCTGCAATAACGGTAAAACTTTCACCGCAGATTATTTTATCGCCGCCTGCGATGCCAAAGTGTTGTTTGAGCGCCTGCTTAAGGGAGAGTATAATGACCCGGAATTTGAAAAAAGATACAATAACCCCACAGACTATCCTCTGGCTTCAGAGGTGCGTATAGCTTTGGGTTACGCAGGTAAAATGAATGAAATTCCCCGCACCCTGCGTTTTCCGGTAGCACCCGTTAAGGTTGGCGCCAACGCCGTTGATTATCTTACTTTAACCCATTATGACTACGAGCCTGGCTTTGCACCGGAGGGTCATAGCGTCATCACAGTCAGTGTTAATCAGGAAGCGGCCGACTATGAGGTGTGGCAGGCACTGTCCCAGGATAAACAGGCCTACCGTGAGGAGAAAGGGCGCATCGGTGAGGACGTTCTCCAAGCTATAGTTACCCGTTTGCCGCACATGGAAGGAAAAATTAAGGTTTTGGATGTGGCCACACCGAAAACTTTTGAAAGCTACTGCAATGCTTACCGCGGTTCCTTTATGGCTTTCTGGCCGACAGTCCGCAGTAAAGAATTAGCCCACACCGGCCAGATCAAAGGCCTTGATAACATCGTCTTAAGCGGTCAGTGGCTGCAACCTCCCGGAGGCCTGCCCACCGCACTGATTACCGGAAAAGACACAATTATGCGCATTTGCAAACAGGAGAGAAAGAAGTTTGTGCTTAATTAGTAAAATTAGTAAAAGAGAACTTATGGGTGCGTTAATTAAGATGAATATTACGTAAAATAATGGTATAATTATAGCAGCAGGAAGGAGGGGTTTTGTGCCAATTATTAAACCTATTTCCGACTTAAGAAATTATAATGAAGTGTTGCGTGATATTGCATATGGTGAACCAGTATTTTTAACTAAGAATGGCAGAGGTAAATTTGTTATCATTGACATTGACGAGTACGAAAAGTTAAAAGCATCCTTAAAACTTCTGTCGCAACTGGCTCAGGGTGAGCAAGTAGCAAAAGAAAAAGGATGGATGTCTATCGAGGAAGTGGAGGCCGAGCTGGGGATAGACGATGTATGAGTTGAAGATTTCTCCGGAGGCGAAAAATGATCTGGCAGAAATTAAAAAGTACATTTCTGAAGAGTTGTCTAGCCCACAGGCTGCAAAAGGTTTGGTTGCAAAAATAATGAAGAGAATACGTACTTTGGCGGAGTATCCTGAACTGGGAGCATCACTTTCTACAATAATTGATATGCAGACAGATTATCGGTTTCTTGTTTGTGCAAACCACCTCATTTTCTATAAACTTGAAAACTATACCGTTTTTATTTCTAGGGTTCTATATGCTAAGCGCGACTACTTGCGGGTTTTGTTTGGTAGTGTTCCTGTGGAAGATGAAAGGCAAGATTAGCCTGGGTGAAAATTCGCCTGGGTTTTTTTATTGCTTAATATCTTGTTAAGAGAAATTATGGAAAATGTTCTTGACCAGTGTGGTCGAAGCATATTATATTAAAAATAGACCAAGGTGGTCTATTTTGGGGTTGCACGTTAGGGGGGATGCGCTATTACGGATAAGTTTGAGAACCTGGAGCCTGATAAAAAAAGAGGATCTTAGATGCAGCCTATCTGGAGTTTGCCCGGCAGGGTTTTGAGCAGGCGTCAACCAACCGGATTGTAAAGGAGGCCGGTATCGGCAAGGGAATGCTTTTCTATTATTTTAAGAGTAAACAGGAGCTTTTTAACTATTTAGTGGAGTATGGTTTGGAATTTGTTTTGAAAGATTATCTCAGTCAACTCGATACTAACCAGACTGATTTTATTGAGAGGTATCGATTGGCTGCAGTAAGTAAATTAAAGGCTTACGTAAAAAACCCTCATGTGTTTAATTTTTTCGGCAATCTCTATATGAATAATCTGGAAGGGGTGCCGCCGGAGTTGGCAGAGCGGGTGAGTAAACTACAAGCCGAAGGCTTTGCCAAATTATTTGAGGACATTGATACCTCATTATTCAGAAAGGATATACCCTCTGAGCAGATTATCAAGCTGATACAGTGGTCAATGGACGGTTACACCAATGAACTCTTGGCATCACTAAAAGATCACAACCTGACAGAGGTGGACTTTGACCCTTATTGGGAAGATTTTTTCGAATTTCTGCAAGTCCTGAGACGAATCTACTACGAAAACAACCATTAAACCAAGTGATAAATAAAAACAAAAACAAGGGAGGTTTGCAAAAGATGACGGTACTTAAGGTTAGCAATCTTACAAAAAAGTTTGGTAAGTTCACTGCACTGGATCAGATTAATCTGGAAGTGAACGAAGGGGAAGTTTATGGTTTTATCGGGCCCAATGGTGCAGGGAAAACCACTGCAATCCGGGTGCTGCTGGGAATCTTAAAAGCCACCTCAGGCAGTGCCAGCATTTTCGGTAAAGATGCCTGGAGAGATGCGGTGGAAATCCACAAACAAATTGCCTATGTACCCGGTGATGTGAACTTGTGGCCCGATCTTACCGGTGGCGAGGTAATCGACTTGTTTGTTAAATTGCGTGGAACAAACAACAAAAGCCGTCGGGAAGAACTAATTGAGCGGTTTGCTTTGGATCCCAGCAAAAAGTGTAGTACATATTCCAAAGGGAATCGGCAAAAGGTGGCTCTGGTTGCGGCATTCTCCTCTGATGCGGACCTCTATATTCTCGATGAGCCCTCCTCCGGACTGGATCCGTTGATGGAGAGAGTTTTTCAGGACTGTGTGATGGAAGCCAAAGATGCAGGCAAAAGCGTGCTTCTATCCAGTCATATTTTGTCTGAGGTGGAGCGGTTATGTAGCAAGGTAAGCATTATCCGCCAAGGCAAAATTATTGAGTCCGGTACTTTAGAAGAGCTGCGCCATTTAACCAGAACCAGCGTGCTGGTGGAGACCAAGCAGGAAATTACCGGTGTTGAAGAGCTCAAAGGAGTCCATGATATTGAGCAAAAAGATAATAAGCTTACCCTCCAGGTTGACACAGAAGAGCTGGGTAATGTGATAAAACATGTGAGCTCCTTTGATATTGTTAAATTAGAAAGTGCTCCACCCACTTTAGAAGACCTCTTTATGCGCCATTATGAAGGAGTCGGGGGTGAATCGTAATGGTCAAGCAGCTCTATCAAAATGTGGGAAGGTACGCCAGGCTGATTTTGCGCCGTGACCGTATCCGCATCCCTGTGTGGCTAATTTGTCTGATAGTAATTACCATCGTAGTGGTGCCGGCTTTTCAGGAAATGTACGGTACACCGCTGGAGAGGCAGGCCATCGCTGAAACCATGAGAAACCCGGCCATGATCGCCATGGTGGGGCCCAGTTTCGGTTTAGACAACTATACCATCGGCGCCATGATGGGCCATCAGATGCTGCTTTTTACCGCCATAGCGGTGGCAATTATGGCCATCCTGCTTGTAGCCCGCCACACCCGCGCTGATGAAGAAGCGGGCCGCATTGAATTGCTGCGCTCCTTGCCGGTGGGAAGGTTGTCTAATTTAGCCGCTGTATTGTTGGTATTGTTTTTAACCTATGTTCTTCTCACGGTGCTGACCGGTTTTAGCATGTATTCCTTAGGGGAGGAAAGCATGGATTTGGCCGGCTCCCTGCTCTACGGTGCCCTTTTGGGTTCTGTCGGGATTTTCTTTGCCGCTGTAACCGCTTTCTTTGCCCAGCTTTCGGAAAGCTCTCGCGGCACCGTCGGTTTGTCCTTCACATTTTTAGGGGTGGCCTATCTGGTACGTGCCATAGGGGATGTGAGTAATGAAACTTTGTCCATGCTCTCTCCTCTGGGCTGGATCATGCATGCACAGGTCTATGTCAACGACTACTGGTGGCCAGTGTTTGCCTTGGTGGGGGCGGCCATAGTAATTGGCGCCATTGCTCTCAAACTTAACTCAACCCGTGATTTGGGTGCCGGCTTTATTGCGGCCAAACCAGGCAGAAGTACAGCATCCGCATTTTTGCAGAGTCCCTTAGGGTTAAACCTGAAGCTGCAGCGGACCATGATTATCGCCTGGTTAATCGGAATGTTTGTGCTTGGCGCCTCCTACGGCTCTGTTTTTGGCGACTTGGAAGCATTTTTTGCCGAGAGTGAAATGATGCAGCAGATACTGCCTCCAGGAGAAGGTTTTACCCTGGCAGAGCAGTTTATGACCATGATTATGTCTATTATGTCCATGGTGGCAGCAATTCCGGCCCTTTTAATAACCCTTAAGCTACTGGCAGAAGAAAACAAAAACCGCACCGAACATTTATTGGCCCGTGCGGTCTCCCGGGCCAACCTGATGGCCAGTTTCCTCTCTGTTGCCCTGGTGGTTGGGTTCTTGTCCATGCTGCTAAGCGCCTTCGGAATGTGGGCAGCAGCTGCCGCAGTGATGGAAGATACCATTAGCTTAAACTCGGCTCTTAGTGCCTCCGCAGTTTACCTGCCGGCAATAGGGGCAATGGTGGGGTTAGCGGCATTTCTGGTAGGCGTTCTCCCTAAAGGAGCAGGGCTTACCTGGCTCTATCTGGGTTATTCCTTTATTGTTGTCTACCTGGGAAATCTTCTGCAGTTTCCCGAATGGATGGCTACTCTTTCTCCCTTTGGTAACGTTCCGCAGGTACCTCTGGAGGATTTTAATCTGACAGCAGTTACAGTATTAAGCATCGTAGCCGTTATGTTATTGGCTGCAGCTTTTAGGGGATATCGACAGCGGGATATACACGGTTAAAACAAAAACCGTCGCAGCTTTATGCTGCGGCGGTTTTTAGATAGAGGCCGGAATTAGTTTATCATATCGTCCATGCGACCTAAGGGTTCGGTTGCTCGCGCCCCTTAGGGCCCTTTTTTAAAAGAAATAACCGGCCGCATTGGCCGAATGCAATCAATTATTTATTTCCTCAAGAATCCGTTCATAAGCAGCTTTTGTTTCCTCAGCTTCTGCCAGGTTGAAAATTACTATTTCCCCGTTACTTAAGAAGATGAAAGGAGGATTGTCTCTGTTGACAAACAGTTTTTTAGCTCCGAACTCTTCTGAGCTAAAGTTGCCTTTTAAATGGGGGCCAAGTCCAGACCCGTTGGTGCGCCGCAGGCCCGTGGGGAGCGTCTCAATTAGTCTAACCTCTTCGATACTTTCCCAGGCATATGTTTGGCCATACATGCCATGTATTTGCAGGCCTTCTTCCAAAAAAGAAGCGGAAGTTGGCTGGGAAGAAAAATACATTAAGCCAGCGACTCCAAGAAGTGTGACCACGATAATTGCCAGTGGGGCTTTCACTTGTTTACGTGCACCCGGGATCAGGTCTCCACCTGTTTCAGATATGTTGCCATTATACTGCTGAGCTTTTATAAGCAGGTACACTGTGGAAATAACCAGGAAAACAATGGAGGGGGCAATGCCGATGTCTGCACCTGAGGCATATAAGATTCCAGTCACAAATAATACAAAACCGTTGGCATAAGAATAATACCCCATCAACCGTCCCAGTGCTTCTGTATCCACCTGTGCCTGTTGTTCTTTGGACATGGTGTTATAGCCCGCAATTAAGAAGTACCACTTAAAAACATGGATAGCCAGGCCGATTAAAAAGAATATTGCCGCAAGGGCAAAATAAAGCCACATCTCATTTTCCCCCTTTTTATCCAGTCTACTGTAATTCTACCATAATTTATAAAATCTTTCTCTACCCAATATTTACTGTGGGAGAAGCTAATTAATAATTGCTTAAGGCAGGCTGTGAGTAGTAGCGGGTATAATTTTGATAATGCACTAACAACGGGAGAGCTGTTAAGTGATAACTACAATAATTACTGCAGCAGTGGTATATGTTGCCACCAGTATTGATAATCTAATAATTCTGTTGGTATTTTTTGCCCATAAGAAGGACAACCCTACCGTTATGCGCATCGTTGGGGGTAAGGTTTTAGGGACTTCTGTTTTAATAGCAGTAAGCCTCTTGTCTGCTTTTGGCCTGCGGGTTATTCCTGAGCAATGGATTCTTGGGCTTTTGGGCTTTGTCCCCCTGGGATTGGGCCTGAAAGTCCTATTTGAACAGGAAGGAGAGGAGAGCCTGGAGAAAATATACTTCGCTGCTAATAAAAAACACGGCAACCTTCTGGTAGCCATGACAATCATCACCATTGCCAGCGGAGGAGATAACCTGGGTGTATATATACCGCTTTTTGCCGCTATATCACAAGCGGAGCTTGTGGTTACTGTATTAGTATTTTACATGGGAGTGGCCCTGTTGTGCTATCTTGGTTACCGACTGGCAAAGTTACAGCAGCTAGGCGGTACTATTGAAAAATATGAGCGTATAATAGTCCCTGTTGTTTTTATTGGGCTAGGAATAATGATATTGGTAGAAAACGGAACCATTGCTGAAATTATAGAGATATTAATGTGAAACTGGGTAACCCTGAGGAAAGATAAGTTTTTATGACCAAGATATCAATACAGGGGGTGGGGGTCATGTCTGAAAGAGAAGAGAAATTAGCCCGTTCACTGACAGCGGAAACTACGGAATTAATACCGCACCTGCCTTATCTGTTGCAGGATTTGTGGGAACTTGGGTCAAGCCCCAAGGATATGATTGCGCTGGCTTTAGAGCACACAAACATATCCAGAGAAAGCAAAGTACTTGACTTAGGATGCGGAAAAGGAGCTGTCAGCATTGGGTTGGCAAAATCCATCGGTTGTAAGGTTAAGGGGATTGACATCCTTTCGCAATTCATTGATTATGCCAAAGAAAAGGCTATGGAATATGGAGTACAACATTTATGCCAGTTTGTTGTGGATGATATTAATGAATCAGTGAGAGTTGAGGAGGGTTATGATTTTGTTATTCTGGGAGCGGTGGGGGATGTGTTGGGCAATCCGCTAACAACGCTTCTTAAATTAAAAAGTACCATTAAGCAGGGAGGGTTTATCTTCCTAGATGATGCGTATGCCAACGGCGGCTCAGATAACCCATACCCCTCCCGTGGCGACTGGCTGCAGTATTTTAACAAGGCA
Organism: Dethiobacter alkaliphilus AHT 1; assembly: GCF_000174415.1. Lineage (NCBI taxonomy): Bacteria > Bacillati > Bacillota > Dethiobacteria > Dethiobacterales > Dethiobacteraceae > Dethiobacter > Dethiobacter alkaliphilus. The sequence goes on from NZ_ACJM01000001.1 coordinate 189,698, forward strand.
GATCTAGCGGTGATTGCCGAAAAGCCCATTGACCATGACGAGCTTATTGCCATAAACCGCAGCCAGCAAGAGCAGATAGTTCAACGGGCCCGGGAGCTAATGAGAAAGTTTCCGGAAAAAAAGGACATGTTTCAAGGATACATTTTCAGTCAGCAGGCCGAGTGCGACGAGCTAGAAAGCGGGTTGACCGGGGTGACCTGGTTGTTACAGAAAACGGCATAGTTTTAAAGCAGAGAGAACACCGCAATTTCCGAATGAGGAAAAAGCGGTGTTCTTTTAACTTGTTGACAGGGGCAAAGTTTGATAATCTTAACAAGGAGTTCATCTTCAGTTCACATTCACGATTTATAATACTATGCGGTTGGTTTAGTTTTAGTTAGAACCGTACTAAAGATAGAGTAATGATTAATCACCTAACATATCAGGGGGGAAATTATGCTTTCGCAATTTAGTGTCAAGCGTCCATACACTGTGCTTGTGGCAGTGATTCTGGTAATAGTTCTGGGATTCGTTTCTTTTTCCGGCATGACCACCGATATGCTACCGGATATCGAGCTGCCTTATGTGGTGGTAGTAACCTCATACCCGGGGGCCAGCCCGGAGCAGGTAGAGTTATCGGTGACCCGGCCGTTGGAATCGGCTTTGGGTACCACCAGCGGTTTAAGCAGTATCAGCTCCAGATCTAATGAAAACTCCAGTTTAATTATCCTGGAGTTTGTCCAAGGGACCAACATGGATACGGCCATGATTGAGCTGTCCAATAATTTGGATATGATTTCATCGCAGTTGAGCAGTGATGTTGGCAGCCCCATGCTGATGCGTCTTAATCCGGATATGATGCCCATCATGGTGGCCACCGTTGATATGGAAGGAGCCGGTATGGCGGAAGTATCCGACTTTGTCAGCGATTCACTTCTGCCTACTTTTGAGCGGATTAACGGTGTGGCCTCTGTCACCGCCTCAGGGTTGTTGGAAAGAGAGATACGCATAACGCTGGACCAGGAGAAAATCGATGCACTTAATGAAGAAGTGCTAAGAGACCTGGACCGCACCATGGATGAAACAGAAAGTGAATTGGAAGAGGCGCGCAGAGAGCTAGTTGACGCCCGTGACCATCTGGAGGCGGAAACCGAGAACCAGCAGACTCAACTGGCCCAGGCCAGTTCGCAGCTAAATAATGCCATTGCCAATCTCAATGCTTTGCTGGCAGAGGAGACTTTGCTTGAAGGCCAGCGGATGGCCTTTGAACAGGAAAGGGAAGCCCTTTCTCAGCTCACCGAACTAGGTCCTGTGTTTAGTCAGCCATTTGCCGGTGGCGTAGCTGCCCTCTCTCCTGAAGCATTTGATTCTATAATGGAGCAGCTTGCCCCCCATCTTCCCGCTGAGCTGTCTCAGCTTTCGCAAAGTGAAATGGTAGAAATGATGGAGATGGCCTCCATGGCCAGTTCCCGGGTAGCCGCCATCGATGCGGAGTTGCAAAATATTTCGGTGCGGCAGATGACCCTGGAGGCAATGAAACCGCAGCTGGAGCAAGGATTGGCCGAAGCAACAGCAGGTTACGAAGAGCTGGAAACGGGCAAAATGACTCTGTCCATCGAGCTTGCCAAAGCTCAGATGCAGCTGGAAAACGGTCAGAGTGAGTTGGAAAAAGGCATTGAGGAGCTAAAGAAGGCTCGCGAAGATGCCCGTGAAAGTGCAGACCTGAGTAATTTTGTTACCGCGGAGATGCTTAGCGGTATCCTGCAGGCGCAAAACTTTAACATGCCTGCCGGATATATTGATGAAGGGGAAGACGGACACCTGGTTAAGGTGGGAGACCGATACCAGACGGTGGAATCCATCGAAGAAACCTTGGTATTTTCCATGGACAGTATCGGTGATGTTTATCTTTCCGATATTGCCGAGATTGAAGTAACCGACAATGCCGCCCAAACTTATGCCAAGGTAAACGGCAACGACAGTGTAATGCTGATGTTTCAGAAGCAAAGCACCGCCTCCACAGCCGATGTGGCCGGCCGCGTAAATGAGACAATTGCCGATTTAACCGCCGAGCACGAAGGCTTGCGTATTCTTCCCTTGATGGACCAAGGCGAATATATTAACATGACCATTGAGAGCGTCCTGCAAAACCTGATGGTTGGTGGGTTGCTGGCAATTATAGTGCTGGTTATATTCTTAAAAGATATCAGGCCTACTTTGGTAATTGCTTTTAGCATCCCCATTAGCTTAATGTTTGCCATTACGCTGATGTACTTCAGTAACGTTACCATCAACATCATCTCCCTTTCCGGTCTGGCGCTTGGTGTTGGGATGTTGGTGGATAACAGTATTGTGGTGATTGAAAACATTTACCGCATGCGCAATGAAGGTGTGCCTGTCCACCGGGCAGCTGTGCAGGGGGCAAGGCAGGTGGGAGGAGCTATCTTTGCTTCAACCCTGACCACCGTCTGTGTGTTTTTACCCATTGTCTTTACCCACGGTATTTCCCGGGAGATTTTCAGTGACATGGGGTTAACCATTGCCTACAGTTTGCTGGCCAGTCTGGTGGTGGCTCTGACGGTGGTGCCCAGTATGGCCTCCACTGTGATGAAGTCTACCAATGAGAAGAGGCATAAATGGTTCGATGCTCTGGTGAATCAGTATGCGAGAGTGCTGGACTTTTCATTGCGCTATAAATTTGTTGTCTTAATCCTGGTAGTATTCCTGTTTGGTTTAAGTCTGTACGGAGTCACCATCATGGGGACCAGCTTCATGCCGGAGATGGATGCACCGCAGATGAGTGCCAGCCTTACCATGCCGGAAGGCAGTGAGCGGGAAGACACTTACGCCATGGCGGATGAAGTAATGGCTCGTATTTTAGAGATCGAGGCTGTGGACAGTGTGGGCGCCATGTCCGGAAACGGTGGCGGCGGTATGATGATGGGCGGAGGCGGATCCGGCAGTGGTGCCTCCTTCTATATCCTTTTGCATGAAAACCGCCAAATGACAAACCAGGATGTGGCCAGAGCCATTTTGGACAAAACCGAGGACTTGGATGTGGAAATGTCTGTCTCCACCTCTGATATGGATATGGCTGCCATGGGTGGCAGCGGTATGGAAATAATAATTAAAGGCAATGACTTAGATGAGCTCTCCGATGTTGCCAATGAAGTAGCAGACCTGCTTATTGCTACAGAAGGCACCACCAATGTTTCCGCCGGTGATGAGGATGCCGGGGTAGAAACCAGGGTGATGGTGGATAAAGATGCTGCCATGGCAGAAGGGCTGACGGTAGCCCAGGTTTTCCAGAAGGTTTCTGAGGCCCTGTCCACTGAAACGCAAGCCACTACTTTAACTGAAGGCATAGACGAATACGCCGTTATCGTGGTTAAAGCAGTAAACGGAGAGCTAACCCGCAATAATGTGAGCGACTATACTTTTACGGTAAACGGGCAAAACGGTGAAGAGAGCGAAGTACGCCTGGGTGATATTGCACAAATCTACGAGGCGGAGAGCCCTTCATCAATACTCCGCGATAACCAGTCACGCTATGTTTCCGTCACCGCCAATGTCGATTATGGCTACAACATCGGCCTGGTGAGCCGTGACTTTGAGCGTACTCTGGCCGACTACACCCCGCCTCCGGGAATTACGGTGGAAGTTGCCGGTGAAAACGAAATGATCGCCAGTGCCATCTCCGATATGATTCTGATGATCACCTTGGCCGTCATCTTTATCTATCTGATTATGGTGGCCCAGTTCCAGAGCCTGCTCTCACCGTTTATTATCCTCTTTACTCTGCCTTTGGCCTTTACAGGTGGTTTGCTCTTGCCGTGGATTATTGGTATGGAGCTATCTGTCCCGGCCATGCTTGGCTTCTTGGTTCTGGCCGGTATTGTGGTAAACAACGGGATTGTCTTTGTAGACTATGTAAACCAGTTGCGCCTGGAAGGCAAAGATAAGCGGGCCGCATTAATTGAGGCCGGCCGCACCAGGATACGCCCCATTCTGATGACAGCCTTAACCACCATTTTAGCCATGAGCACCATGGCTCTGGCGGTGGGCGAAGGGGCGGAGATGACTCAACCCATGGCGGTTGTCTCCATTGGTGGTCTGACTTATGCCACTCTGCTTACCCTATTGGTGGTTCCCATCATGTACGACATTCTCCATCGAAAATCTATGAAAAAGATTGATGTGGGAGATGAAGTGCCGGCTGTTGACAAAATGTAAAGCATAAGGGACGGCCCGGCCGTCCCTTATCTATATGACGTTGAGTTGATAGCTACAGGATACCATGAGTCGGTACTACAATTTTGATATAATATGGGGCAGAGGTGAAATGCATGTTCAATATTCTGGTGGTTGAAGATGATAGGAACCTGCAAAAACTGATGAAGGCCGTGCTAAGACAAAACGGCTATAACGTTTTATGTGCCGAAGACGGCGTGCAGGCTTTGGAGCTTTTGGACTCTGCTCATGTGGATCTGATTATTTGTGATATTATGATGCCAAATATGGACGGATACGCGCTGACAGACACGCTGAGAAAAGCAAATAATAATCTGCCCGTTTTAATGGTAACTGCCAGGGAAACCTTTGATGATAAGAAAAAGGGGTTCCTGGTAGGAACTGATGATTATATGGTGAAGCCAGTGGACATGGATGAAATGGTTTTAAGGGTGGCCGCACTGCTTAGACGCTCCCGTATTATTAATGAACGGCGTTTATCTATCGGAGAAGTGGAACTGAATTATGATACGCTGACAGTGCATAGAAATAATAACTCCTATATATTACCGAAAAAGGAGTTTTACCTGTTATTTAAGCTTTTGAGCTACCCAAAGCAGATTTTTACCAGACAACAGCTGATGGATGAAATTTGGGGTATGGATGCAGAGGCGGATGAGCGGACGGTGGATGTGCATATCAAAAGACTGCGGGAGAAATTTGCCGACTTTCCCGAATTTGAAATTGTAACGGTTCGGGGACTGGGCTATAAGGCGGAGAAAAAGATATGAAGAAAATCAGCGTAAAACTGGCCATGTTTTTTATCGCTGTGATTATTTTTTCTTCGATTTTATCTTTTCTCGTTTCAATCTTTTTCACAGACGACATCCGTACAGAAATCCGGCGTGACCAGGAAACCATTGCCGTATCCATCTTAGAACTGCGGCAAAAGACAGAGTTAAGCATGGATGAAATATTGAGCTTTATTTCATCTCCCATGTATGAAGTTAGACGCCTTGAAGACATGGAAGCGCAGGAGATGACCCCGGAGGAAATTGAAAGAGTTCAAGATAATGAGATGGTATTTTTGTCCCGCGGTAAATTTCACGCCACTGCCACGATTTTCATGGTAGACGGTGAGGTTGTGCAAATTAGGCTGCAACCGCATAACACAGTTTTTCGCATTGCCGGCTCCCGTGTGGCATTCACGCTCCTTTCATCGGTCTTAATTGCTGCCCTTCTTGTTATCCTCCTGATAAAAAGAGTAGTCAGACCCGTAGTAAAACTAAGCGGAGCAACACAGGAAGTGGCCAAAGGCAATTTTGATGTAAAACTTGAATACAAAAGCGATGATGAAATTGGTCAGCTTACAGAAAACTTCAACCGCATGACCAGAGAACTGAAAAATATAGAATACCTGCGTAAAGACTTTGTTACTAATGTTTCCCATGAATTTAAAACACCCATTGCTTCAATTCAGGGATTTGCAAGACTGCTACAACAAGGAATGCTGTCTGAAACGGAAAGGCAGGAATATACCGATATTATTGTTAACGAAACAAAAAGACTCTCCAACCTTTCCGCCAACATCTTAAAGCTCTCCAAACTGGAGAACCAGGAATTTGTAGAAAAGCAGACAGCCTTTTCACTGGATGAGCAAATCAGAAAAAGTATCTTACTGCTGGAGCATTTATGGACCGAGAAAAATATTGAATTTGATATTGAACTGGAAAAAGTAACTTATCATGGGGATGAAGAACTGCTGGAGCAGGTATGGCTGAATCTTTTGGGGAATGCCATTAAATTTTCTCATCATGATAGTAAAATTTTTGTTAGCCTGGAGCAGAATACGTCCTCAATAAAAGTGCAAATCACCGATTATGGCATCGGTATCAGTGAAGATGCAATAAGTCGCATTTTTGAAAAGTTTTATCAGGGTGACAAAACTCATTTAAACGAAGGTAATGGATTAGGCCTACCCTTGGTAAAGCGTATCCTCGACCTCTTCGATGGCAAGATCCGTGTAGAAAGCAAGCCACAGCAGGGGTCCACATTCACCGTAGAACTCCCTTCCGGGGGTCAGGTTTAATCTTTTTAATCATTTTGCGTTAACACCTTTGACTATTCCAAGGCCCGACATTCTATTCTTAAAATGAGGTAAATTTATGAAGGATATTATCGAGCTGGAGATAAAACGCTTTGTAAACAATAGTGAGCATAATCGGCTGACTGCCACTGATAAGCCATATTTTATTGAGCCTTTGATAGGTTATGCAGATGCCCTTGATCCATTGTTTACAGACTATAAGGAGATAATAGGAGACTTTCATTTAACTCCTGCGGAGTTTTTTGCTGCAGAGTTTGGTGTGAGCAGTTTTGCTGCAGGAACAGTAATCAGCTGGATACTTCCTATCAACAGAGAGATAATCGAGAGTAATCGATTACATTCTCGTTATCCTTCCAGAGAGTGGGCACATACCCGCTATTTCGGGGAAATGTTTAATAATAAGTTGCGGGAGCATCTACAGAAGTTTTTTAGCAGCAAAGGATTCCGTGCCGTGGCACCGTCCATTAGTAAAGAGTGGAGTAGGGTTCACTCTGAAAGAACAGGGCTTGCCTCTACCTGGTCGGAACGCCACGCAGCCTATGCCTGTGGCTTGGGAACATTTAGCTTAAACGATGCTTTAATCACAGAAAAGGGGATTGCCCACCGCTGCGGCAGCATTATAGTAGAGGCTAAGCTAGCACCTACCCCAAGGGTATATCAGGGTCCTTATGAATATTGTCTGTACTGTACTTCAAAAAAGTGTGGAGCCTGTATAAAACGCTGCCCTGCCGGTGCTATAACAGAAAAGGGCCACGACAAAGAAAAGTGTTTTAACTACACACGAAATGAAGTTTACCCTGTCTATAACAAAGAATATGGTGTGGGAATCTCCGGCTGCGGTTTATGCCAGACAAAGGTGCCCTGTGAGCAAAAGATTCCATAGATAAGCATCACCCCTGAAATCATTTTTTCAGGGGTGATGCTTAGCGTATTCCTGCAGGTTATGCTAAAGCTTTTTTTACTTGAAAAGTACCCATTTTTCTGTTTTTGTGCTGCATGATATTTTCCGACTCGATGTTAAAACCTGTTTTTTGATAGAACTTAATTGCTTGAGTATTATGGATGTTAACATCCAGATAGAGTTTAGTATGTTTTTTTGCCAACTCATTAATGATTTGGGTACCAATTCCCCGGCTGCGATATGAGTCACGGACGCATAGGCTATGAATGTAATACCCGTCTTCATCAATGTTATTGGATACAATTTTGCCCATTTTGATAAAGGTGGGGATCTTTTTTAAAAATGACCAAAGGCCGAATACCTGACAAAAAGCTTTTCCGGAAACTTGGTCAATAGCCTTTTTATCTTGGCCATGGAAGCTGACAACCACTCCGGCAATTTCTTCTTCATCCATTACGCACTCTACGTAAGGATGTGCAAAATAATTATTTTCCATGCTCAGCAGCCTGGTAATGCATTGGACTGCTTTTTCTCTTTTACCGTATACCAGAGTATTAAATTCGATATCAGCATCGTAAATGAGAGTAGCCACCATCTGCTTATCATGTTTTTCAGGATTAAACTTTTCCAGTCTGATTTTCATTGTTTTTTCCTCCCGACATCTTTTGCTTATATTCTACCAAGAGGCCAAAGAGGGTAAAACAGTCGAAAGGATGATTATGGTCTACATAAATAGGCTGATTTGTTATCGGGCCACACAGTAACCGTCCCTTGTCTGGTTATTTAAAGATGTTGAGTTTTTATGTTTATGTGTTATAATAAAATCTATATTTTTATTAACTATCGCAGAATAAGTTGGGGTGAGTGCAGATGCCTATTAAAATTCCAAATGATTTGCCGGCGGCGGAGACGTTAAACAGTGAGAATATCTTTGTCATGTCTGAGACCAGGGCGGTTGCTCAGGATATCCGGCCGTTACGAATAGCCATTCTAAACCTCATGCCCACAAAGATTTCTACGGAGACACAGCTGCTGCGCCTGATTGGGAACACGCCCTTGCAGGTGGAAGCGTATTTTGTTCATCCCAAAACCCATTGTCCGAAAAATACTCCGCAGGAGCATATGACCAGTTTTTATAAAACCTTTGATGAAATTAAGCACGAGAGGTTTGACGGGTTGATAATTACCGGTGCTCCCATTGAGGAGATGGAGTTTGAAGAGGTTACTTATTGGGAAGAGCTCAAAGAAATTATGGAGTGGAGCCTGCATAATGTATTTTCCACATTCCATATTTGTTGGGGCGCCCAGGCCGGATTATATTATCATTATGGTATTAAGAAGCACCCTTTAAAAGAAAAAATGTTCGGTGTTTTTCCGCATACTATAACCAAACCAAACACCATGCTGCTTAGGGGATTTGATGATGTTTTCAACGTGCCCCACTCCCGCTACACTACAGTGCACCGGGAAGATATCGAAAAAGTAAGCGAAATTGATATTCTGGCCGAATCACAAGAGGCAGGAGTTTACTTGATGAAGACAGACCAGGGCAGGCAGATTTTTGTCACCGGTCATTCCGAGTATGATCCGCATACCCTTAAGGCCGAGTATGACAGAGACATTGCCAAAGGGCTGGATATCAAGGTGCCCCAAAACTATTTCCCCAATGATGATCCGGACAAGCCCCCTATTGTTACCTGGCGCGGGCATGCCAATTTGTTGTATTCCAACTGGCTAAATTATTTTGTCTATCAGGAAACACCGTTTGACCTAAACCAATTAAAAAAGAGCCAGGCAAAAAGGCAGAGCTAACCATAAAGGCCCCACGTTCACATTGAACGTGGGGCCTGCTTTATTTATTTTTCTTGGCCCAGGTGTCCCTTAGGCCTACGATACGGTTGTAAATGATGTTACCTTTGGCTGCATCCACATGATCCAGGTAGAAGTAACCTTTGCGCATAAACTGAAAACGGCTCCCCGCCGGTGCTTCGGCAATGGCCGGTTCTGCCGGTACATCGGTGAGGGTAATCAGTGAATCGGGATTTATATTGTTTAAGAAATCACCGTTTTCTTCATCCTCGGGATTCTCTTTGGTAAACAGATTATCGTACATACGCACAGTAATTTTTTCGGCGTGCTTTGCCGACACCCAATGGATAACGCCCTTTACTTTTTTACCGCTGGTGTCCTGCCCGCTTTTGGTCTGCGGGTCATAAGTACAGCGCAGCTCAACAACCTTGCCGTCGGCGTCCTTTATTACTTCTTCACAGAGAATCACGTACGCGCCTTTCAGGCGTACTTCTTTGCCGGGAGCCAACCTGTGAAACTTCTTGGGCGGCTCTTCCATGAAGTCTTCCTGTTCAATATAGATTTCCCGGCCAAAGGGAACCTGGCGTGTACCGGCATTTTCGTCGCCCGGCATATTTTCCAGTTCCAGCATTTCCGCTTTATCCTCCGGCCAGTTAGTGATCACCACTTTTAGAGGGTCTAAAACCGCCATCATACGATGGGCTTTTTCGCCCAAATCTTCCCTGATACAGTGCTCAAACATAGCCAAATCCACTGTGCTGTCAGCTCTGGCCACGCCAACCCGTTCCTGAAAGTCGGCAATGGCCGCAGGTGTAATGCCCCGCCTACGTAAACCGGCAATGGTGGGCATTCTGGGATCATCCCAGCCCTCCACATGATTCTCTTCCACCAAGCGACGCAGTTTTCGCTTACTCATCACGGTGTAGGTCATATTCAGCCGGGCAAACTCGGTTTGCTGAGAGCGGCTCTTCATTACTTCCGGCATCAGCTCCAGCGCGTTGTCCACAATCCAGTCATAGAGCGGCCGGTGATCGCTGTACTCAATGGAGCAGAGGGAGTGGGTGATGCCCTCCAGTGAATCGGTAAAAGGATGGTCAAAATCATACATGGGGTAGATACACCATTTATCTCCGGTGCGGTGGTGATGGGCATGGAGTATGCGGTAAATTACCGGATCCCGCATGTTCAGATTGCCGGAAGACATATCTATTTTGGCCCGCAGTACCTTGGAGCCGTTGGGGAATTCACCCTGGCGCATCCGTTCAAAAAGATCCAGGTTTTCCTCCGCGGAGCGGTCACGGTACGGACTGTTTTTGCCCGGTTCTGTCAGGGTTCCTCTGTATTCCCTGATTTGTTCCGGGTCCAAGTCGCAGACGTAAGCCCGGCCCGCTTTAATTAGTTTTTGCGCAAACTCATACTTGATTTCAAAGGAGTCGGAGGTAAAGAACAGACGGTCTTCCCAATCCACCCCCAGCCAGCGGAGGTCTTCCAGAATGGAGTCCACAAACTCCTGCTCTTCTTTGATGGGATTGGTATCATCGAAGCGTACATTAAATTTGCCGTTAAAAGTTTTCGCCAGATTGTAATTTAATAAAACAGCCTTGGCATGTCCAATATGCAGGTAACCGTTTGGCTCCGGCGGAAACCGGGTATGTACCGACCCGTTGTTTTTTCCCTCTTCCACATCTTTTTTGATGAGGTTATGGATAAAGTTGGTTTGAACTTCAGTTTCGTTTGACATCTGTTACTCCCCCTTATGCTCAAACCCGCAAAACGGGTTCATAGAAAGTTTTTACGCTGCTCTTTTCTTTATACTCTATCCTATTATAGCAGACAAGCCCCAATGGAAACAAATCCCTTAGCATACTTATCCCTTCCATTAGGGAGAATAGAAATGATAAAAACCTAAGGGAGGTTTATCCATTGTCAATTAAAGACATCTTCAGTTCCTTTACCAAAAGTGCGGAAACAATGAGGGGTGATGACAAAACCTTTGCCGCGGACCTGACCAATAAAGATTTTAACGACCCCGCCGTGCATGAGCATGGCAGCCCGGTGGACTATCAAAAAATTGAAAAATCACCGGACATGGAAAAGGTTCATCAGTGGCAGCGCGACCATATTAAAAAGGACGATCAAAGCAAAGAGGGCTATCCCCTAAACGTTATTATCGACCCCGCCATGCGGGAGATGTATCAGGTAGTACATAATGCGGAAATGACCAACGTTTTTGACCGTTTTGCCCAGCAGCAGCCCACCCAGTGTAAATTCTGCATTGAGGGCTTATCCTGTCAGCTTTGTGCCAATGGCCCCTGCCGTATAAGCAAAAAAGCTCCCCGCGGCACCTGCGGCGTGGACGCCCACACCATGGTGGCCAGAAACTTTATGTACCGCCACGTCACCATCGGTACCGCCGCCAATATCTTTCACTGCCACCAGGCCGCCAGAACGCTTAAGGCTGCCGGAGAGCATCCCCAAAGCGGCCTGAAAATCCGCGATGCGGAGAAACTCAAGAAATATGCGGATATGGCAGGGCTTGATGCCAACCAGCCCATTGAAAAGCTGGCGGTGGACTTTGCCGACTGGGTAATGAATGATATCCATGCCCCGTTCCATGTGGAATCAAAAACAGTGGAAGCTTTTGCTCCTGCCCGCAGAAAAGAACTGTGGCGTAAACTGGGCATCTTTCCCGGCGGCGGCTACAGCGAAGTAGCTTACGCCCAAACCCAGTGTATGACCAACTTCACCTCCGACCCGGTGGAATTTTTGGTCAGAGGTGTGCGCCTCGGCGTTGCCAACGAATACCAGGGCCTGTTTATGCTAAATATTCTCCAGGAAATTTTGATGGGAACCCAGGCTATTACCAAGAAGCAGCAAAACATGGGACTGTTAAAAGAAAACAAGGTCAATGTCATCACCAACGGCCATATGCCGCTGTTGGCCCATGTGGCCATTGATCTGGCTTCCAGCGAAGAATGGCAGCAGAAAGCCAAAGATGCGGGAGCCGAAGGAATTCAGATTTTGGGCCATGTTTGTGAAGGGCAGCAGTTGATTAACTATGAAGGAACCCATAACCAGAGCGCTTACGCCGGGCAGGAAGGCGAATGGCTCTCCCAGGAGTATCTGTTGGCCACCGGCGTGGTAGACCTTTTCATGTTTGACTATAACTGTACCGTTCCCACCATGCCGCTCTTTGCCAAGAAGTTTGGCACAAAACTCCTCAGTACCCATCCCGTCATTAAGCTGCAGGGCACCGATACCCTGGACTTTGTGCCGGAAAAAATGCAGGAACAGGCGGCCAAAGCACTGGATATGGCCATCGAATCATTTAAAAACCGTAAGGCCGAAGGCCGTGAAACCTACATCCCGCCCCACGTATCCGACTGCATGGTGGGCTTTAGTACCGAATCCATCAAAAATGCTCTGGGTGGCAGCTTTAAACCCCTCATCGACCAGATCGCCAACGGTAACATCCGTGGCGTAGCCACCATCGTGGGCTGCACCACCGCCCGCTACGGACAGGGCGGCAGCAACATTTTCAAGATTACCAAAGGCTTAATAGAAAACAATATTCTGGTCCTCTCCGGCGGCTGTACTTCCTCGGTTATGGAATACACCGGGCTTACCGATCCCAAAGCGGCGGAAGAATGCGGCGACACCCTTAAAGCTGTCTGCCAGCAGCTAGGCATTCCACCCGTGTTGACCTACGGCGCCTGTGTGGACATCGGCAAGATGACGCAAACCGCCATGGAACTGGCCGATGCTTTGGATGTGGACACCAACAAGCTGCCTCTTGTTATCGGCGCACCGGAATACCTGGAGCAAAAAGCTGTGGCCGACGCCTGTACAGCGGTAGCTCTGGGCTGGCTCGTCCACGTAGCCCCCGTTCCCTCCATCACCGGCAGCGAAGTAGTAGTCAAAACCCTCACCGAAACCACAGAAACCCTGGGCCTGGGTAAAGTAGTAGTAGAAATGGACGCCGAAAAAACAGTCCAAATCTACGTCGACCACATCGAACAAAAACGCAAAGAATTAGGCATCTAAATGGGACAAGGGGACAGGTCAACTGTCCCACTTTCTCAAAGCACTCAGGGAAAACTATTGTTCCCTGAGTGCTTTTTTTTACCGCACCCCCAAAGGCACCTTGACTGTTCGGACCATATTTAGTACTATATTTGTACAGGAGGTGGCATTTGTGAACAGTAAAGAGGATATCAGGCCTATTTCTTATATTAAAGCGCATGCTGCTGAGGTGCTTGCTCAGGTAAATGAGACTCATCGACCGGTCTATGTAACCCAAAACGGTGAGGCTAAAGCTGTGTTAGTGGACACTGAAACGTTTGAGAAAATGAAGAAGGCGCTTGGCTTATTAAAGTTGCTAGCCCAAGGCGAGCGTAATATTGCTGAAGGAAATGTTATAGCCCAGGAAGATGTTTTTGCAACCATGGAACGTGAGTTGGGAATAGATGATGAGTGAAGAACTCTATAGTGTTGTTTGGACGAAAACGGCTCTGCAAGATCTGCAAAGTATAATTAGATATATTTCCTCCCACAGTAATCGTCAGGCAAAGAATATCTATGTGGAGATTAAAGAGCACGTTAAAGATTTGCGGCAATTACCTTTCAGGGGAAGGGTTGTTCCTGAACTGCAGTTTTTTGGGGTATTGATTTACAGGGAGCTTATCGTTAAGCCCTGGAGAATTATTTATAAGCTTGAAGGTAAGAATGTCTGGATACTAGCAGTAATCGATGGAAGAAGAAATGTGGAAGATATATTGTTTAACAGGTTAGTATAGAAAGCGATGTGGCAGAGAAGGGGCTAATCGCAAGATTAGCCCCTTGTTTATACCGGAAGTAAATTATAACGCTTCGTAGTTTGCGAAGCTGCTAAGGTAACCGGTATTGAAAAGCACGCGTTGAGGGAGCTGAATAAGCGTGCCTTTCTTATGAGAACGTCAGGTTTTATTCTGGTTTTTGAGGAGATCCAGGTGAACTCTGCCATCTTTTAATTCCACTATTCTGTCGGTTCTTTCTGCTACTTTTTTGTCATGGGTTATTACAATAAAAGTCGACTGGAATTCCTGATTTATTTCCTTTAGCAGGTTGTAGATTTTATCAGTGGTTTCCGAATCCAGGTTGCCGGTGGGCTCATCGGCCAAAATTACTTTAGGTCTGTTAATTAGGGCCCGGGCAATGGCGGCTCTTTGCTGCTGCCCCCCTGACATATCGGTGGATAAATTATTTTTCACTTTTTCCAGGCCCACAATTTCGATAAGCTCTTCCGCTCTGCGGAGAATCTCTTTGTCAGGCTTTTTGTTTTTTATCAGATACGGTATCAGTACATTTTCCAGTGTTGTAAACTCAGGCAGTAGGTAATGAAACTGAAAAACAAAGCCCAGCGTCTCATTTCTTAGTTTGGCCAGTTCTTTGTTGTTCAGGCTTACAGTATCCACATTGTTAATGAGAACTTTCCCGCTGGTTGGTTTGTCTAAGGTGCCGATAATATTTAGCAGGGTGCTTTTGCCACTGCCCGATTCGCCAATAATAGAGTTGAAAGATCCTGGTTCAAAGCTCAGGTTAATATCAAAAAGAACCTGGGTTTTTACTTTAGTTCCATAGACTTTATCTATATTTTGCAAAGTGAGAATCTTATCCATTTCTTATCACCTCAATCGGTTCAAGTCGGGATGATTTTCTTGCCGGAATCAGAGCAGCAAAGGCTGATGCTACTACCGCAATTAAAAACGAGAACAGAATAAAACGATAATCAATAAATATCTCCACCACCGGAGAACCATCGGGGTTTACTGCAAACTGCATAAAGGCAAGCGATAATGACAAGCCAATGATAACTCCCAAAATTCCGCCGGCAATGCCAAGAATCAGGCCCTGAAATAAAAAGATCAGGCTTGATACTTGATTGTTTACCCCCATGGCCTTTAGAATGCCGATCTGTTTGGATCGTTGAATAACCGAGATTGCCAAAACGCTGGCGATCCCCAAGACCACCGCCACAACAACAAAAATCTGTATCATAATACTGGAAATATCCTGTCCCTGCAAACCGCTTAACAGTTCTTCATTGGCTTCCTTCCAGTTAGAAACGGTCAGCTCGTTTCCTGCAAGCAGTTCTGCTATCTGACCCGCCAGTGTATCGGCTTCAAAGACATCTTCAATTTGAATCTCCAGGGCAGAAACAGAGTCAGGCCGCTCAAAAATTTCCTGAGCAGTTTCTAATGTGCTGATGACCCAGGATTCATTAATGCTGGAAACTCCCAGATCAAAAAAACCGCTAATTATCACCTCACCACGCTGCCCGTCAAAATTAAAAAAGGTTAATTCATCTCCAACGTTTAGGTCTAGGTCGTCGCCCAGTTTTTCTCCCACCACTACTTCGCCGTCTGATGTTGGCAAATTTCCGGCCACAATTTTGGAACTAATACCGTAAATATTGTCTGCCTGTTCAAGTAGAAAGCCTCTAAATACTGCTGCTTCTGCATTGTCATCAAAGCTGATAAAAGCCGGTAAGGTAAGAGTAGGCGACGTGTACCTGATTCCCTCAATGTTTTCTAATATAAGCTCTTCTTTTTCTTGCCAGTCTGAGAATACTTCATTTTTTTGTTCTGCCTCCACCGTAATTTGTGAAGCGTTGCCTATGGTTGAGTCTACAAGACTAATTTGCAGTCCGTTAATCAGCAGCCCGATAAACAACTGCACAGAAATGCCAATAGCAATTCCGGCCAGAATAAGCAGTGTCTGCCCTTTGCCCGAAATCAAAAAGCGCCACGCTATACTAAGTGCGAACTTCATGAAATTCACCTCTTCCCAGCCGGTCTATATCTTCAGAGGAGTTGAGGTAAAGATCAGCTCCCAGGTCTTGTGTCGGATCGTCCCGGTCTTGAAAAGCGTAGCCGCCAATGATAATTTTGGGTTTGTAGGATAACTTGCTGCGAATTTCAGAGATTAGTTTTTTGGCAGCAAAAATGTTGTAATAGTTCGTTACGCTAACGGCAATGTATTCGGGGGTGTTTTTTTCTAAAATCTCTACAAGGCCAAACAGAGGCGTGTTTCCCCCCAAATATAAGGCATTAAAGCCGGCCAGGGTAAAAAAATCTTCCACCATTCGGGGTCCGATTTCGTGGTACTCTTCCACCGGACAGAGTATCATTACTCTTTCCCCTGCTCCATTTTTCTTTCTTGCCTGAAGAACATAAGGATAGCAGCATTCGATGATGGTGCGCACAATGGCAGTGCGCAGATGCTCCTGAGCGACAGAGATCTTTTGTGGTCGCTTGTTTCCCGCAATTTCGTACAAAGCAGGTTTTAATATGTTATTATAGAGAGTAATAACATCAACTTTACCTTCATCAACCAACCCTAAGGCATAGCGGACACAGTTTTCTTTGTCTTCCCGCTCAAAATAGTTTATGAACTGTTCATAATAATTCACTGCATACCCTCCCTTGTTAAATTGATACGTCACCGGCGAAAAATAAAAAGTCAGGGGTGTCATTATGTGTCAGAGACAGCGTCCTTCTTTAAAGTCTTTTTTTAATAATTGGCAGGAAAGCCCGGAGCCTTTTATATCGAAAATAAGAATGGTCCTGAAAAACAACTGGCTGAAAATAAAAAACGGTGAAAGCTGCTGTGGAAATTATGGAGAAGTAGGCTGCTGAGTAGGTTTGCAGAACTCCGGCGGGGTTCAAAAAGATTTGCAGAAATGAACTACATCCATTTTATAGCAGCAGGTTTATGCAGGTGTTAACAGTTCATGATATTATTAAAAAGCCCGGTTCATCTGTCATCTTAAGAGATGCGGTTCCTATTTACTGTGCCAAATAAACACTTTCCCACAGAAACACCGGAAGCTTTGCTCCGGTGTTTCTGTGTTGCTTCCATCCAGCGGACTATGCCAATATGTCTTAATATGTTTGGCATAATTTTAATACTTTTTTAAGTGTGTTCTTAAAGGTAAGTGGTGGAATATATCGAAGGGGGTAGATGAGGAGGGATAAAATGCGCAGAAAAGTAGGCTCAGGATTGTTTATTCTCCTTATACTTTTTGTTTTTGCACAGTTCATCTCAGGATGCTCTGCCCAATATGAAGTTAGTGTTGAGGCAGACCCTCAGGGAGCAGGAGGAGTAACAGGAGGCGGAACCTATGAAGCGGGAGAAAGCGTAGTTGTTGAAGCCAGCCCCCTGGAGGGTTATGAGTTTGCCGGCTGGTTTATAGAAGGACAAAAAATCAGCTCAGAAAAAAGCTATGATTTTATTGCTGAAGAAGATGTGGCGCTGACAGCAAGCTTTACAGAAGAGGAGCAGCTTTCCAGAAGCGTTGAGTTTGCCAATGAGCAAGACCATGGAGGAGAGACGCTGCAAGTTGTGGATGAGGAAGGCAGCATAATTTTTGAATATACTTTTGCAGAATTTAAAGATTGGGCCGCAGAGAATTGGGATGACATTTTTGAGGAAACTCCCGCATTTATGGACCCGGTTTATCCCAAAGACCTTTATCCTTTCTTTTTGGATACGGCCACTTTGTCTCCGGACGAAAATAAGCTGGCTTTTTCAGTGCACAGTTATTTTGCAGCCTCTTACATGTCCTTTGTGGGGGTAGTAAATTTGGAAACGGAAGAAGTCACCCTGATAGATGAGGAAAACGACGGACAGGTAGATGAGTTTTTGTGGTCGCCTGAAGGAACGTATCTTGCCTATACACTTACTACGGCGGTGGGAGAAGGTTTTTACCTGACAGTTGATAATGCGGGCTCCATGGAAAAGGAATTTACATTATCCGGAGGTGATCTGTCAGAAGATCCGGATTTAAGTGCAGAGGATACTTTTCCGCGCTTTAGAAATGTTGACTGGTCTGAAAGTGAAGAACGCCTTTATTTTACAGCGGATATTCACTTAGAAGGGGAGTTTGACTGGAGCATTGATCCCCAGGGAACGGACTTAAGAAAACAAAGTGATCCTTAAAAACTGTGTTTATTTGCCGGATGCCCCAGAGCATCCGGTATTTGTTTTACCTGAAAGTAAAGGATATAATAGCAGGAAGAACCGAAAAAGGAAGAATAATATGATCCGAGTAAATGAAGTTAAGCTTTCTGTAGACGAGGACAGAAAGCTGCTGAAAAATAAAATAGCAAAGAAGCTTAGAATCAGCCCGGAGGAAATCAGTAGTTTTTCTATCTTTAAGGAATCCATAGATGCCAGAAAAAGGCATGAAATAAGCTTTGTCTACATCGTTGATGTGGAAGTTACCGATGAAGAGCGGGTATTGCGAAAAAACAAGAGCCTGCAAAAAAGCCCGGACTTGCGCTACCGGGATGCAGAGGCCGGGGATGGCGTTTTGAAGCACCGCCCGGTGGTGGTGGGAACCGGACCCGCCGGCATGTTTGCCGGACTGATTCTGGCACAACGGGGCTATCGGCCTATTCTATTAGAGCGCGGCCAGGATGTGGATGCCAGAACCCGGGATGTGGAGGAGTTTTGGCACAACCGAAAATTAAACCCCGAATCCAATGTTCAATTCGGGGAAGGGGGAGCGGGAACGTTCTCCGACGGGAAACTGACTACCCGGACCAAAGACCTGCGCTCACGCAAAGCTTTAGAGGAGTTTGTGGCAGCGGGAGCACCAGAAGAAATCCTTTATGCCGCCAAGCCCCATATCGGCACGGACATTTTGAAGACGGTGGTAAAAAATATCCGTGGGCGCATAATTGAGTTGGGCGGCGAGGTCCGGTTTGGCAGCAAAGTTACCGATATTTTAATTGAGAACGGCCACGTAGCCGGCATTATAATAAATGATAAGGAAACGCTTCCGGCAGAGGCGGTAATCCTGGCCATCGGGCACAGTGCCCGGGATACGTACCAGATGCTTCACGCCAGGGAAGTTAATATCCGGCAAAAGCCTTTTTCCATCGGGGTGCGCATTGAACATCCCCAAACTCTGATTAACGTTTCACAATACAAAGAGCAGGCAGAACATCCCCGTCTGGGCGCAGCGGACTACCGGCTCACCTATCAAAGCAAAAATGGCCGCTCCGTTTATACATTCTGCATGTGCCCCGGGGGCACCGTGGTGGCTGCCGCTTCAGAGCTCAATACTGTGGTCACCAACGGGATGAGTGAATATGCCCGGGACAGGGAAAATGCCAACAGTGCGGTGTTGGTGCAGGTGGGCCCAAAAGATTTCGGCAGTGAGCACCCTCTGGCCGGTATCGAATATCAGAGAGAATGGGAAAAGGCGGCTTTTGTGTCAGGTGGCCAAAACTACAATGCACCGGCACAACTGGTGGGAGATTTTCTGGCAGAAAAGCCTTCCACTCAGCAGGGAGACATTAAACCATCATTTCTCCCCGCCGTAACTTTCACCGATTTAAAGCAGTGTTTACCTGCATATGTGGTGGAGTCTCTGCAGGATGCAATTGCCTCTCTGGATAAGAAGCTGCGGGGATTTGCCCGTTCCGATGCAGTGTTAACAGGAGTGGAGACAAGAAGTTCGGCTCCGGTACGCATTGAAAGAGACAGTGAAACAATGCAAAGCATGAATGTGGCGGGCCTCTACCCCATTGGCGAAGGTGCCGGGTACGCCGGCGGTATTATTTCGGCCACCGTGGACGGAATTAAGGTGGCTGAGAAAATTATCGGCAAATTTAAGCCATTTTCCGGGTAGGCACAAAGGAGAAACTCATGACACAGTTTTTACCCATTAATAAAGAGGATATGTCAGAGCGCGGCTGGGACCGGCTGGATTTTGTGTTGGTCTCCGGGGATGCCTATGTGGACCATCCTTCCTTTGGTGCCGCCGTAATCGGCCGGGTGCTGGAAAACCGCGGCTACAAAGTTGGTATTATTGCTCAGCCTTCATGGCAGAGCGCGAAAGACTTTAAGTCATTGGGTAAACCCAGGCTGGGCTTTTTAGTTACAGCCGGAAACATTGACTCCATGGTTAATCACTACACCGTGGCTAAAAAGAAGAGGAAGGACGACCTGTATTCTCCCGGTGGTAAAGGCGGTTATCGTCCCGACCGGGCCAGCATTGTTTATTCTCAGCGCATCAAAGAGGCCTACGGTAGTGTGCCTATTATCCTGGGAGGCATCGAGGCCAGTCTGCGACGCTTTGCTCACTATGACTACTGGAGTGATAAAGTAAGACGGTCTGTTCTCTTAGATGCCAAAGCGGATCTTCTGGTTTATGGGATGGCGGAGCGACAGATTATTGAAATCGCTGAAGCTCTGGAAAGCGGTATACCCATCGAAGAAATTACCTTTATCAAAGGTACCGTTTATAAGACAAAGGATAAAGACAGGCCCTACCAACCGCAATTCTTACCCAGTTATGATGAAATCCTGGAATCCAAGAAAACATATGCTCAAAGCTTTATGGTGCAGTACAATAATATGGATGCCATCACCGGTAAACCGCTGGTGGAGCCGTACCGGGATTTTTATGTGGTACAAAACCCTCCCCACCAACCGCTGCAGCAGTCGGAGCTGGATCAGATTTACTCCCTGCGCTATATGCGCACTTATCATCCAAGTTATGAGAAAGACGGCGGCATTCCCGCCATCAAAGAAGTAAAGTACAGCCTGATTAGCAATCGGGGCTGCTTTGGTAGCTGTAACTTTTGTGCCCTTAACTTCCACCAGGGACGGGTGGTTCAGTCTCGCAGCCATCAGTCTATTTTGGCGGAAGCGGAACAAATGGTTTGGGAGCCGGATTTTAAAGGCTACATTCACGATGTGGGCGGGCCCACCGCCAACTTTCGGCATCGAGCCTGCAAGAAGCAGGAGAAGCACGGTGTCTGTGCCGACAAACAATGTCTTTTCCCAGAACCGTGCAAACAGCTGAAGGTTGACCATCGTGATTACCTGAACCTTTTGCGTAAGTTAAGGGAACTGCCCAATGTGAAGAAGGTATTTGTCCGCTCAGGCCTGCGCTATGACTATTTGATGCACGACCAGAATGATGAATTCTTTAATGAGCTGTGTGAGCACCATATCAGCGGCCAGCTAAAAGTTGCACCGGAGCATATCTCACCGGCGGTGCTGGAGAAAATGGGCAAACCGCAAAAGCATGTCTACGAGCGCTTTGTCAAAAAATATCATCAGGTTAATGAGAAACTGGGCTTAAAGCAGTTTTTGGTTCCCTATCTGATGTCCAGCCATCCGGGCTCTACTTTAAATGATGCCATTGAACTGGCTGAGTATTTGCGGGACCTGGGCTATATGCCAGAGCAGGTCCAGGATTTTTACCCCACTCCGGGTACATTATCCACCTGCATGTACTACACAGAGCTTGATCCCCGCACCATGGAGCGGGTTTATGTGCCCAAGTCTCCCCATGAAAAAGCCATGCAGCGGGCGCTTATCCAATACCGTAAACCGCAAAACTACAATCTGGTTCATGAAGCACTGACTAAAGCGGGCCGTACCGACTTAATCGGCTTCAGCAAGAAATGCCTGATTCGTCCCAGAAAAGATGCCGGCCCCCAAAAGCCCGGTAAATACGGTAAACCGGGTAAACCAGATAACCGAAAATCCAGGCACAATAAACCGAAAAACAAGCGCAAAAACCGGAACAAAAGGTAATAAAAAGGAGAGAGCCTAAACGGTTCTCTCCTTTTTGTATCAAGCTTATGGGTTATGCCATAATTCTTTTAAGGGGACAGACAACCCGGGAAAGTTTGGATGCTCCAGCACTTCATCATCCATGCCCTGTGCAGCAACAGCGTAGAAGCCATCACGGAGGACAAAGCATTCAAATGTTTTGTCCTCCGGACTGACCAGCCAATAATGCTGCACGCCGGCTTTTTGATATATTTGCCGCTTTTGCATCCGGTCTTTGCGACTGGTGGTAGGGGATAGGATTTCCACTGCCAGTGTCGGGGCGCCGTCAATGCGCTGGTCTTCAATTGCTGATTTTTGTTTTCCTGAAATATAGAACAGATCCGGCTGAACAACTGTCAGATTGCCCAAAGTTACATCCAAAGGAGAGATGAACACTTCCCCTTCGGTATCAACCTGCCAGAAATAATCTTCCAGCATTCTCACCAACCTGCGTATAACCCTTTGATGTGTAACATTTGGCGACGGTTCCTTAACCAGCGTTCCCTCGAGAATCTCAAAACGATACCCGGGCTCCTCCGGCAGCTGAAGATAGTCATCATAGGTGTATTCTTTATCTGATTTATATTCTGCAGTTTTTTCCCGAACCGGGGAAGTGCTTAGGGCTTTAACCACTTCCTCCAAATTGTAGCGGTATTGCTTCTTACCCAGCTCTACATAGGGTATCTTTTTTTCCCGGGTGTATCTCCAAATGGTTTCCACCGACAGATTCAGCGCTGCTGCCAGTGCCTGGGCTGTTATCAGTTCCTTGTCGTAGGACATGACATCACCTCCAAGTCCATTATATCTTTTCTATAAACCATTATCAACTATTAACAAGTAAAAAAGGTTATAATTTAAAAAGATAATTTATCATGTTTGCTGCATATATGATAAAATAAATCTGTAATTCACGTTTGCTATAAAGTGGTGGTGACTGAGTGTTAAACAGCATTAAGTACGCAACTGTTCAGTTTGTCTGGAAAATTATCGATAAGTTAGCCGAGAAGCAGGCAAAGGGCGCTGTTTTGCCCCCGGGCATTAAAGTAATTGCCGATATCCCTTATAAGAATACCGGGTTGATGGCGCATCTATTGGATGTTTATTATCCCCAGGACACCAGAGGTCCGCTACCAGTAATTATCTATATCCACGGCGGCGGCTTTTTGGCAGGGGATAAACTTCACACCAGGCAGTACTGCATGACCCTCTCCCAATATGGTTACTGCGTTGTAAACCTTAACTATCGATTGGCTCCTGAACATAAAAATCCCGCGGCCATCGAAGATGTTTTTTCTGCCATGGCCTGGGTCAGAGACAATTGCCACCATTACCACGGTGACAGTAACCGGCTGATATTAGCGGGAGATTCGGCGGGTGCATACCTGGCCGGGTTGGCCGCAGCAATCTGCACAAACAATAAACTGGCAGAGCAGCACGGCCTTGATGTGCCTGTTGCTCCGGAAAATATCCGCGGTGTGCTTCTTTTTAGCGGCCTGTTCGATCCGGTCACCGCGGTAACCCGTAAATTCATAGGAATTAAAGCGGATATTGAATTGTATATGGGAACTAACATATCAGAGTCTCCCTCTCTGGACCATTATTCCGTTAAAAAAAATATCACCCCTGGTTTTCCTCCAGCTTTTATCAGCAGTGGCCAGGTAGACGGTCTTCATCCCGAATCTGAGGCCCTGTCCGCCGAGTTATCCAAAAACAATGTTTGGCATAGGGCGCTGTTTTTTGCTAAATCAGAAAAGAAAGGCTTCCATTGTTACCAGCAACATCTGTCATTGGATACCGCCAAGCAATGTATGGAGCATGTCCGGGGTTTTCTTGCTGATGTTTTAAAAGAGGATGAAGGGATGTAGACAAATGTCTTTTGAGGTTATCCGAACAAAAAGAAAAACAGTTGCCCTCATAATAAACTCCGAGGGCGAATTGATTGTCCGGGCGCCATTACAAACTCCCAATTCTTATATTGAGGATCTGGTGATCAAAAAAGCAGATTGGATAAGACAGACACAGGAAAGAATCAGGGAAAGGAACTTGCTCTATCCTCCTTTGCTTTGTCGGGAGGGGGAGTGGTTTCCCTATCTTGGTCAGGATTATCAACTGGAATTCAATGATTATACAGGCCAAATACGGTTAAATGATGACCGCCTGTTAGTGCCACATGGAATCGATGATGTGAAGGCGACTATGATTTTGTGGTACAAAAGTAAGGCTAAAGAAGTTATTGTAAAAAGGCTCGATTTGTACTCTAAGCGTCTGGGCCTGGAATATAAAGCGATGCGCATTACCAATGCGTCAAGAAGGTGGGGTTCCTGCAGCACAAAAGGAACGGTAAATTTCAGCTGGCGGCTGGTTATGTGTCCTCTCCAGGTCATAGATTATGTGGTTATTCACGAACTCTGCCACCTAAAGCACCATAACCACTCCCAGGAGTTTTGGCAAACAGTTGGTGAGTATATGCCGGACTATCAGATACATAGGAAATGGTTGGCGGATAACCAGAGGATAATGGATATTTTACAATAAAGCCGGGTAATTTCTACCCGGCTTTCACTTGATATGTTCTTTTTTCTGTATTGCCACTCGCCATACATCCGGTCCTTCTTCCAGGTAGTTCCAGATAAATTGATCCGGCAGTTCAGCCATGAACATATGGCGTAGAGGTTTGGGGTCATGGTCATTAACTAACTCCATTTGTTCACCCGGTTTTAGACTGTCATAGGTGCCAAAAATCTTTGCTTGCCTGTCTTTAGGTGGATATTCTCGCACATCTACTTGCGCTGCAAAGTCCGACATAGTAAAACCTCCATTGTTTGAGTTAAATATATTTTCTGCGCAATGTAATATGGATATTCCGTAACCTTGATGCAGTTATTTTAAATTTTTGAAGTACGGTATGTTTTTGCAATTAACAACTATTTATCTAATGTAATTCGATATAAAATAGGTAGGGAAATCTATTAGTGGAGGATATGATGAGAAAACAAAAAGCTGTACTTATTTTACTTCTAGTAGGGATGGTTCTTATCACTGGGTGTGCCGGAGATATTTTAAACACTGTGACTGCAGAGCAGCAGAAGATATTTGACAATCCGTCAAGAATTGCTGAACGGACGGACAGTTATACTTATTTTGTACGTTCAGGCAGTGTGAGAGGGGATACGGCAGATATCGCTTTTGAAACATTTTACGGCATGGAAACCTGGTGGATTTTAAATTCCAATGGGGACCAAACTGTTACAGTTGATGCGGTCCTGGATATTACTGAAGGCAGGTTTAAGTTGGTTCTCATAACAGAGGACAATGAAGTGGAAGAAATTATCGGTCAGTCTCAAAAAGGCAGTGCTGCCATAACTGTACCCAACGGTAGAAACAGAATTAAAGCGGTCGGTGATAATGCAACGGGTTCTATTAATATTAAGCTTTCTGATTATGAAGATGTTTCTGTTACAACCAATTAATTCATTATAAAAAGCCAGGACCACAGGGTCTTGGCTTTTGTGCTTGTTAGAGAGCTAGACTTCTGCGATTAAAGATTGTGATGCCGCCGATGTAGGTAGCTAGGGAGACAGCAATGAGAATTGCGGCGGCCACGACCATAAAGGAATCACCACTTAGGATTCTACCGGGATCCAGCAGGGTATAGAGAGAAAAATTGCCGATCCAGGCGTATTGCTCGCTCACGTTGGCGAGCATGTTCAGGATAAAAAAGGCAATGGGAACCCCTGCTCCGAAAGCCAGGGAATACTTGGTGTCATCAAAGAGGCAGGAGAAGAAAAAGCAGATGCCGCTGACGGCGTAGGTTGTAAGCAGTGTAATCAGGTTTATTTGCAAAAAGCCGGAGACGTTTAGTTCGCCGGGGAAAAGGGCCTGGGCAAAGGTGAGACCAAGTAGTGTAACCAGGGCCATTAACACCGTAATACTAATAAGGAAATAAAGAGCCTGGGTGGAGATGATGGTCACCCTTGTATGTGGGGTGGAGAGGAGATAGGCCATGGAACCGCTGTCTACGTGGCGGGCGACCAGGCGGTTACCAACGATAATACAGTAAATCATAGGAAACATAATGGCGATAAACCCGTAATAGTAGCTGCCAAGAAATGCGGTAAGTTCGGTGCTGAGGTCATCCATGCCCATGGCTGAAAT
Organism: Dethiobacter alkaliphilus AHT 1; assembly: GCF_000174415.1. NCBI lineage: Bacteria > Bacillati > Bacillota > Dethiobacteria > Dethiobacterales > Dethiobacteraceae > Dethiobacter > Dethiobacter alkaliphilus. The sequence continues at coordinate 215,494 of NZ_ACJM01000001.1, forward strand.
CAGTTCCCTGGGCATTGTTTCCATCATGGCAATCAGACCTTCCATGCTCTCCGGATCAAACATGGAGATAATAACCGAGAGATACATGAGCATTACCAGAAATATTATTAAGGCAATAACCCAGTTTGCTTTCAGTGTTGCTTTAAAAAGTGTACCGTTCATTACTGCACCTCCTGGCCATAGTACTTCATAAAGACCTGCTCCAGACTTTGGGAAATAACATCAAGCCCTTTTACATGGCAATCGGCCAGGACGCCAATGAAGCGGTCGTATTCGCTGCTGATATAAACTTCAACCTGGTTACCGGTGATTTTCCCGATTTCCAACTCACTGACTTTTAGCCGGTCCACATCTGCCGGGGAGGCCACCGTAACCAGAAAAGCTTTGCGCTGGGAAGCCTTAAGGGAGTGGACATCTTCCACCGCCACCAACTTGCCCTCACGGATTACACCGGCACGGTCGGAGGTTCGCTCGATTTCCTCGAAGCTATGGGAGGACATTAGGACGGTTTTGCCCCGGCTCCTTTCTTCCAGGATCAATTCAATGAAGGTTTTTTGCATTAAAGGATCCAGCCCGCTGGTGGGTTCATCCAGGATGTAGACACAGGGGTCGTGCATAAAAGCAGCAATGAGACCTGCCTTTTGCTTCATGCCTTTGGACATTTTGCGGATTTTACGGTCCGTTTCCAAATCGAAGCGCTCGATCAACTGTTTTTTGCGGGTGTTATCTTTAACGCCACGCATATCATTCATAAACTGCAAAAACTGTGTGCCGGACATCTCATCAAAAAAAGCGATTTCCCCGGGCAGATAGCCCAGTGATTTCTGAATCTCTTTAGCTTGGGTACGGGTATCCATACCATTAATGGTGCAGGTACCTTTATCTGCATTGGTAAAGCCCATCAGCTGCCGTATGGTAGTGGTTTTACCCGAACCGTTAGGGCCCAGGTAGCCAAAAACTTCCCCCTCGTTTACAGAAAAGGTTAAATCAAATATCCCTTTGCCGTTTTTGTAGGTCTTCGTCAACCCTTTAACAGAAATCATCAGTTCACCCCCATGTTTTGAAATGAATGTGCTGCTTGATTTCATTCTACTCCTGCGCAAAGTGTGTGTCAATGATTTGAACCGTGATGCTTGCGATATTTCAAAACTTTGTTATACTTAAATTGGGTGATAACGATGGATGGATACGAAAAGCGCACGCAGCAAAAAAAAGAAGCTATACTGGCCGCTGCCCGGGAACTGTTTTTTGCCAACGGGCCAAGTGCCACAAGTATTGCCGAAATTGCCGATATGGCCAATGTTTCTCAGGTGACGATATATAACTATTTTGGCAGCAAGGATCGTTTGGTGCATCTGGTAATGGAGCAGTATATGCAGGAAAAGCTGGCTGAGATGGAAGAATTGGTGGCCAGGGACATTCCTTTTCCGGAAAAAATAGAAAAACTACTGTTTGCTAAAAAAGAATCGGCCAAAGAAATAGAAGACAGAGGTTTTTTACAGTTTATCTCCATGGAAGATCCTGAGCTAAGGGAAATGTTGGATGAATTTACGCAAAGCAAGACTTTGCCAGCTGTGCTCAGGCTTATAAAGCAAGGACAGGAGCAGGGGTACGTAAACCCCGGTATCTCTGCAAAGGGTGTGCTGCTTTTTATTGAAGGAGCCAGAGCAACTATGGAACGTCCGGGGTTCTTTGACGAAGACAATGAAAAGCTACGCAGGGAGATTGCCGAGTTGGTGTTTTATGGGTTGCTGGGCAAGGGTAATCATTAAAAACTTAACGATAAACATTAAAAACTTATTGACATAGTATAAATTATCATGTTATGATCACCTCAAGAACAATTTGTGGGGTGATTATCTATGTCTACGGATTTTGCCGTTGAGAGGTACAGAAAGCTGGCTAAAATACTGCGGGTGCTGTCACAAGTAGGGTACTGGGGTTCTGCTTTGGTGGTGCTGATTTTGCTACCCTTGGCAATTTACATTTCAACAGCCCAGAATATTGCCTTTGGCTGGGGTACAATGGAATATTTTAACCTGGGGCTTACAGACGGGGTAATTCGTTATAACCTTAGTTTGGCAGAACAGAGTACCGACCCTGGAGTCAGTCGAACTGTTGTGGCAGGAATATTATACTCAGTTGTTGTTTACAGTGCGGTATATGGGCTGGTTTTATTTTTTCTCAGTGGTGTGCTTAAATCTGTGGAGAAAGGGACGCCCTTTATCAGGCAAAACGCCCGCAGGCTTACTTCTATAGGAATAGTTTTTATCGTGGGTTCGGTATTTGCCGGGGTAACCCAAGCTGCGGCTGCCTACGCAATAATTCAGGCACTGGATCTTGCCGCGCTTTCTGTTAACTATTCCGTCAATAGCAATATGATTTTAACTGGGCTGTTAATGCTCATTCTGTCAGGTGTTTTCCGCTATGGCGCGTACCTGCAGGAAGAGTATGACGCTACACTTTAGGGGTAAAATCATGGCCATTATTCTCAGACTTGACAGAATGTTGGCAGACAGGAAGATGCAATTGAGCGAACTGGCCGACAGAATTGGCATCAGTGTTGTCAACCTTTCAAACATTAAGACCGGCAAGGTAAAAGCGATTCGCTTTTCCACACTGAACTTAATCTGCAGAGAGCTTAATTGTCAGCCGGGGGATATCCTGGAATATCAACCGGACAGCGAGGGGGCTTGAGGACCCTCTTGTCGATACCGGCAAGCTTATATTCTTATTGATTCTTAATAAAGAATATGATAATGTCAGTTCAGATAAACCGTAGCTGGCATTTTTTTCTTTATATCTGCATAATAAAATACGACAAGTCTTTTGGAGGTGGGGATTATGGACGGGCTAATGGAGTTTTTGCCTTTGATTGTGATAGTCCTGGCGGCTTTTTTGGTGGTTCGGTTTGTGGTGAAAATGGCTGTGCGTTTGGCGTTTCTGGCAATTATTCTTGTGGTGGCAGCTTTGTATTTTACAGGAAATCTACCGCTGCCGTTGTAATGCAAAAGCTCCCCGCCGGGTCCCGGCGGGGAGTTGTCTGTTTGTGGACAAATAAACCTGTCCCTCTGTCCACATTGTGAGACAAAATCACCTGTCCCCTTTGTCTCAGAGGTCCAGTTGTTGTTCTTCGTTGAAGAATGTTTTGTAGCCTAGTTCCACAAAGAGGATGACGGTGAGGGCTACGCTGCCTACGATGCCCAGCATAATGGCAATCTGGTATTCGATGGCGGTTAGGGGGGAGACGCCGGAGAGGATCTGTCCGGTCATCATGCCGGGGAGAAAGACGATGCCCATGCCCACCATGGAATTTATGGTGGGGACAATGGCGGAATCGAAGGCGCCGTTTACGATGGGTTTGGCTGCCGTTTTGGGGGTGGCGCCCAGCATCAGGGCCGCTTCCACCAATTGCTTTTGGGATTGCATGCCTTCCACCAGTCGGCTTACCCCCAGGGTGATACCGGTCATGGAGTTGCCGATAATCATGCCGGCGATGGGGATAAAGTAGCGCGGTTCATACCAGGGGGAAAGGGCTATAACCACAAGGAGAAAATAAAGCAGGCTGGCCAATGTCCCAATGGCCATGGAAAAAGCAATAACCTTTTTTATTTTTTGCGACAGGGCAACTTTGACCCGCTTCATGATATTATTGATGGCAAAGGCCAGCATTACCGTGATTACCAGTACCGTTAATAAAGGGCTGGGATTTTCAAAGAGATAGACAAGAACGTATCCGGTGAGGACTAGCTGCAAAATCATGCGTAATGTGGCAATGATAATTTCTTTTTCCCGGGGAATACCTTTAATACGGACAATGGCCATTAACAGGAGGATAAAGATGTAGGCTGCCCCTAACTGCCAGATTTGCAGTTTAATTACGTCCTGCATTACCTGCCACCTCCTCCTGCCTGATGATTTTTCCTGAGCGCACCTCAATGATCTGTTGTGCATATTGACGGGCCACATTTTTAGAATGGGTGACCATAATCAGCGTTTTATTGTGGTCCCGGGCGAAGTTAACCAGGCTGTTGATGATTAGCTCCTCAGTATCTTCATCCAGTGCTCCGGAGGGTTCGTCCAAAAGCATTACCTCCGGTTCCATTAGCATCATTCTGGCCAGGCATAATCGTTGTTTTTCGCCTCCGGACAGCTTGTCCGCCTCGCCCGCCAGGTCTTTGTTTAAGTGTACCAGTAATAGAGCTTCCCTGAGTTTTTGCTCCTCTGCTAAAGGCTTTTCTGAAAAGCTTAGCCCCGCCTGCAGATTATCTTCAATTGTTCCGGGAAAAATTACCGGAACCTGCGACAGCATAACAACACGCCGACGTAAGTCCACTGCAGGAATATTTGTTAACGGCGTGTCATGGAAAAATATTTCTCCCTCATCAGGGCTGATCATTTTATTAAGCAGGCGCAAAAGTGTGGTCTTGCCGCTGCCGCTTTCACCCACAATGCAGGTGACCTTGTTAACGGGAATAAGTAAGTCTTCGATTTCTAAAATGTCTTTGTAACGTATGTTATTGAATGTAAACATAAAACCCTCCGGTTCTGCGCTATGGTTAATATTAATAATTATAGCACGACTGTGAAAGGCTGAATACTGCAAAAAAGCCCCGCAATTGCGGAGCTTTTTGTATCTTTAATTATTTGGGCTTGAAAGTTGCGCAGTCTGTGTCCTGTGTATCTGAGGCTTGTGGTGGTTGGATTTCAATGGCTGATGCCAGGCATTGGTTACCGTTGTCCCAGTATTCGCAACTGTCAACCACACATTTTACCCTTGTAATGGGGGATGAATCTTTATGGGCGCGCTCCATAACATGACCTCCTTGTTAGTTTGTCTTACAGGTTTATTTTTTGCCGGGTTGATTTGTTTATACTGGAAAAACACAGGTAGCAGTAAGATAAGTTCCTAATATTTAATTAAGATGTTTGGACAAAACAGGTTTTAGAGAAGGTGTTGGTGAAATTGGCATATTGCTATCTTTTATTTGCTTCATGAAAGGATGTTGTTTGTGAGTAAACAGGAAGTATCAGAGATTACCAAAGCGTATCGGGCAGCCATAGCCGACCGGGCCACCTGGTTTTACCTTTTACTGCAGGCTGCAGAAGAGAAGGGCGTAAATACCGATGAATTGGCACAAAAAGCTATTTGGCAGTTTGGTGTGGAGAAAGGAAAACGGCTTGGGGAAATTAAAAATGCAGCTGATTTTGCAGCCGCATTGCAAAGTGGGTATGGCTGCGGGGCGTTTGCCATGGAAGCCCTAGAAGTGAGTCCCACAGCCAGCAGGTTGCGCTTTCATCATTGTGAACTGGTGGAGACGTGGCGTAAAAGAGGCTTGTCTGAGAAGGAGGTTTCCCGGCTTTGCCGTCTGGCCCGGTGGGGTGATTTGGGCATGGTCAGTAATTTTACCGGAATGACTTTGGAATTTCCCAGTGTGATTGCCGATGGCGATGATTATTGTGAGCTGTGCGTCCGCTACGAGGAAAATTAAAAACCCTCTGAGGAAATCCTCAGAGGGTAAGGCTATACTCTTTTAATGTCTATCCCGCCCATAACGGCCCGGGACTGAATTTTTAAGATTTTGGTGTTGTCTTTCTTGTCCTCGGGGGAGTAGCGGGCTGAGCCGATTATGCCGCCGCTGCCTTCACCAAAAAACTCCACTCCGCCTAATACGGCAAATCCGTCGGCTTCCACCGGCAGGTCGGCGGGAACCCGGATTTCGATGCCGCCCATGATGGCGGTGAGATCCAGGAAAGTTTCTCCTTCGGGAATAATGGCATGCCTCAGATCTAACTCAATGCCGCCCATAAATGCCAGGTAGGAACCGTTTTCCAGGTGCCAGGTGTTTTTCTTGCCTCGTTCCACACCACCCATAATGGCAGAGGTGGTTTTTCCGGAAACGGAGCGTCCCATAAAAAGGCTGATGCCAATGAGAATAATCAGTATGGGGAAGAAGAGTCGCAGTATGTCTCCCAGTCTGATGTCGGTGTATCCCAGGTTGTTGGCTAAAAGAATGGCGCCAACGATGATGGCAAAGACGGAGATGCCCTGGCCGGCCAGGTTACGGCTGCCGGTAAAGAGTGCGTTTAAACCCCAGAGAATCAGCAAAACCGGCCAGTACCTGAATATATTAATGTCTGTAAAATCCAGGTTGTTAAGTAGCAGTACGATACCGGCGGCGATGACGATAATGCCCCATAATGTTCTTGACTTGTCCGTTGTCATGATACAGCTCCTTTTAAAAATTTCTGGTATAAAATATTATGCACAGTAAAGGTTATTTCTTCCTTAATGTAAGAAATCCTGCAAAGGAGCATGCGTCCATCTTGTTTTGTCCCAGACCGACAGTTCCCAGGTCACCATCTGAACGTTCTTGTCGCGGTAAAAGGTTCTGAACAAATCTTTAATAACAGCATCTAAATCGGATAAAGCGGTACTGAGGTAGGTATAATTAGCAAGATGATATTGTCCTTTGTTTCTTATAATGAGAACCGTATGGGAATGGTGAAGGGGCAGTGTTGCCACCGTAAGAAGCCGGCAGGAAAAATGCTGCGAAACCGCCCAGTACAGTGCAGAATGGAACCCGTCACAATCATCCCTGAGGGGAGGATAGTTAAAAGCTCTGTCCCAACATGAAGCGGGAGAGTCTATGCTATCAAAGAGACGGCCCGGCCCGTCCTGAGTCCAGACAAAATTGTTGTGGAGAGCCCGCATTGTACCCTTTATTTCTGCTATGTTTTCCGGGATTTCAAAGTATTCACAGTGCAGCTCTTTAATTGAATGTTTATGTCTGAGGGCAGACCAAAGGTAACGGAAGTATTTAAACCACAGGGTGATGAGAATATTTATGATGGTATCACCTCCAGCTGTGTTACTATATAATATTCAATTCAGTCCCCGTAGTTTCTTACTGAATCCGGTAACGAAAGGAGTAAGGAAATGTTTTATGAAACATTGGCCCGTTATTATGATGATATTTTCCCGTCCGAACCTGCTAAGCTGACTTTTTTACACCGTGAGTTTCAGGTGGTTAGGGCAAATTCGGTACTGGATTTAGCCTGTGGAACTGGGACATATTCCATAGAGTTGGCGCTGTTGGGGTATAAAGCCTGGGGGACAGATTTAGAACCGGGTATGATTGAGCAGGCAAGGACAAAAGCGCAACAATTCGGCGTGGATGCCTCTTTTGCTGTGGGGGATATGCGCAAGCCGCAATCATTGGGACAGAAGTTTGATGGCCTGTTTTGTATTGGCAACTCGCTTGCGCACCTTACGGGCAGAAAGGAACTGCAGGAAACACTGCAGGCAATGTATGGCGTACTTGAGACACCCGGGGTGGCCGTTTTTCAGATTGTAAATTTTGACCGTATTCTGGCCCGGGGTGATACAGATTTGCCGCTTATTGAGCGCGAGCATTTACGTTTTACCCGCACATATCGCCCGCAAAGTGAAAATAAGCTAATTTTTGATTCCGTGCTGGAGCTGAAAATGGATGATGGTTCGGTAAAACGCCTGGATAACAGTGTAGAACTTCGACCTATCCGTCAGCAGGATTTAAAAAATGACATGGAAGCTGCCGGGTTTACTGACGTTAAAACCTTTGGCAACTTTAAGCGTGATAAGTATATTAGCCACGATTCGCCGGCTACAGTGATGGTGGCCAGGCACTAAAAAACGCTCCCTTGTGGGAGCGTTTTTCTTAGGCTACTTTATCAAACGTATCTTTTAAATGCTGAGCAGCAGGTTTTTGAGTAACAAGGGAGACAACGACCAGTACCACTGCACTGATAGGTAGTGCATAAATCAGCGGGTCGATATGGGTCCAGGGAAACGGCAGCAGGGTGGCACGGTCAAAGAGTCGTGATACAAGGCCGATGGCCACCGCTTCCTGTTCTTTGAGGAGAACGTAGCCCAGTCCGCTGATGAGGCTGCCGGAAATCGTGCTGGCCAGGGCGCCGGCTTTGGTGGCGGCGGGCCAGTACAGCGCTGCGGTCAATGTAGGCAGAAATGCAGCGGCACAGATGCCAAACCAGAATGCGGTGGCACGGGCTATTACGCCCGCCGGCAGAACATAGGCCAGTACCACGGCGGCCAAAAGGGATACCAGAACGCCTGCTTTGGCCCAGTGCCTGGTGCCAAACTGCGGAACGAGTTTGCCGGCCCCCAAGGTGTCTACCAAATCCCGGGCAAAGGCTGCGCCCTGGACGTGGAGAAGGGAGACCAGGGTTGACACTGCGGCGGATAAGAGAGAGAGCATAAAGAAATAGAGGAACCAGTTAGGCATAATCTGTGAAACGAAGATGGGTATGATGCGGTCCATGTTGCCTTCTGCAACCTGCAGGGCAATCTGCCCCTGGTTTTGTACGAAATAGAGGTTGCTAAGCGGTCCCACAATAAAGGCTGTGCCGGTCATAAAGAAGATAAATATGCCGCCCACCAAAATTGCCTGGTAAATTGATTTGGGCTGCTTTACCGTCATAAAACGCATGGTCAGCTGTGGTTGGGCCAGAACACCAATGCCAACTCCCAGCACCATGGTGGAAATAACGGTCCACCAGATACTGGAGCCAACGGCGGGCATAGCGGTCCATCCCCGGTGTCCCTGTTCGGTTAACGCTTCCGGCACCATGGAGGCCAGGGCGGAGAGGCCGGTGTGCCCGGGGATAATGCCCCCCACTGCGTTGTATGTGCTTAAAAGCAGTGCCGCCATGCCAATGAGCATGACTACGGCAAAAAAGGCATCGGTATACATTACACCGCGCAGGCCGCCGCTTACCACATAGATACCCACCAATACAGCCAGAATCAGCAGGCTGATGTTAAAGGGCATGGCCAGGGCGTCCTGGAGAAAGCGGGCTCCGCCAATGAGAATTGCGCTGGTGTAGGCCGGCATTAAAAGAAAGATTAAAAGTCCTGCGTAAGCGGTCAGCCCTTTGGACTGAAACCTGGTACCCAGCATGGAGGGAAATGTATCACAGTTTAAGTTACAGGACATACGGCGAATGCGCACGCCAAAAACTGCAAAAGCAATAAAGATTCCAACAAAGATTGTTAACACGGTGAGCCAGAGCAAAGAAAAGCCAAACAGGCCGGCAGCACCGCCAAAGCCAATAATGGCGGAGGTAGAGATAAACGCTGCGCCGTAAGACAGGGCCATTACCCAGGGATGCATACTGCGTCCCGCCACCATATAATCTGCATCGGTTTTGGTTTTTTTGTATCCCAGAGCCATAAGTCCGGTCATAATTGCCAGGTAGATCAAAATGACAATGGTTAAAGTAGTAATATTCATAAGATCCTCCTGTTTACTCCTCGTCCTCGTAATTCCAGTGCATTGCCCCATACACAACACAACCTACAGCGGAGCCGACAGAAAGGATCCAGGCTGCCGATACCCAGGCATCTACCATACCTAACATTTGCTTACACCTCCATTGGAATACTTTGAAAAACAAAAACTCTCCCGTCCAGAAAGGACGAGAGAGATCTCCCGCGGTACCACCTTTGTTGAATGCCAAATAGCATTCCGGCTTATTTCAGGTACGGACATATTTTTTATATATCGATACCCTATCCAGATAACGGTGGAGGCCGCCAGCGCCTACTTACGTTCAGCACGGAGCTCAGGGGTGAACCTCGATAACTCGTAACCGCCGGGCTTGCACCTTCCCCGGCTCGCTGAGGGTTCGTTTGTTATCCAACTTCCCCGTCATTGCTTAAAAGAAATATAATTGTCTTCTATTATAGTCAGTTACAGTTTGTCCTGTCAAGTGATTTCTTTGCCGAAAAAATGCTGCTTAACGGTTCTGGAAGCAGTTGCGGCAATAAACCGGGCGGTCGTTGGTGGGATTAAAGGGCACTTCTGTTTCCACGCCGCAATCGGAACAGGTCACAGCATACATGCGCCGTTCTCCACCGCTATTGCGCTGTTTACGGGCAGAGCGGCAGGACGGGCAGCGGGCCGGCTCATTTTCAAAACCTTTTTCCGCATAAAACTCCTGTTCCCCTGTTGTAAAGATGAAATCCTCTTTGCAGTCACGACATTCCAGTGTTTTGTCCGTGTACATACAAAAACCTCCTTTGTTGTGGTTCCCCTGACTTCTGAAACGTGGACTGGTAAATCTAACCGACCAACAAAGGAGTCTAGATTTCCCGAAACCCCACGGAAAAGCAGTGGTACTCATATTATACAATGTAACGGAAAAAAAAAGCAATAAAAATCGGTGAGAAACGTTGAATGTTTGGGATAATGTAAGTATCTGTATGCTCATAATGATAGCGCTTGTTTATCAAGTGAAAACCATTCTTGACAAAAAAACTCACTGTACGGGTTTATAACAAAAAATGAAGACCCTTGCGGGTCTTCAACTGCGGCTATTGCATCGGCGCCTGGTTGGGGTTGGCAAACGATGGAGGAGTGGGGAAGGGATGCTCAAAGAACTTGCCTGGTGTGGAAAGGTCAAAGTAGAGGCGTGAATCTTCCGTGACACCGAAATCCTTGTTGGATCCATCGTTTTGCACCTTATTCAAAGCTTCCCTGAACAAGGCGTTGTGGGCCTCTTCCCGATTGAGAAGAAAATCAATAGTTTCCCGTACACCCTTGTCATTAATCTGACGGTATAGGTACTCATAGACGACTTTAGCCCTTTGCTCCGCAGCGATGTTGGACAGAATATCTGCCGGCAGGTCGCCGGTGCAGTTTACGTATACCCCGGTCCAGGGAAAGCCGGATGCGTCGGTATAAAGGGGAGCCAACCCACCCAGAACATGAGCCTGGATACTGCCGCCGGACATGGCGTCAGCTTCCAAATCATGGCCGTTTAACATATTAATCATGGTGGCCACCATTTCCATATGGCTCAGTTCTTCAGCACCGATATCCAAAAACAGGTCTTTAATTTCCTGGTCCTTAATACGGAAGCTTTGGGCGATGTATTGCAAACCGGCTTTTAACTCACCGTTTGAACCGCCCAGCTGCTCCTGCAGCATAGCCGCATATTGCGGGTTGGGCGCATCTACCTTAACCGGATGAAGCATGGGCTTTTCATGCTTAAACATTTCATTCCCCCTCGATAAATTTTCGGGTCAGTTATAGGATTTGCTTTGCACAGCAGAGTATGAGTGGCAATATATTAATAAAAATTGAAAAAAAGTCTGTTTTTGCGCTATAATGGTTTCAAACGTCTAAGTATGGGAAGTGAAAAGATGCATGTCCGTAAAACTTTGGAGCAAATTATCACATTTCGTCCGGCGCATCTTACTCTAATTGATCCGGCCAAGCAGCCGGCGGACAGAGCGGGCGAAGTTGCCGCCACCGCAGATGAGTTGGGAACAGACGGATTTTTAATCGGCGGCTCCAGCGGCATTAATCAGGCTAATTTATCCGCCACCGTAAATGCAGTGAAAAAAGTTACGGAAAAACCGGTGATATTTTTCCCCGGACAGGATAAAGCATATAGCTTAACATTTGATGCCACGCTCTTTATTTCATTATTAAATTCACGCAATGTCCGTTATGTTGTGGGCGTGCATGCTGAAAGTGCCATGTTGATTAAGCAGTTAAATATTGAGGTGCTGCCCACCGGTTATCTTGTTATCGCACCGGGCATGAGTGTGGGCGAAGTGGGAGAGGCAAACCTCATCGACCGGGATGACCAATGGACAGTCTGCGGCTATGCCGCTGCAGCTCAACTAATGGGCTTTAAGTATCTTTATCTGGAAAGCGGCAGCGGTTCACCGGTCTCGGTTCCGCCGGAAATGGTCAAAGCGGTAAAAGACACGGTGGAGATGCCGGTTATTGTGGGCGGAGGTATTCGCACCGCTGCGGTGGCCCGGCAGCTTTTGGAGGCAGGGGCCGATATTTTGGTGACGGGCACAGTTGTGGAGAGGCATGAATATAAGCAGCGTTTATCTGAAATCCTGGCGGTGCTGCAGCGATGAAGAGAAAAATTACCAGGCATCAGGTTCCCGGACCGAAAAATTCGCTGTACTACTGGACAAGTTATGTTAATCCCCTGCGGGTCTGCTTTAATTTCGCCGTAATCTTTATGTGCCGTTTCATTCCCTCATTGCGTCTGAAAAATTTCCTCTACCGCATGGTGGGGATAAAAATCGGCAAGGATGTATCGGTGGGGTTAATGGTAATGTTTGATGTGTTTTTTCCCCAGCTCATAACGGTGGGTGATAACAGTGTTATCGGCTACAACACCACAATTTTGGCCCATGAGTTTATGGTGCGCCAGTGGGCCACCGGAGAAGTGGTCATCGGCCGCGATGTAATGATTGGAGCCAACAGCACCGTACTGGCCGGTGTTACCGTGGGCGATGAAGCCACCGTTTCGGCACATTCTTTGGTGAATCATGATATCATGCCCGCCACCTTTGTGGGCGGTGTGCCGGCAAAAGAGATCCCGGTCTCAGAGCCCTTAGAGGAAGAGCAAAATAACACAAACCTTCATAATTTAAAAAAACGGAGCAGCGTTTAGGCTAGGCTCCGTTTTTTGGTGCTTATAAGTAAATAATTATACCCGCCACCGCGGAAATGGCCAATACCACAATGGGATGGAGCTTGGTAAAAATCAGTAGGGCAAACGCTGCCAGGCCGAAAATTACTGAGATGTAGTCAGTAATGGCGGTGCCGGCCACATAGATGGCGGCGCCGGCAATCAAAGCGATGACGGCAGGGCGCAGGCCGCCAAATGCGGCCTGAACCCAACGGTTTTCATAGAAGCGGTTAATCATTTTTGCTGCTAAGACCATCAGGACTAAGGAAGGGGTAACCACGCCGGCGGTGGCAAAAGCGGCGCCCCAGATTCCGGCGGTCTGATAACCGATAAATGTGGCAGAATTAATGGCCACGGGACCCGGTGTCATCTCGGCAATGGCGATGATATCCACAAATTCTGTCTGGGTCAGCCAGCCGTAGTTTTCAATGATTTCCTTTTGAATTAAAGGCAGCATCACATAACCGCCGCCAATGCTGAACATACCGATTTTTAAAAACGCCATATAAAGCTGCAATATAATCATGACTCATTATCCTCCCCATCCTGCTCTGTGCTCAAATAAGACAGCAGCAGTCCACTGCCGGCACCCAATACAATAACCGCCACGGGATGGACGTTAAAAGCCGAGGAAAGGATTAGAAAGGCCAGGGCAAAAATTATTTGTGTCCGGCTTTTTAGGACCGGCTTGCCGATTTTAAGAACCGCCGCAGCAATGAGAGCGGCAACAGCAGGGCGGATACCGGCAAAAGCAGCGGCCACCACCGGTATTTCTGTATAGCGGGCAAAAAAGATAGCTATGGTTAAAATGACGATAAACGAGGGCAGTACCGCCCCCAGCATGGAAGCCACCGCTCCGGGGTAGCCATGAAGTTTGCAGCCGATAAAGATAGCCGAGTTGATGGCCACCGCTCCGGGGGAGGACTGGGCTACCGCCAGGACGTCCACAAATTCGTCTTCATGCAGCCAGCCATGGGTCTCAACCACTTCCCGTTTAATGATGGGCAGCATTGCATACCCGCCGCCAAAAGTGGTGGCGCCTATTTTAAAGAATGTGCTAAACAGTTGAAAGTAAGGATTTTGCTTCATAAAATACCTCTTTTTCATAACCGGGTATTCCGGGACATATTATTATAAATGAAAGGGGGTCTGCCTGATGCGTGTCACCTTTTATTTTACGCCTAAAGTAGACAGAAGAGCAAGGATTCTTATCTGCCTGGTGCTGATTCTGGCAGCGGTTCTGTTGCTGCAAACGGTTCTGGGGCGCAGCAGTACAGCGATGGTGTCAGGTTTGCCTCTGACAGGTAAAACCATTGTCATCGACCCGGGGCACGGAGGTTATGACCCTGGAGTAGCAAGCAATAATATCACAGAAAAAGTGGTGGCGCTGGGCATCTCGGTGGCATTGCGCGATTATTTGCAGTCTGCCGGCGCCCGCGTGGTAATGACACGGGAAACGGACCGGGACCTGTTGGTGCTGCCCACCGCCGGCCCCAAAAAGAATCAGGACATGAAAAACAGGTTGAAAATTATAGAGGATGCAAATCCGGACCTGTTAATCAGCGTCCATGCCAATGCCATTTCTGCCCCGCGCTGGCGGGGCGCCCAGGTCTTTTACAGGGGGGACTGTGAAGCCTCCCGGATGTTGGCTCAACTGCTTCAGCAGGAATTAATCCGTGTTTTGGAAAATACCAACCGCAAGGCTAAACCGGGTGATTATCTGGTCTTAAATAAATCAAAAGTGCCCGGTGCCATGGTGGAAACCGGTTTTATCTCAAATCCCGAAGAAGCCGGTCTGTTGAGTGACCCCCACTACCAATCCAAGGTGGCCTGGGCCATGTATGTGGCTATCAATCAGTATCTGGATACGACACAATAACTCCCGAGGGAGTTATTTTTTTTCGTACCTGTTTCCCTTTGGTCCATTAACAAAACATTAAAAACAAGCCTTGCTGACAGTTTATCAAAATATTGAATTGCTTAACAATAAAAAAATCCGCTATGATGATGTAAAGGAAAACATTTCCGGAAATAATAAGTGATGTTTAACTGTATAAAGGAGGTTTATGTTGTGGGTAAAGTTGTTCATGCCGGAATTTATCCTCATCCGCCCATCATTGTTCCGGAAGTTGGCGGAAAAGAGGCCGAAAAAGTCTCCGCAACCGTAGACGCCATGGAGGAGATGGCCCGACGGGTGAAGGGAAGCGGCGCCGATACTTTGGTGGTAATTTCGCCGCACGGACCTGTTTTCCGTGATGCGGTGGCCATGTTGGCAGAGAGCACGCTAAGCGGATCGTTGGCACGGTTTGGGGCACCCAATGTAGAGCTTAAGTATCATAACGATAAACATCTGCTGGAAGCCATTGAGGTGGAAGCAGACCGGGCCGGTATCCGCACAGCCAAAATAACAGAACGAAAAGCCACAGCTTACGGAGTGCAGGCGGTTTTGGATCACGGTGCAATGGTCCCTCTCTACTTTTTACATAAAGAAGGGGTCCGCATGCCTATGGTACACATTACTTTTGGTATGCTGCCGGCAAAACAATTATTTGCCTTTGGACAAATTATCGGCAAAGTCCTGCAGCGCATCAACCGGAGGGCGGCAGTGGTTATAAGCGGCGACCTTTCCCACCGGTTAACCGAGGATGCACCGGGGGGATATTCCCCTGATGGGCAGGAATTTGACCGAAAGCTTGTTGATCTGCTATCCGACTATGATGTGCCGGCGGTCTTGTCCATTAACCACTCCCTGCTGGAGAGTGCCGGGGAATGCGGCTATCGCTCCATTTTAATCGGTCTGGGAATACTGGACGGCAAAGCTGTGCAACCGGAGATTCTCTCTTATGAAGGGACTTTCGGGGTGGGCTATCTGGTGGCCGATTTGACGCCGGGGGTGGCGCGCAAAAAAGAACAGACAACCCCGGGCGAAAGTGAGCACGTCCGCCTGGCCAGGAAAACACTGGAGACCTTTGTGCGGGAAAAAGAAATAATTCCTCCACCCCAAGATACTCCTTTGCGCAAAGAGAAAGCCGGCGTTTTTGTCTCTTTAAAAATAGATGGCCAGCTGCGTGGCTGCATTGGTACCATTGAGCCGGTACAGAAGAATCTGGCAGAGGAAATCATTGAAAATGCCATTTCCGCCGGATTTTATGATCCGCGGTTTAAGCCTGTCACAGAAGAAGAACTGCCCCGCCTTGAGTATTCGGTGGACGTGCTTTCTGAACCGGAAGAGGTTTCGGGACCCAATGACCTGGACCCGAAAAAATACGGTGTCATTGTCCAAAGCGGTGGTCGCAAGGGGCTGCTTTTGCCTGATCTGGAAGGAGTGGAAACGGTGGAGCACCAGCTAAGCATTGCTTTGCAAAAAGCCGGTATTTCCCCCGGTGAAAAGTATAGCATTTATCGTTTCCACGTAAAACGCCACAGTCAGGGGGCCTAGTTATGCATGAAGCGCTTTTTTATAAAAAGAAAAGGCCGGGAGTGCACTGTGAACTCTGCCCGCAGTTTTGCCGCTTAAAAAACGGGGAGTTAGGTGTTTGCGGCGTACGGCAGGAAGAGGAGGGGAAGCTGTATTCCTTAAATTACGGCATCTGTGCCGGGATGGCGCTGGACCCCATTGAGAAAAAACCGCTGTACCATTATCAGCCCGGCCGCCAGGTGTTTTCTGTGGGAACTTTGGGTTGTAACCTGGGCTGCGGTTTTTGCCAGAACTGGCATCTGGCCAGAAAAGCGCCCGGTGTACAGACAGTCCGGCTTACCCCCAAGCAGCTTGTAGCCCGCCTTGATGAAGCCGCGGCGCAAAATCCGGTGGGTATGGCCTATACCTATTCGGAGCCGGGAATGTGGTTTGAATATGTTTTGGATACTGCAAAGCTGGTCCGGGAAAAGGGATTAAAAAATATTATGGTCACCAATGGTTTTCTTAACGAAGAGCCCCTTATTCATTTGCTCCCCTTAATTGATGCTTTCAATATTGATGTGAAAGCTTTCCGTGATGAATACTATCGTGAACACTGCAAAGGGCGTCTGGAGCCTGTGCTGCGTTATGTGGAAATCGCCGCCCAATCCGCCCATGTTGAGCTGACCTATCTGGTGGTTCCCACGCTAAATGACCGGGAAGAAGATATCCGCCGCTTCACCGATTGGGTGGCAGGGATTAACCCCGCCATCCCCGTTCACTTTTCCCGTTACTATCCTCAGCATGAATTTAAGCTGCCGCCCACCCCCGTTGAGGTCATGGAGCATATCCGCAGCGTGGCCCTGGAGAAATTAAACTATGTGTATCTGGGTAATCTGCCGGGAAGCGAGGCTGCCAATACTTTTTGCCCGCAATGCGGAAAAGAGGTTGTCAGCCGTGACGGCTACCGGGTAGAAAACCTTCTGCAAGCCGGCAATTGTGCCCAGTGCGGCTGGAATATTGAAGTGCATGAAGAATAATATCATTTTTTCTCCTCCCTGCGGCATACTATTTTTCAGGGGAAGACTTGCCTGAGTACAAGGTTTGCGGGAGGAGAGCTGTTTTTTGGACATGATGGTGTTTCTGCAACAAGTAAATGCCCGGCTGCAGGATTTTGTGGGCGGACCGGTGATGATTGTGGCCATTATTTCCACCGGACTGTATCTGACACTGCGCTCGGACTTTTTGCAAGTGCGGCGTTTCGGTGCGGTGCTGCAGGAAACGGTGCTTGGCCTTTTAAAGTCGGAAAAGAGCAGTAAAGGAGATATCAGTCCGTTTCAGGCTCTGACCACAGCTCTGGCCGCCACCATAGGCACCGGCAATATTGCCGGGGTGGCCACCGCCATTACTCTGGGTGGCCCCGGAGCCATCTTTTGGATGTGGGTCTCGGCCTTTTTTGGCATGGTGACCAAGTATGCCGAAGTTGTGCTGGCCGTTCATTACCGGCAGACCAATCCGGAAGGTGCCGTGGTGGGCGGGCCCATGTATTTTCTGGAGCATGGCCTGAAAATGCGCATTCTGGCGGTTCTCTTTGCCCTGTTTGGATCTCTGGCCGCTTTTGGCATCGGCAATATGGTTCAGGCCAATTCTGTAGCTGATGCCATGAACCAGGCTTTTGCTATCCCGCCGCTGGCCACCGGCCTTATTCTCGCTGCGGCTACCGCTGTGGTGATTCTGGGCGGCATCCGCCGTGTGGCGGCCATAACAGCTAAAATTGTTCCCTTAATGGCTGCATTTTATATGATAGGTGCCCTGGTGATTATCGTCCTTTCCATAGAGCAGGTGCCCGCCGCTTTTGCAGCCATCATCGGCAACGCTTTTACCGGCCGAGCCGCCGTTGGCGGTTTTGCGGGAGCCACAATTTTGCAGGCTATTCGTTTTGGCGTGGCCCGGGGCATCTTTACCAACGAAGCGGGACTGGGCAGCGCCTCCATTGCCCACGCCGCCGCCCGCACCGACCATCCTGCCCGACAGGGTCTGTGGGGTATTTTTGAAGTGTTTTTTGATACCCATGTGGTATGTACCATCACCGCAGTTACCATTCTGGTGACCGGTGTCTGGACCGAAGGTCTGGAAGGTGCAGCGCTCACCACCGCAGCTTTTAACCAGGGCCTGCCTGGTCCCGGCGGCTACATTGTGGCCATTGGCCTGGTGTTTTTCTCTTTTTCCACCTTGGTGGCCTGGTCTTTTTACGGCGAGAAATGCTTTGAGTATTTGGCGGGCAGCCGCTTGGTCTATGTTTACCGGTTGGTCTGGATTCCCCTGATACCCATTGGAGCCATAGGGGGGTTGCGGGCGGTCTGGGCTCTGGCCGATACCCTAAACGGCCTGATGGCTGTTCCCAACCTCATTGGGTTATGGGGGCTAAGCGGTATTGTCATGGGGCTTACCCGTGACTTTTTCCGGAAGCGGTAAGCCTGTTTTTTATTCTTTAAAATATAGGAACCACTGATACTTTTCGGGTACCCGGGGCAGGTTTTTTGCTCTATTTGGCGAATTAAACTGAAGATTGTGTTTTAATTCTTTAAATCAGGAGGTGAGGATGGTGGAGCGGGTTATGCAGCTGCTGACTGTGTTAAGTTGGCGCGATATTTTGGATATTGTCCTTGTTACATTCATTTTCTATAAAGCCATTATCCTCATCCGGGGGACCCGGGCCGAGCAGTTGGTTAAAGGCCTGGCTGTGCTGCTTATTGCCACGGTGTTAAGCGGTCAGCTGGGGCTGGCTACCTTTAACTGGGTTCTGGAATCGGTGATGACCATCGGTTTGGTGGCCATTCCCATTGTTTTTCAGCCGGAGCTTCGGCGCGGTTTGGAAACTCTGGGCCGCGGCAAGATATTTACCCGCAGCAGTTATCTCTACGGTGAAAAAGATTTCGAACCGATGCTCGATGAGCTGATTAAAGCCATTCAGGTACTGGTGAAAAAGAAGCTGGGCGCCCTCATTGTGTTGGAGAGGGAGACAGGCCTAAATGAATTTATTGAAACCGGCATTTCCATTGACGGGCAAATCAGTGCGGAACTTTTGATTAACATCTTTTTATCCCGCAGCCCCTTGCATGACGGCGCTGCCATTATCCGCGGCAACCGCCTGATGGCCGCCGGTTGCTATCTGCCCCTTACGGAAAATCCTAATCTCAGCAAGGAGCTGGGCACCCGGCACCGCGCCGCCTTAGGAGTTTCTGAACACTCCGATGCGGTGGCCATTATTGTTTCTGAGGAAACGGGTGTTGTCTCTCTGACCACCAATGGTAAGCTGACCCGCTACCTGGATGAAAAAACACTGAAGCAGATGCTTATTAACCTGTGTAAGCCGCCATCCAATACGCTCAGCTTCTGGCAATGGAGGTCGACGGAATCATGATGGATCGCCTCCTGAAAAACAACACTGTCGTAAAAGTATTTGCTTTCTTTCTGGCGCTAATGCTGTGGCTTTATGTTTCCGGCGAGCGGGCGCTGCCCGATGCTACCCTGCCGGTTCGCAACGTACCCCTTAATTACCGCAATCTTGATGATCAGTTGGCGATAATGCAAATTCCTGAAGAAATAGACGTTGTTTTGCGCGGACGGCCCAATATTCTGCAGGATCTTACACCGCAAAGCCTTAACGTTTATGTGGATCTGCAGGACCTGGGAGAGGGCCGGCACAGTCTGACTCCCCGGGCGGAGGTGCCCCGCGGTGTGCATGTCAGTGTCTTTAATCCCTCGCAGGTGCAGGTGGAGTTGGAGGAAGTGGAATCACCTCAGGAAAATGTTGTCCTGGAGATTATCGGCACGCCGGATCCCGGCTTTGTGATGGGAGAGCCGCGCATCATTCCCGATTCTGTCTTTGTGCGCGGGCCGCGGTCAGTATTGGCTGAAGTGGACCGGGTACTGGCAATTATTAATGTGGATGGTGCAGACGGCGACCGGGTACAGATGGTCCCGGTGCGCGCCATTGATACTATGGGTCAGGAAGTAGAAGGCGTGGTGGTAAATCCCGGCATGGTGGAAGTGATGATCCCCTTCTCCGAGCCGCAAAAAACAGTTCCCATCCGGGTACCTATGGACGGAGAGCCGGCAGAGGGCTATCAGGTAAAAAGGACCAATCTGCAACCCGCTGAAGTGACTATACAGGGGTCGGAAGAAAACATTGCCGCAATTGATGAAGTTGTTACGGAGCGGGTTGATATCACCGATGCTTCGGACAAACTAACCTTTGAGCTTTCGCTGATACCGCCGGAAGGGGTGGAGCTGCTTTATGACGGCCCTGTAAACGCGGAAATAGAAATAGACCAGGAGTAGCATTTGTCAGAAATCAACAGGTATGCTATACTAAGATGATTTTGTCTGCAACACCGGGGACGGTTCTTGCTGTTGCACAGCGGGAGCCGTCCTATAGTATGCAGGCATTTCTAATAGTACCTAAAGAGGTCCTGTAGCATATGATGGCTAATGAGTCCGTGCTGATGACTACCGGGATAAAGGGGTGATGATTATCGACAGCTGCATAGCGAAGCGCCAGAACACGTGTTTTGCGTGTTGACGAGGGGGAGGTTTATCGAATTTTTCGGCGGATGCCTCCCGGCCTGCCACGGCCGTAAGGAACCTACAAAACCGATGAGTGATCAGCGGGACAAAGGGGTTTGCAGTGGCTTATTTGTGTTTGCAATAAAAAGAAAATTATTTCGTTCCTCTATGTTTATTGACGCTGCATTACAAATACTAAGGTGAAATCATTTTTGCAGTGTAACAGTGTGTCATCGAAAGGAGATTCATAAATGGGAAAAATGTTTGGCACAGACGGAATCCGCGGTGTTGCCAACCGGGAACTGACGCCGGAAATTGCTTATAAAATGGGCAGAGTAGCCGGATATGTACTGGCAAAGAATAATAACGGCGGCAATGATTTTATTATTGCCCGTGATACCCGGGTTTCCGGGCAAATGCTGGAAGGTGCCCTGGTTGCCGGCCTTACTTCGGTAGGAGTTAATGTGCATCTTGCGGGAGTGATTTCCACTCCGGCTGCAGCTTACCTTACCAAAGAGTTGGATGGTTGCGGCGGTGTAATGATCTCCGCCTCCCATAACGCCTATCCGGATAACGGTATTAAATTTTTTAGTGCCGACGGTTTTAAGCTCCCTGACAGAGTAGAGGAAGAAATGGAAACCCTTTACTTTCAGGAAGTTGATAACCTGCCGCGCCCGGAAGCCGGTGATGTTGGCCGGGTTTGCCATGACACTACCGCGGAGGAGCGCTACCTTAAATATCTTTTATCTACTGTGCCTTGTCGTTTTGACGGCATTAAAATTGTCCTGGACTGTGCCAACGGCGCAGCATTTCGCCTGGGGCCCCAGGCATTTCAAACCCTTGGTGCAGACGTAATTGCAATTAATGACGCTCCCGACGGGGTTAACATCAATCATAACTGCGGCTCTACCTATCCGGAAGCCATTGGTCAGGCTATCCGCGAAAACAACGCTCAGCTTGGTTTTACATTTGACGGGGATGCCGATCGGGTTTTAGCCGTTGATGAAGCAGGAAACCTGGTAGACGGTGATGCCATTATGACCATCTTAGCCATGTCCCTTAAGGAAAAAGGGCTTCTGAAAAATAATGCGGTGGTTGCCACTGTGATGAGTAACTTAGGTCTGGAGAAAGCTGCACAGGCGCAGGATTTCAAACTGCTGCGCACAAAAGTAGGTGACCGCTACGTTCTGGAGCAAATGCAGGCGGGGGGCTATTGTATCGGCGGAGAACAATCCGGCCATATCATTTTGTTGGATTACAACACCACCGGTGACGGTGTGTTAACTGCTCTGCAACTGGCTGCAGTGGTAGCAGAAAAAAATCAGTCCCTGTCCCAGCTTGCTTCTCACTTTACCCGTTATCCTCAGGTCTTGGTAAATTGCCGTGTTGGCTCCCGCGAAGGTTGGGATACAAACAGCCGCATCAAACAGGCAATGCAGGATGTGGAAGAAAAACTGGCGGGCCGGGGCCGGTTGCTGGTACGCCCCTCGGGAACTGAGCCTTTAATCCGTGTGATGCTTGAGGGTCAGGATGAAGAAGAGTTGAATGTGATGGCAAACGGCCTGGCGGAGATTATTAAAGAAGAACAGGCTTAAGCATTGCCAAACTATCAGGGAGGGGATGCCTGCCTATAATTACATTTAAAGCGCCTGAACACGTATTTTAGTGTTGACGAGGAGGAGGTTTATCGAAGTTTTCGGCGGATGCCTCCCGGTCTGCCACGACCGTAAGGAAACCTACAAAACCGTTGAGTGATCGGCGGGACAAAGGGGTTTCCGGTGGCTTATTTCTGTTTGTAACAAACCCCTGTTTTCGGGATTAAAAATAAGTCGGCGCAGACCGCGCCTGCTAAAGGAGATTCATAAACAATGTGTGGAATTGTTGGCTATATCGGGGGGCAGCAAGCCTACCCCATTTTAATAGAGGGCTTATCAAAGCTGGAGTACCGTGGATATGATTCTGCAGGGGTAGCACTGCTGGATGACAGTGGCGTTGAAATTATCAAGTCGGTGGGTCGCCTACAGAATCTGGAAGAGAAAGTTGGTAATGAAGTGCCGGCCGGCACCATGGGAATCGGCCACACCCGGTGGGCAACCCACGGCCGTCCCTGTGATGAAAATGCTCATCCCCACAGTGACTGCTCCGGCCAATATGTGGTTATACACAACGGAATTATCGAAAACTATCATGCACTGCGGGAGTGGCTTACTTCCGTGGGTCATACTTTCCGTTCTGAAACAGATACGGAAGTGTTGGCTCATCTGGTGGAGCATTACTTCCAGGGCGATTTAAAACAAACGGTGCGTCAGGTTCTGGAGAAAGTGACCGGCTCTTATGGTATTGTTGTTATGAGTGAAAGGGATCCCGATCGCCTGATTTGTGCCCGTAAAGACAGTCCGCTTATCATCGGGCTGGGAGATGGTGAAAATTTTATTGCCTCCGACATCCCCGCCCTGCTGAAATATACCCGGGATACCATTATCCTGGAAGACGGTGAACTGGCGGAAGTAACCCGGGACAGTGTTGTTGTGGAAGGCAGTGACGGAAAGCAGCTGCAAAAAGAAATTTACCATGTTAAATGGGATGCTGTGGCAGCTGAAAAAGAAGGCTATGACCATTTCATGCTCAAGGAAATTCATGAGCAGCCCAAAGCAATTCGTGATACCCTGCGGGGTCGGCTCACCGAGGGCGGTTTGGTAAACCTGGCAGAACTAAATCTGGCTGAAGACCAAATCTGGCAACTGCGAAAAATTGTGATGGTTGCCTGCGGGACTGCGTATCATGCCGGTTTGGTAGGCAAATATGTCTTTGAAAACCTCCTGCGTCTCCCGGTGGAGGTAGACGTGGCCTCAGAATTTCGCTACCGCGATCCGCTGCTGGGGGAAGATACCCTGGTGGTTGTTATCAGCCAGTCCGGTGAAACAGCCGATACGCTGGCGGCCATGCGTCTTGCCAGGCAAAAGGGAAGCCCTGTGGTGGCCATCACCAATGTAGTGGGCAGTACCGTTTCCCGTGAAGCGGACCGGGTACTCTATACCTGGGCAGGCCCGGAAATTGCGGTGGCATCCACAAAAGCTTATACCACTCAGTTGGTTGTTCTCTACCTTCTGGCTCTGCAGTTGGGCCAGACCGCAGGGATTGTGGCGGAAGAAGAGATAAAAAACATGACTGAGGCTCTGCAAAACATTCCTGCTGATGTGGAACGCATACTGGAGCAGGAAGAATCCGTTAAAGACTTTGCCAACCATATTAAAGATTGGGAACATGCCTTTTTTATCGGACGTGGCCTTGATTACGCCGTAGCGTTGGAAGGCTCCCTTAAGTTAAAGGAGATTTCCTATATTCATGCCGAAGCATATGCCGCCGGTGAGCTAAAGCATGGCACACTGGCTTTGATTACCGAAAACATCCCCATAATCGCTTTGGCTACCCAACCTGCACTATACGAAAAGATGTGGAGTAACATTAAGGAAGTAAAGGCCCGCGATGCCTATGTTTTTGGGATAGTTACCGCAGGGGACGATGAAACCGAAAAAGAAGTAGATGTAATCTTTGCAATACCAAAAACTATTCCGATTCTTTCTCCAATCCTCTCTGTGATTCCTTTACAGTTAATTTCCTACCATGCATCGGTTTTGCGTGGTTGCGATGTTGATAAACCCAGGAATCTGGCAAAATCGGTAACAGTGGAATAAAAAGTAAGGAGGCAGAGATATGCTAAAACCGGAAAACTTTTTTGAGCTTCAGGATAGTCCCTTTGCATCTCTCTTCAATGATTGTCAGTATGTATGGGACGCATTAAAAAAGCTCCCTGAATATATTAAAACAACAGTTAAAGGTAATGTGGCAGATATCCGTCAGGGCCAGACTTTTATTAACAAAACGGTGGTCCTTTATGAAGGCCGGGTTTTAGAGAGCGGGTTTGCCATCGACACATCGGGTAAGAAGCCTCAGGTACTAATAGACGGTGCAGTACTGGCAGGAGCCAGTATCATCTATGCGGGCTCAGTTTTAATGGATGACCTTATTTATATCGGACAGGGAACCGTGGTAGAATCCGGTGCCTACATTAGCGGCCCCACCTATATCGGCAATAATACCGAGGTTCGGCAAGGAGCCTATATCCGCGGCCAGGTCCTGGTGGGGGATAACTGTGTGGTGGGCCATACCACGGAAATTAAATCCTCCGTTATGCTGGGAGGAAGCAAAGCAGGGCACTTTGCCTATATCGGCGACAGTATTCTGGGTAAGGTTAACCTGGGTGCCGGCACAAAAATTGCCAACCTGAAGATTACCGGTTCGGCAGTAAAAGTCAGCGCCGCAGGTGTCAGCCATGAAACGGGACTGAGAAAATTTGGGGCCATCCTCGGTGATGGAGTAGAAACGGGCTGTAACAGCGTTACAACCCCCGGTACCCTGCTTAGTAAAAATGTCCTTCTTTACCCCAACAGTACCGCCCGGGGATATTATCCTGCCCAAAAGATTGTAAAATCAAAAAATGTCCAGGAAATACTGGACTTCGACTTCGCTTAAGCCATGAAACAGATTGTGGATGTCCTAAAGGACAGTGGCCCGCTGACGGGAAAGGAACTCTTAAGGGCAGTGCCCATGGAAGACCTTTCCCTTTGGGCGGCCTGCCGCCGCTCAGAGCAGATTTTCAGCCGTATCGTGGGAAGACGCTACCTCAGGCTTGACATGCGGGTGGATGAATATGCCCGTCTGTCTCCCTCAATTATGCGGGAGTTCTATAATTATACTGTTTTGGGTACAGCAGACCAGGTACAAGAAGTTGAAGCCAGGGCAGAAGAACTGCAAATTGAGTTGGCGCGGATAAGCAGAGAGAAATTTTCTCTGGCACAAAAATCCATGGAGCAGTTGGTGGACGGTCTGGAATGTAGGGAGCAGATAAAAAACTCTGCTGCTTTCATGATAGCTGGAGATGTGGTTTACGGCATGGCCCATGTGGAGCCCCGCCCAGAAATCTCCACGGGGGAACTGGTTAAAGGATCGGATCTGGATATTATAGTGGTGGTGGAGGGTTTGCCTGAAAAAGAGGTGGCAGTTTTGGATGCTGCCATCCAACGGGAAAAATACCGTTTGTTGACGAGCCCGGCATGGAGGGAAGAGATTGATTCCATTATCAAGGATACCGCCAGGGTCCGGGAGCAATTGAAATTTCAGGATTTTAAAGCCATGGTGGCCAGTAAAATTCTGCACGAAGCGGATTTTCTTTGGGGCAGCCATGACATTTTTGGCCGTATTAAAGAGATGGTTAAGCAAAGCGGCATTCCGGAAAAAATCAGGGCCATGGAAGAAAAAGCCGTGGAGAACCGCAAGGCAGCAGAAGAATGTCTCCTGCAGTCTCCCCCCAGCCTTTCCCGGGATGAGGCTATGAAGCTATTTTTAACCACAGAAGAAAAAGAGGAGATATTTTAACAGGGAGGATGATTCAATGAAAATTATTGTTGTTGAGGATTACCGGGAGATGAGCAAGAAGGCTGCCGACATTGTGGCCAGTCAGGTAATCTTAAAAAATGATTCGGTTCTGGGTTTGGCCACCGGATCTACCCCGGAAGGAATGTACAGCCGTCTGGTAGAGATGCACCGGGAAGGAACGCTGGATTTTAGCAGCATTCAGTCCTTTAACCTGGATGAATATCTGGGCCTGGATCCCGAGCATTCCCAAAGCTACCACCATTATATGCATCATCATCTCTTCAACCATATCAATACCGACCCCAACAATGTACATATTCCCTGGGGTCAGGCAAGTGATATGGCGGCTTACTGCCGGAACTACGATCAACAAATTGCCGCTGCCGGCGGCATCGACCTGCAGGTTCTGGGCATCGGAGGAAACGGACATATCGGTTTTAATGAGCCCGATGAGTTTTTAAGCGCCGGCACTCATGTGGTAGACTTAACCGAAGAAACGGTGGAAGCCAACAGCCGCTTTTTTGCTTCCCGGGATGAAGTCCCTAAAAAAGCCGTCACCATGGGTATGGGCTCAATCATGAAAGCAAAAAAGATCCTGCTTCTGGCCAGCGGCAAAGGAAAGGCTCAGGCCATAAAAGATACGGTAAGCGGCAACGTCTCCACCCGGGTGCCCGCTTCTTTTCTCCAGCTCCATGGGGACGTAACGTTAATTCTCGATGAAGAAGCGGCGGCATTATTACCCTAGATTTCTACTACCCTGCAGATTTGCGGGGTTTATTTTATTGTATTTCGTTATATTTGACGATTTTAAATAATTTAATAGCTTCTATTTTTGAGAAGGACTTATCTTAAAATTTAGAATAGAAAAATTATTTGTAATTATCAGAAAATTGTGTTATAATCTGTTCAGATTTTATTAACAGACTATTACAGAGTGGAGGGGTGAGGCAGTTTAGGTATCATTTGGGGTTAGGTAAAGTTGGGCAGAACTTTATTTAAAGGGAGGAATTCGTAGATGATCAATCGTCCGGACGGAGCAGAACAACCATTTTTGCAAGCGGGTATTTTTAAGATTCGTGTACCTGGTATTCATTACCAGTGGTCTTGGCCGGAATTTTTCCAGGCAATGATAATGTTTGTTACCAGCTTGGGTATGATTCCGTTGCTGACAGCCCATTTGGGTTTGCCGTATGAAATTGCACTTACTTATGTATTTATTTGTGGTATCGGGTTTATGTTACCGACGTTTTTGGGGGACCCTCTGGTTCCAGGTTGGATTACGCCGGCTATCCCGGTGGTAGTATTATTCCTTGGCAACTTTGAGCCGGGGCCGGAAGCAATTCGTGCCTTGTTTGCCCTACAGTTTATTGTGGCCTTTATCTTTATGTTTTTGGGCCTGACTAAGTTAGGTGGCAAGCTGGTTGAATTGGTACCCGTTTCTATGAAGGCCGGGATTCTCATTGGTGCCGGTATTGCAGCCATCATGGGTGAGTTTGAAGTGGGCGGCAATGTGGGCCGTTTGGCCGCAACCCCTTATTCAATTATCGCCGGGACAGGTGTTGCTCTATATCTGATATTCTCTGAGTCTTTTAAAGAATGGCGTAAGTCTAACAAGTTTGCCAAGGCATTGGCTAACTATGGTATGGTTCCCGCTTTAGTGGTGGCCATGTTTATTGGTTGGATGGTCAGCGAATACCCGCTACCGGACATTCAGATGGGGATTACCAATATGGCATTTTCCGAGTACTTCAATTACCTGCCCTTTGCCGTTGGTTTCCCGGGACTGGATATCTTCCTCTTTGCGGTACCCACCGCCATTATCGCCTATATTATTGCTTTTGGTGATATTATTGTGGGACATACGCTGATTCGCCGGGCTGATGATTTCAGACAGGACGAGAAGATTGATCTGGACATTAACCGGACTCACATCATTACCTCTATCCGTAACTTTATGCACGCTTTCCTGGCTCCCTATCCGGGGTTGGCCGGTCCCATCTGGACTGCGGTAACTGCGGTTGTGGCCGAGCGTTATAAATTCGGTCGCAAGGCAATGGATTCCATCTACAGTGGTGCAGGTACTTTCTGGATTGCCGGTTTTATTGCCCTGTTTATTCTGCCGCTGGTAAGTATTTTCCAGCCGGTGCTGCCCATTGCTTTGTCGCTGACGCTGATGATTACCGGGTTCTTGTGCATCATGGTGGGAACAGAAATTATTGAGTCCCAGGCACAGCGCGGTGTGGCCGGACTGATGGCCGTTGTACTTGCTGTCTACGGTGCAGGCTGGGGATTGTTGGCCGGTATAGCCCTCTACTTCCTCATTGAGAAGAAATACTCTGCCCAGGAAGTGGAAGTTACTGAAACTCAGGTTGAGAAAAACCTCAACACACAGGTGCAAGTTTCCAGCAGCCAGTCTTTGGGCGAATAAGTCCGACAGTAACACTAAATCAAAGAGAACTCGCTTTGCAAAAGAGCGAGTTCTCTTTTGTTCTACCGGTAGGAAATTATAACGCTTCGCAATTTGCGAAGCTGCTAAGGAAACCGGTATTGAAAGCACGCGTTGAGGGAACCGAATAAGCGTGCCTTTCTTACCAAAAAAGCATACTCAATAAACAACTTTTTTGTTAAAATGAAACTTACAGCTTAAAAGCAGCTTTTGTTTTGGGAAAGGTGGAACTGTATTTTGGAAACTTCATTGCCTGTAAATACCCTTAGTATATTTCTTTCTGCCTTGCCGCTTATTGCCATTACGGTAGCTTTGTTGCGCATGCGGTGGTCTCTATTGCACGCCGCGCTGCTGACATGTTTTCTGGCGTTTGTACTGGCGCCTTCTTTTTTCGGTGTGGGCGCTGCCATGCTCTTGTCCATGACGGGAAAAGGTGTTGCGTTTACTCTGTTTATCGGCATTATCCTGATTACCGCTATTTTGTTTTATAATCTGCTAACAGAGTTGGGCATCATGGAGGCCATGGGCAAACGGCTGTTGTTTCTAAAAGGCCGGCCTTTGCTCCAAGTGCTGTTTTTGGCCTGGTGTTTTGCCGGGTTTATGGAAGGATTTATTGGTTTTGGTATCCCCGTTGTGCTGGTGGCGCCTTTTTTAATAATCGGCGGCCTATCACCGTTTATGGCGGTGGCACTGACCCTGGTGGGACATGCCTGGGCTGTTACCTACGGAACGCTGGGTGTGGCCCTGTTTACATTGGCCCTTGCCTCCCGTATTCCTGTTGCGGAGCTATCGTTTGCTCTGGCGGCCCAATTTACTTTGATGTTTACCCTAACCGGTTTCATTGTTGCTCATTTGTATCACGGCTGGCAAGGCGTGCGAGAAGGAACGGTGTACATTCTGGTGGCGGGGGTGGTGGCGGGTTTGGTGTTTTATGCCAGTGCCTATGCAAATGTCCCGCAGCTCTCCGCTTTGCTGGGGGGACTGGCCGGTGCGGGTGCACTGCTGTTGGTGGATGCTTTTTTGCCTGACAATCCTAAAAAGACAGAGGAGCCGGCAGGAGGCGAGGCAGAATTCTCTGTGTTTGATACATTTGCGCCGTATGGTTTTTTGTGTGTAGCAGCAATTCTATTTCAGGCTAATCCGATTCGTGATACGTTAGACACTGTGGGTTTTTCTTTTTCCTTTACTGAAGCCTCCACCGCCTTAGGTTTTCTTGTTCCTGCGGAGCCGGAATTTGTGCGTATCAGTCTGCGGCATCCAGGGACGGCCATTTTCCTGGCCACGCTTTTTACCTTTATTTTGTACCGTTGTCGCGGAAATTGTGCGCCGGTATTTCCGGTGGGTGTGTTTAAAAGGACCATAAGCCTGGCCGCCCCTGCCATAATCACCTTGCTGGTTTTGGTAACTACGGCTATGATTATGAATGATTCGGGGATGACCACCATTCTTGCTTTGGGAGTATCCCGTGCTGCGGGACCATTTTACCCGGTGCTGGCCCCGTTTTTTGGATTGCTGGGCACTTTTCTCACCGGCTCCAATACCAATTCCAATTTGCTGTTTGGCCTTTTTCAGCATCAGGCAGCCCTTAACCTTGGCTTTGCGCCCACTTTGCTGGTGGCCAGCCACACTGCAGCCGCATCTGTGGCCAGCTCCATTGCCCCGGCCAAAATCCTTTTGGGCACATCGGCCATTGGTAACAACGGGGATGAGCAGACACTGTTAGCCCGCACTCTACCATACTGTCTGTTTTTAACTATTGCTGCCGGTTTGGCAACCTATATTTTTTAAGAAAAACAACAGGCATTCCCATGCCTGTTGTTGGATTTTAGTTGTTCTTTTTTGTTTTGGCATAAATTGCAAGCATTTTTTCAAGAGCGATTTCTGCCGTGATCTCTTGGTTGCCAGAAGCTTTTGGTTGGCTGGGCTCTTCTTGCACCAGCTCAGGTTCCGGTGCTGGTGCCTGTTGTGGAATCTCCGGTTGCGAAACTTCCCCAGCGTCCGGGATAGGTTGCTGAGGCTGGTCTATAGCTTCTGCACCTACGGAGTCTTCCTGGGCAGGTTGTTGTAAAGGTGCTTCTTGCTGGACGGTAGTTTTATTTTCTTTTTCATAAAAGGAAGTGGTCGAATATACTCTGCGTCTCACAGGGTTAACCTCCCTTCATGATGTTTTGATACATGGTGATTTTCTTAAAAAGAATGTAAATTTCTTTGCTATCTGCTTGACAAATTTCCGAAAGCCTTTTGGCTTTGTCTGCCGGGTCGGCAGTTTGATAGTATTTCATGTCCCTGGTAATTTCAGTAATTAATTTTTGGTACAACGTGATTTCATTAGGGTTAAGCAAGTCTTCCAGGCGCTGGACCGGTTTATGGGGCCGGGAATACATACCGCCCTGGTCCTGGTACGGTTCCCGCCAGGAATGTCCGTTTGTACATTCGCAATAAACGTTTACCGCCATACTGATAGTAAAAATATTTGCATCACCACATACTTTGCAGGTTACTTTTTTATCGCTTACTGATGCCAATGATTTTAACTCCTCTCGCAACCTCTATGGGCTCAAAGCATTGATTGCCGACCCAGAGGATTCCGTCGTCGTCAATTTTAATTTCCAGATCAAGGCCTTCCATATTAAACTTCTCAACGTAGTATGGTGATACCAAGAGAAAAATGGAGTTAATTTGCTGAGTGTTGAGATCTTTGACATCGGCCAGATTAGCCTGATTTGAAGCGTTTACAAGTATATTAAATGATTGCCCGGTTTTAGGGTTATTTTTTTTATTACAGCATTTGCTCATATCCTGTTGTTCCCCCTTCCTGTTACTCCATGTCTTGATCAGGGCTTTTAGTGACTTTACGGTCTGCATGGACGCGAATATTATCATCTGATACAGTAACCCCATCAAGGCCGCTGATGTCCAGCTCCCCGGTACGATTGACGGAAATGCTCAGGGGAGTTTTTAAGCGGAGTTGCTGACTGGTATCAAGATGCTCCAGCCCGATGGCAATTACCACGTTCAGTTGGTACAGTTCACTGGTTTCAGTACTATTCATGTTGGCTTGATTAGAGAGGTTGCTGACAAATGTTTTTCTGGTTCTGTTCATCTAATAATCCCTCAAAATCTCTTGCAACTTTTCTGTTTTTTCTTCGTTGGTCATTTCACTTAACCTAAGATCATAAAGCTGCTCTAATAACCCGGAGCAATCTTTTTGTGAAAAGGCCAAATCAACCTCATAGCCTCCGCACTTAAATTTAGCTTTATTCATACTAAGCCACCTCTTTTAAAACTTAACTGTTGTTGATTCAGACTTATTTTTATCCCTGTTTTCACTGACGGTTTTTATGTCTCCTTCCTGGGATTCCTTTTGCATCTCAATCATTTTCCTCGTTTCCTCACCGTTGCTGATTTTATTATGGCGCTCGGCATTTACAGAAAAATGCCTATAGCGGGTATCGTTTTCGTCATAGAGCTTGCCGTCAATAAAGACGTTGCCGTTTTTATCAATTCTTGTTTCCGGAAATTTACCGCCCTTTATTCGCTTGATGACAATCCAGTCATCATTATTGCAATTTGTCATATACACGCCTCTTTTCTCAAGTGACATTTAATTTAACCAAAGATTCGGTCTGTGTGATAACCGACCCTGTTGATAGAGTCATGTTGGACTGCTGGTTCGTATTTAACTGATCAATAATATCGGCCTGCATATGAACATGTTCATGGCCTGAGCGTTGCTTAGATTCATTTAATTTCTCAGTCATTGGTACAGCCTCCTCTGCAGATTGGTGCCAAAAAAGTCTTAAATATGGCTAGGTCCCCTGTTGCCGGGGCAACAGGGGACCCGGACTTTTATGCGTTAATTTGGTCGTTATCCAGGTTTGTAGAGTAGCCGAACTGAGCTTCCATAACGGTTAAGACTTGAGCTGCAACTAAAGCAAGAACTTGCTGAGCATTTTGGTTAACTACTTTTTGATTTATAACACTGGCTAAAAATACATCTGGCATTTTATTTCCTCCTTATAATTTAAATGTTTATCTGCGCAGGACGCTGCGTAGCGCCCTAATCTGATCCAATCTGGTGGCACCTTCGCCCCTGGCTGAGGACAAGTTCTCCAGGCACTCAAAAGGTTCTGCGTTTGGCAGATTATCGTCGGTTTCAATTCCGTGACCGTCTACGCTGAGATCCAGGGGATTAAACTTTTTCCCGTCGATGGTCAGGCCGCCTTTGTTAAACCCGATTTTCAAGGTACATGCTCCTTTCTCATAGATTTACGTGCCGACTATATCTGAATCATCGTTGGTTGCAAAGCCAAACTGGGCCTCCATAATGTTAGATAACTGAGCGGCAACGATGGTCAGGACCTGCTGAGCGTTTTGGTTAACTGCTTTCTGGTTAATCACATAGGCCTGAAATACATCGGCATTTGCAGGTATGATATGGTGGGCGTGTCTGGGTTTTTTGCCGTACTGATGTTGAAACGCGAAACTCCTCATGCATATAGCTCCTTTCTTAGGTTGTGACAGCGAAAACTTATTTGTGGCTATTAAGCTACGTATTAATGATATCGCTGTCGTCGTTGGTAGCAAAACCAAACTGAGCCTCAATGATGTTGGACACCTGTGCTGCAACTAATACAAGTACTTGCTGGGCGTTTTGGTTTACCGCCTTTTGATTAATTACGCTTGCCAAAAAAAGATCGCCGGGGATTTGTTGTCTTTGGTTGGACATTTGTTCACCTCCTGATTAA
This sequence comes from Dethiobacter alkaliphilus AHT 1, assembly GCF_000174415.1. Classification (NCBI taxonomy): domain Bacteria; kingdom Bacillati; phylum Bacillota; class Dethiobacteria; order Dethiobacterales; family Dethiobacteraceae; genus Dethiobacter; species Dethiobacter alkaliphilus. The sequence goes on from NZ_ACJM01000001.1 coordinate 248,594, forward strand.
TGTATAATATGACAACGGGTATAGATTCTGTGATATAATCAGTTGCTGTTTAATGTCTGTGCCTAGGTCATGATTAGGCGATATCATAGTATGCTAATAGAAGATAAATTGTTAATAGTTTAATGTTCTGCATGCTGATTTTTTATTAAATAAGGCATAAATTAATCATGCCCGGCCTTACAGATTGCAAAGCAAAAGCAGTACGCTTTTCCACGTTGGAGGCATTATGTCGCGAACTTAATTGTCAGCCCGGTGATTTGCTTGAATATCAGCCGGATGAGTAAAGGATATCAACACTCTATTGGCGAAGAACCCAACAGGTGGTTTATCCTGTACTGTGAGGAGTGAGAGTTATGGAATCTCTTAGTTTTCTGGCGCCCATTGCTTTTATTTTTGGTTTAGCCGGCTTTGCGGAAGCATCCCGGCTGAAAAAGGACGTGGCGGAGCTAAAAGCTGAAGTTGAGAAATTAAAAAACAAATAACCTGGGATAACAAATATCGGTCCCGGGACGGAGAAAAGTCCGTTCCCGGGACCGTTTTTGTTTAATGGTTATGGATGTAAACTATAAGCAGAAGTCTACAACTACGGTGGTTTTGATAACAGTGAAAAGACTGTTATAATAGCCATAACAAGTCTTAAGGAGTTGATGTTCTTGCAGCCAATTTTTGAAGTTGTCACCAATAAGTCTTTTGGCGAAGCGGTGGATGCTGTCATTGAAAGAACCAAGGCAAACGGTTTCAGGGTGCTTCATGTTCATGATGTACAGGCTACGTTGGCAGAAAAGAACTTTGAGCAGGAACCGCTTAAGATTATAGAGGTCTGCAATGCAAAATATGCTCATACGGCGCTGCAAATCGAAGTGACCGTCAGCCTGCTGATGCCCTGTCGGATTAATGTGTATGTAACGGAAGGCAAAACAGTCATCAGCACAGTTAAACCCCGTTCTCTGGCAGGAATATTTAATAAGCCGGAGCTGCAAAGTTTCGCGGAGGATGTTGAGGAAGTTTTGCTCAGGATTATTGATGAAAGTAAATAGGAGCTGTATGTTGTGGCTAAAGAAGAACTGGCAGAGATTAAAGAGCGAATACAGGATTTGAAAAAAAGAATGCCCAAGCACTCTGTAAAACCGGCCATGCTGCAGGAGTTGGAGGAATTGGAGGAAAGGCTGGCTGAGTTGGAACGAGATTAATTAGGCCGTGGACTAAGCGCCATGGCTTTTTTAATATCTGGCCCTACATAAATCGGCCTGGGTTTGAATAAAGGTTACTATATTCAAACCCGGGGGTGCTTATGAAGATTTTAGTGATTACAGGTAAAATTGTGCTGACTGTGGTTGTTGTCTTCGTCCTGACCTTTGTCGCTGTAATGGTGCTGGGCTTATTGGGTTCGGTGCTGTCCGGTCAGATGGATCCTGCACAATTTGTGCAGCTGCCGCTGGTTAACAGGCTGCTGCTGATTATTTCCACTGCTGTGAATATTGGGGCCGTACTTATTATGTATTACTTATTTGAACGAAAACGGGGCTGGTCATTGGGATGGCGGCAAAGAGAACGTTGGCGGCTGGGAAAGGAAGGCGCAATTTGGGGTATAGGAATCATGACGGCGGCTTTTATGGTTATCTGGGCCCTCGGTGGGCTGCAGGTAACCGGCTTTACACTGGAATCAGGTGTAATTGATGCGCTGTTGTTCTCTGTGGTTTTGTTTGCAGTTGTGGCTGTAGGTGAGGAACTGTTGTGCCGCGGGTACTGGTATGGATTGATTAAAAATGATTTTGGATCGCAGGCGGCTATTGTTGGTACCTCTGTTGTGTTTGCGGCGCTTCATTTGATGAACAGCAACGTGCTGCAAAGCCCGGTGCCCTTTATTAATTTGCTTTTGGCTGGGGTGCTCTTGGGTGTGGCCAGGGAAGTGACCGGTGGTTTATGGGTGCCCATGGGTATCCATTTTACCTGGAACCTTTTTCAGGGAAATATCTTTGGCTTTGCCGTTTCCGGTTTGCAGATTGAGCATTCAGTAATCCAGATTGAAACCGCAGGTTCTCAGCTTCTTTCCGGCGGTGGGTTCGGCGCTGAAGGGAGCCTGGTTACCACTGCCATATTGGTGGCCTTTACCTTGGTGATTGCCCGTAAGTATCAAAATGACGTGATTTATAAAAGATGATAATATCAAAAGGAAATATTAACGAAAATAAGGAAGCATATAGGTTATGATAATAGGAAAGCACGCTTATTCAGTTACCTTAGGCGCGTGCTTTTCGATACCGGTTTCCTTAGCAGCTTCGCAAACTGCGAAGCGTTATAATTTACTACCGGTATTAAAAAAAACAGACAAGGGAACCGTCCTTGTGTCTGGTGAAAGGAGTAGGCCGTGGATACAATTTTAAGAAGACGCAGTATTCGCAAATATAAGGACAAGCCGGTGCCGGAGCAGGTGGTGTATGAACTGCTCAGGGCAGGCATGAATGCGCCGTCGGCAGGAAATGCACAACCCTGGCATTTTGTGGTGATCAGGGACCGTAAGATTTTAGATGCCGTCCCCGAATTTCACCCCTATTCCGGGATGATCAGGGAAGCGCCCATGGCCATTTTGGTCTGCGGCGATTTGCGGGAGGAAAAGTATCCGGGATATTGGGTACAGGATTGTTCAGCAGCGACCCAGAATATTTTGCTGGCGGCTCAGGATCGTGGGTTGGGTACGGTTTGGTTGGGAATGTACCCGCGGGAGGAGCGGGTATTGGCAATGCGCAAACTTCTGGGCATGCCCGAAGAGGTGATACCCCTTTCCCTTATTCCTGTGGGGTATCCTGCGGAAAAGAAAGGACCGGCAGACCGGTTTTTACCGGAGCGGGTCCATTATGACGGGTGGAATAAATCCGGTTAATCGATTTGATAATGTAAACAGTACAGCAAAGGCGCCGGTTGAAGCGCCTTTCCCTATGGAGAGATGAGATGACTGACAGAAATAAAGGTATTTTACTTATGATTGCTTCATCTGTTTTTTTTGCCCTGATGGCCACTCTGGTGCGGCTTTCCGGAGATTTACCCACCATGGAAAAAGTGTTTTTTCGTAATGTGGTGGGTTTTGCCGTCTCCGCATTTTTGATCTTGAGAAGCAGGGGGAGTTTTTGGGGCGTGGATAAAAGAGCTTTGTTTATCCGGGCTTTCTTTGGCTTTGTGGCCTTGGTTTTTTATTTTTATGCCATTGACAACCTGCCTTTGGCAAACGCGGTAATCCTAAATCAGACCAGTCCGTTTTTTGTCCTGATTCTGGCCTTTCTCTGGTTGAGGGAAAAAATACGCAAACCCCAGTGGGTGGCCATAATTTTTGCCCTCTTTGGTGTGTCGCTGATTGTGCAGCCGGGATTGGACTATGAGCTGTTTCCCGCCATTATCGGTCTTTTGTCGGCGGTGCTGGCGGCGGCGGCCTATGCCGCAGTGAGGCATTTGCGCCTGACAGATCAGCCTCAGACCATAGTTTTTTATTTTACCGGCTTTACTACCCTGGCCACATTGCCCTTTTTAATTTTCGGTGAATTTGTTATGCCTGATTTGTTTCAGTTTCTGGCCCTTTTGGGGGTGGGAATAACTGCCACCATTGCGCAATTTTTGATGACCTATGCGTACCGCTATTGTGAGGCAGGGGAATTGTCCATTTATGCCTACGGCAATACCATTACCGCCATGTTTTTGGGTTTGCTGATCTTCGGGGAGCTTCCCGACATTGTCAGCCTGCTGGGAGTCACCTTTGTGCTGTTTGGCGCTTATCTCAATTACTACTCCAAACAGAGCCAAATTGTCCCTGAAAGCGGGGAGCGGGACTGCAGCTAAAAAGAAGAGACGGTTTCATAACAGCAACGTTTCAGTTATAATAGAGGCAGACAAAGTTTGGCGTTGGTACATCAAACTTTGGGAGGGAGAGCTTTGATTCCTCGTAAGCAATATGTTGTTGAGCGTCCCGGATACGAAGTAAATGAAGAAGAGTACCGCCGTTTTCCTGTGCATAGGCAGGCTTTTGTTACGGTGAGCGAAGAAGACACCGGAGAAAAGGTTTACATGGGATGGATTGAAAAGATGCAGGCCAGTGCGCAAAAGAATATGATGCGCAATCTGTCCGGCAGAACTGTGGTGGATTACGCTGTTAACTTTGGCGCCAATACCGTTAACCTTATTTTAGGGGAATACGGATTTCCCAACAGTCACTTTCTTAAATGGGATCCGCTTTATATTCCGGAGCCCATGACAGAGCATCCGGTGGAGATGGAACCGGAAAAGCTGACAAAGCTGGTTAAGGAAACATCAGAACTATATGGCGCAGATTTAGTGGGCGTGACTGAATTAGACGAGAAGTGGGTCTATTCTGAAGACCATCTCTCCAAACCGTTTGTCTTTGCCGATACCCCAAGGCCCCGGGAAACAGAAGAAGCTTTTGAGATCCCCAAATCAGTTAACCGTGCCATTGTCATAGCTGTGGCCATGGATGCAAAGATGATTGAAACATCGCCGGAAGTAACTGCAAGCACCTCAGTTGCTGTGGGCTATTCCAGGATGGGGATTACCGCTGTTTCTTTGGCTGAATTCATTCGTTCTCTGGGCTATGTTGCCATTCCCTGCATGAATGACACCACCATGAGTATACCGCTGGCCATTGATGCTGGCTTGGGAGAAGTGGGCCGGCATGGCCTTTTGATAACTCCGGAATTTGGCTCTAATGTGCGTTTGTGTAAGGTACTTACCAATATGCCGCTAATCCCGGATCAGCCCATTAATATGGGCCTTACTGAGTTTTGCCATCAGTGCATGCTTTGTGCGGTTCACTGCCCGGCAAATGCCATCACCAAAGAAAATCCCTCCTTTAGCGGGGTTTGCGAGAACAACAATTCTGGTGTGAAAAAGTGGCAGGTCCGTTCCAGCGACTGTCTGCGTTTCTGGCAGCAAAACGGTGCCGATTGCATAAACTGCATCGCAGTATGTCCGTTTACCTACGGCTATGAATGGTCACAATGCATGGAGTGTGTCCGTTGTGATACAACCCACGGCTGTGCATTGCACATTACCACCCATTTGCGGGAGAAGCACGGTTATGTCAAAGATGCATACTGGTGGGAGCGACCCACAATAAACCCCTTGACAAGAAAAGGATTATAATGACGGGCCGGTTATTCCGGCCTTGTTTTTTTTGTCCGGAAAAAGACCATACTATGGGCAAAGGGTAAAGGGAGTTGAAATATGGTGCGCAAAATAATTGCTTTGATATTTGTTCTGGCCCTGGTGGCAGTGGGCTGTCCGCAGCAGGCGGAGCCGGAACCCGAAGCTGTAACGGAAAACGTTACGCTATATTACGGTAGCGAGGGTAATGAAGAACTGGTCACCGAAGAGCGGGAAATATCTTACCGTGAGGGTGAGGACCGCTACCAGGTTGTGTTGGAAGAGTTAATTGCCGGCCCGGAGACTGAGGGCTATACCGCAAATATCCCAGAGGAAACAGAGGTTTACGGTACTATTTTGCAAAATGATTCATTGCTGGTTAACTTCAGCGAAGAATTTACGAACTTTGGCGGCAGTGTGGCGGAAGTGGTGGCCATTGCTTCTGTGGTCAACACGCTGACTCAGTTTGAAGAAATAGAACGGGTGAAAATCCTTGCTGAGGGGGAAGAACTAATTGCTCCCAGCGGTGAGCGGCGCGGGTTCATGGAGCCCTTTGCCACAGAAATAACTCCGCCGGCAGTTCAGCAAACGGTGATACTGTATTTTGCCCGTCCTGATGCCACCGCCGTTGTGCCGGAGGAGCGGGAAATATCATTGCCGCAGGAAGCGGAATTTGCACAGCAGCTTGAACTTGTGCTGGAAGAATTGATTGCCGGCCCCCAGCGTGAAGATTTAAGCCCAACCATCCCTGCTGAGGTCAGTGTGCTGAACGTGGACGTGGCGGAAAATACCGCCACAGTGAATTTCTCAGAGGAAATGCACACCGAACATACCGGAGGTGCTGCGGGAGAAACAATGACCATCCTTTCCATTGTTAATACCCTCACCGAATTTCCGGAAGTTGAAGATGTGCTGATGCAGGTGGAGGGCGAACCGATGAATATCGAGCACGTAATACTGGATGCACCGGTACAGCGCAATGAAGAACTTATTGAGGAAGAATAATAACAGTCCGGGCCAACTTTGGTCCGGACTGTTAACATTTCTGTGGCATATTTTAGCAGAAAATTGTTTATACTAAAGATGAATGAGAAAAATATCCATCTATATGATATCAGAACTATGGGGTTGATTGAATGCAAAAAAGCGGAATTTTAGTGGGAATATTGTTGGTTGTTCTGCTGCTGTTTATGGTGGCAGGGTGCCGCAATGGAGTAGATGAAACAGTTGTGGAGGAGCCTGTCTCATCCGGTGAATCCGGCACCGCTGAAGAGAGAAGTGTTAGAAACGGACAAAAGGAAGCATCTGTGCCCGACCAGCCGGATGATGAAGTAGTGGTGGAGATGGTGATTCAGGCACATGCTGTGGCATTGGATATCTTTTTTTCCGCCTTTGAAGACGGCTTCTTAGGTGTTGAGCCCACCCCTTTTGATGAGGTACGGCCTACCCTTATTGAGCACTATTCGGAGCGTCTGGTGGACAAGGAGTTTAAGCAGTTTTATGAAGAGTCACTGTGGGCCTGGGGATACGAGATGCACTTTGCTTTTCCCTTTTTTGACCGGGAAAATATCATTGATTTGGATGTAAAAAAACGTGAGGACACCAGAATTGTTGTCCGCGGCACCGCTTATGTCAATTATGAAGAGCATGACACCATCACACAACATCTGATTTACGAAAACAGCCGCTGGGTCTTGGACTAATGTGGGGCCCGAAAGCTAACAAGTATTGCAACACTGGGAACAGTTCCCGGTGTTGCATTTTTCTTATACTGTGTTATAACGCTTCGCAGTTAGCCAAGCTGCAAAGGTAACAAAATAAGCGTGCCTTTTATATAGAGGAAAAAATATACTATATTTAAGCAGGAAACAATGGCTTAAGAACTAAATAGTATATATGACAGATAAATTTTTCACTTCAGTGGGGGGAAACTAATGTACCGGTTGCGTGTTTTGGATGCTAAGGCGGTGCACACAGAGGGACTAATGGAGATGATCGTTGAGCTGGATAAATATAGTGACCAGCCGTTCACAAGACAGATTTCGCAAACTCCTGTATCTGCAGATGAAGTATACATTTTGGTTCTGACAGAAGATGACCGGTTGGCCGGTTATCTGCAGTGTGGCCCGCTTGGAAAAGACAGCGAGCATTGTGGTTCATCTATGAAAATCGACAGGCGGCAGGGTCAAAGTATTCTGATTTCGCAGCTCTTGCTGCGTGCCAAAAAAGACTTGCTGCGCTACGGTTACTCATACGCTCATTAAGAAGAACAGGGCCGGGATAATCCCGGCCCTGTATATTGTTTATTTATTAATTTCCAGGTTGCCTGATACCGATCTGACCTGTACCCGGTTTTCCCCGCTTCCCACGGTGCCGGCAAAGTTGCGGTTGCCGGAGAGAGAGTCTACGGTTATGGGAAAATCACTGTTTGCTTTGCCGGAAACCGTTTGAAACTGTACGCTAAACTCGGCGTCTTCCGGAAGAATTAGCGTGGTGTTGCCTGAAGTGGTGCTTACGGTAATATTATTGGCAAACTCTTTGTAATCCAGCGTTACGTCCCCGGAGACGGTTTTAGACGTCAGTTCTCCGGCAAACCCGGAAATGCTCAGATTGCCGGATGTGGTGCTTAAGTCGGCCCATTCTGCATTAAAGTCGGTGGCCCGCAGTTTGCCGGAAACAGACTTGAAAGCCAGTGTTTGTAAAGACAGGTCGGAAGCCAGCAGGTCGCCTGAAACCGTCTGAGCCCGCAGTTTTTCAGTGTATTCACCAGGTACATAGACATCCAGGGTGAGCCGCAGGATGGTATTGAAGTTTATTCCCGGCTGCTGTTTTGGCCGGACATCAACGGAAATTCTGTTGCCGCTTTGCCGGGCAAAGTCATAGGGGATTAAATTAGGAGTTGCTTCACCATACAGGTGTACTTTAACTGTACTTTCTTCTGTGGGAATTATGTTTATATCGGTGCTGATGGTTTCAATAATGATTTCCTGCACTTCTTCACTTTCAAATACATGGGTTTCGTCGATGGTCTCCAGGCTGCCGGGGACTATCGAAGCAGTCCAGGGTCCTGCACCTGCTCCTAAAATTCCGGCAAGGGCAAAAGAGACAACCATCAGTGATAAGAGAATCATAACAATTTTTTTCATATCCAGGTTAAGCATTACGAAACCCCCTTAATAATCTTGAGATTAAACTGCAGATATTTTACTGTTCCGATAAAGAAGAATTTAGTCAGGTATACGTTGCCGATGATAAATAGTAAGCCCAGGCAAATCAGTCCGATGGAAGCAAAAAACTGTGCTGCGGGTTGGACTAATGATGCATTGGTGACCGGCAAAATGGGCCCGGCCACGGTGGTAATGAAAACTACCACACCGGAAAAAATTATTGCCGAACCTGCCACATAGAAGGCAAATAGTACCGCCAGCATAGCAATGAAAGGACCCAAAACAATTACAAGATTAAAAAAACCCAGACCCAGTGTGGCCAGCACAGCCCGGAAGATGTTACTAACAGAAGCATCGGTTTCTGCCTGATGAACGTGGTAGTCCGCATTAAACTGCCGGGCAATGGCGCGGGGATCTCCCAGGGATGCGGCGATTTCTTCCTCAGTTTTCCCGTCGGAGAGGCCGATGCGGAAGTGTTCTTCATAATCAAAAATTATTTCATCACGGTCTTGCGTTGCTATGCCCGCCAGGGCCTTATTTAATGTGGTCATAAATTCATGTTTATTCATCTGTATTCCCCCTGATAATTCGGTTAACTCCTTCCACAAATGAAAACCATTCACTGCTTAATGATTCTTTGGTTTCCCGCCCCAATTCGGTTAACTGATAGTATTTACGCGGCGGCCCCTCTTGAGATTCCTGGATGTAGGTGGTAAAAAAACCGCCATCCTTTAGCCGTTTCAGCAAAGGGTAGATTGTTCCTTCAGAAATGGCAATGTTTTTGGAAATCTCGTTAACCAGTTCGTATCCATAGCGGTCTTTTTGTGCCAGCAGCGCTAAAACACAAAGCTCCAGCACACCCTTTTTAAATTGTATATTCATAACAACATCCTTTCACCCGGAAATGTTTCCCTCCTGAATACAAGATAACACAAGCTACCTCACAATGCAAGGTACCTAGCATTATTTAGTCAGCCAGCTTTTAACTTTTAGAACACCGGGGGTCAGGTTTAATCTTATTAATCATTTGCAAAAAGGCACTGCCAGGCTGAAAGGTGGAAAATTGGGAACTGGCCCCTATTATTTCTAATAGAATGGTTTAAAATAAGAGGAGACGGAGAAAATGTGTGGAAAAATGTCAATTAAACCATTTATTTCAGGAGATGACTATGGCAAAATTAGAATTGATAGCTACCGCTGCTTTCGGCTTGGAAGCGGTGGTGGCCAAAGAGTTAAAAGAGTTGGGTTATGCAGATCAGATGGTGGAAAATGGACGGGTAACTTTTGCCGGAGATGAGGAGGCCATCTGTCGCACCAATCTGTGGTTGCGTTCGGCAGATCGGGTTTTGGTTAAGGTGGGAGAGTTTGCAGCTACTACTTTTGATGAGTTGTTTGAACAGACAAAAGCGCTGCCCTGGCCCGACTGGCTTCCGGCGGATGCAGAATTTCCGGTGGACGGTAAATCGGTTAAATCTAAGCTCTTTAGTGTTTCCGATTGTCAGGCCATTGTTAAAAAAGCTATTGTGGAGAAGATGAAGGAAAAGTACGGTAAGGATTGGTTTGAAGAAACGGGCGGCCGCTATAAAATTGAAGTGGGTCTGCTAAAAGACAGGGCTACCCTCACCATTGATACCAGCGGCGCCGGATTGCACAAGCGGGGCTATCGTGAGCTGACTGCCAAAGCACCGCTGAGGGAAACCCTGGCCGCCGCCATGGTGCGGCTAAGTAACTGGCCCGCCGACCGGGTGCTGGCCGATCCCTTTTGTGGTTCGGGGACCATTCCGGTGGAGGCGGCGCTTCTTGCTCTAAATATTGCCCCGGGGCTGAAACGGCGTTTTGCCGCAGAAAAATGGCCTGTTATTTCTGAGCGCCTGTGGCGAAATGCCCGGGAGGAGGCCAAAAGCGCCATTGTTCAGGATCGTCAACTGCGGATTATCGGCACGGATATCGATGAGAAGGTGCTGAGCCTGGCGCGTCACCATGCCAGAAAAGCGGGAGTAGACAAGCATATCCATTTTCAGCAGATGCCCTTTACCAAGCTGCGTTCCCGGTACGAATACGGATTTATTATTTGCAATCCTCCCTACGGTGAACGGCTGGGAGATGTGCGGCAGGCTGAAGCCATTTATAAAGACATGCGCAGCGTATTTGACGGTTTGCCCACCTGGTCGTTCTTTGTCCTTTCATCCCATCTGGGGTTTGAGAAAATCTTGGGCCGGCCGGCAGATAAGAAAAGGAAACTGTATAATGGCCGCCTGCAGTGTAATTATTACATGTACCGCGGACCACAGCCACAGCCCAAAAAAGAAAGCCAATAGATTGGGAGGACGCAATGTTTAAACATATCCTGTTTGATTTGGACGGTACCCTAACAGACCCGGTGGAGGGGATTTTGCGTTCCCTGCGCCATACGCTGGAGCATTTTGGTTTAGAGCAAGAGGATGAAAATCAGCTTAAAGCCTTTATCGGCCCGCCTTTGGCCGATTCTTTCCGCAGCTTGTACGGCTTCAATGAAGAACAGGTGGCGGAGGCAATCTGCTTGTACCGTGCCCACTATGCAGAGGATGGTATTTTTGGCAATAAGGTTATGCCCGGTATGGTGGAGCTTTTGACCCTCCTGCAAAGCGAAGGGAAAAAGATGTATGTGGCCACCACTAAAATGACTGCCTTTGCCCAGCAAGTATTGGAGATTTTTAAGCTGGACGGTTTTTTCTCGCTGGTCATCGGCGGAAATCCAGATGGTACCCGTACCGCAAAGCGGGAAATTATAGCAGAAATACTGGAGGTGATTCCTCCCCGGGAGCAAAAGCAGGCAGTGATGATCGGCGACAGAAAGTATGATATCATCGGGGCCAAGGCACACGGTATGGCTTCTATCGCTGTTACTTTTGGTTACGGTTCTGAAGCAGAGCTCAGAAATGAAGAACCCGATTATCTTGTTTCATCGGTGGCGGAACTGGCAAGGCTGCTCTGCCAATAAGCGGTACTTGGTTTGCCGGTTAATGTATATTGGTGGGATGTTTTAAAAAAACTTAACGAATTAGGGCGTCGATGTAAAAAAACAGTAACATTAGCGGGTACAGCATCTGTTATGATAGTAAGGAGATGCTGGGAAGGGGAATTCTATGATTAAAAATGCGTTTCCGCTATTGATACTGTTACTTATGCTTACCGGCTGTGCTTCCTCTTCTTCCCCAAACGAAAAGGAATTTGTCCAGCTGGACATGTCTGCTGATGTGGGCGACCAAATCATCAGCCTGGCCGATGTTAACTTTAAAGTTGTCCCGGAACAAACTTATTATATCCTGCTGGATGAGAGCCTAAGTGATGACGGCTCTAAGTTTGTGCGTAAATTTATAAAATATGATGGTTCTGATGGCGCTGAAGGTGCTGTGGAAGAGCTGGAAAATGAAGTAGAACTTCCTTATTCATTTAAATCGGCGGATGATGCGAGAAACTGGCTGCGGGAATTTGCTCCGGAGGAACTTGCGCTTTATCCAAAGACCTACTTAAGTGACAGTGTGCTGTCTCATTGGGAGCAGGAAGGCTATGATTACAGTGTGGAAGCAAAAAATGTTGCCCCGCTGGAGAGCTTCAAGAGAATGGGCGCAGTCACCCGCATCAGTGATCCGTTACTGATTGAGCACGATGCCCAGGAGTTAATAAAAAAGATTGAGCGGATTGAGAAGGATTACCTGCCTGATCACGCCAATATTGATGTAACCCGTGACCTGGAAGCGCTTTCTCAGTCTTTTAACTACCGGACTCAGGTTCGTTTGTTTAATGAGCCGGGTCGCTCTCAGTTGGTGTCGCTGTTGGATATTGAGCTGACCTATCGTGTGGATGAACTTGGCCACCCACTGGAATTAACGCTGGAGGCATCCTTTGAAAACCGCGAAGAGCATATAACCGGACGGTTGCTGCCGGTGATTGATGATTTGGCTACCTTTGCCTGGATGATGCGCGATGGCCTTGTGGAGGAGTTTGGAATTTACGGTGTGGGCAATAACAACTCTGAGCTGAATTACGCCAATATCAGTTTATATTATGAGGGCGAGGAAACAGGTGCCCACTACAGAGAAAACTTCTCTGTTCGTTGACATCAGAGAGAATGTAATACTTTGTTAATAAAGGGTTTGAACCACTTTTGTCGAATAGTGCTCTGTATGCCGCAAATTCGACAGAGGTGGTTTTTTATGTATCTCCCACGGCGCAACTCTCTGGGATGGCGATACTTTTGGGTGCTAAGTACAGTGATTGCTGTGCTGGTAATTATTAACTTTATCTGGAGTACCCTTTCTTTTCGGGAAAGTGAATATAACCGTGTTCGGGAAAAGGCTTCGATAATAACGGAGCAGTTTATTGCCACCCGTTCTTTTATAGCTAAGAATCAGGACCGCATTAATAACGATTCGCAGGGCAATTTTGAATTTAAGCATTTGAATCCGGCGGCGGTGGGCAGGGGGGTAGGCGATCTGCTGGCGGAGCGTACAGATTATGCCATTAAACAGGTCCGGGTAAATCCGCGCAATCCCCAAAACGAGCCGGATGCTTTTGAGCGGGAAGCATTGGAGCGCTTCTCTCAGGACAGCAGCTTGGAGGAAATCTATCAGGAAGCTGATATGGATGGGCAGAGCGTGTTCCGCTATATTGTGCCTCTCTACATAGAGGAGTCCTGTCTTGACTGTCACGGCGGAGAGGCAGGTACCATCGATGTAGCCGGTTTTGCCAGCGAGGGCCTGCAGGAGGGTGATCTGGGCGGTGCCATAAGTGTTGTGGTTCCCACTGATTTAACTCAGGCTGCGTTAGGTAGTTTCCGTAACCGCCTTTTTGTATTCAGCGCTATATTGCTTGTTGTAACCCTTTCCGTCATCATGTTTGTCACCAGCCGTTTGGTGGCCCGGCCCCTCCAGGAGTTGACAAACCGGGTACTGGAGGTAGGTAAGGGAAATCTGAATGCCGATTTCGGCGATATCCATGCTTATGGGGAAGTTGCTACCCTTTCCCGGGAGTTTTCCGACATGGTCGCCAAAATAAAAGACCTCTATGATAATATGGAGCGGAAGGTCAAGTCCCGTACCAGGGAATTGGAAGCGGCCAATCTGCGGCTGACGGAAGGAAAAAAATCTCTGGCCGTGCTTAACCAAAAGCTCAGCGAAAACAGCCGCTTAAAGAGTGAGTTTATGGCCACCATGACTCATGAGCTGCGGACACCGCTAACTTCCATTGTGGCTTTCTGTGAGCTACTTCTCGATGAAATACCCGGACCCATTAATGAAGAGCAGCAAGAAAACCTGATGGATATTAAAACCAGTGCCCAGCAGCTGATGCTGTTGATTAATGATATTTTGGATATGGCCAAGTTTGAAGCAGGTCATTTGCGCCTGGATAAAGAAAATGTAGACTTAAATGATGTCTTTCGTGCCGTTCGCCGCACCATGTCTTCCATTGCCTATCAAAACGGTGTGCGCCTGGATGTAAGCGCAGTTGATTTGCCGCTGGTTTACGGTGATCCGGAACGGTTACGGCAAATGCTCAGTAACCTTATTGCCAATGCTGTTAAACACAGTAAGGAAGGCGGCTATGTTCACATCTACGCCAAAGCAGACAATGAGTTTGCCGCCATTTCCGTGGAAGATAACGGGGACGGCATTCCTCCGGAATTGATGCCGCATATCTTTGAGAAATTCCGGCAGGGGGAAGATTCACTAAAACGCCGTCGCAACGGCACAGGCCTGGGCCTGGCGTTGGTGAAAACGCTTGCAGAATTACAGGATGGCAATATCTCAGTTAACAGTGAAGTCGGAGAAGGAACCACATTTACAATCCACATTCCCTTTGCCAAGCAAGAAGGAGGATTAAATGATGAGTAAAACAACAAAGATTCTCGTAGTAGATGATGAGCCGAAAATCAGGCGCATTGTGGAGCAAAGTCTGCGCAAGGATGCCTACCGTGTTGTGCATGCCTGTGACGGATTAGAGGCTCTGCAGAAGCTGGAGACAGAGCATCCCGATTTGCTGGTTCTGGATTTAATGATGCCGGAGATGGATGGCTTTGAGGTTTGCAAAGCAATGCGCAACCGTGGTGATAACACGCCGGTTATTATCCTCACTGCTAAGGATGAGCTGGAAGACAAAGCGTTTGGCTTTAATCTGGGAGTTGATGATTATGTCACCAAACCCTTTAGCCCCTCGGAACTGGCGCTCCGTGTTAAGGCAGTGCTGCGCCGGGTCAGCGGTGAAGAGCTGGCCCCTCGCCTTAAAGAAGGCACCTTCGATGACGGCCGTTTATATATTAACAGCAAAACCCGGGAAGTCCGTTTAAACGGGGAAGATGTCTATCTGACAGCCAAAGAGTTTGACCTGTTATGGGTTTTGGCCAATAATCCCGGCGTTGTGTACAGCCGCGACCAGCTTTTGGATATGGTATGGGGCAATGAATATTTTGGAGATGCGGGCACAGTAACCGTGTTAATTCGCCGCATCCGGGAAAAAATAGAAAAAGATCCTGCCAACCCTACCTATCTGCGTACCGTTTGGGGGATTGGATATAAGTTTGAAGCGGTCTCTATTTAATTTCTAATTTATTTTTACTTGGGCATAATGATAGTGAGGGATGCTTTTTGCGATGCGGCGTTGACATTATTGAAATATCCAGGATTGCCCGCGCCTATCGCCGGCGCCCACAGCTATTTATGAAACGTTTCTTTACCGCAGAGGAACAAGCTCAGCTGGCCGGACGTAAACATGTGGAAAAGCATCTGGCGGCCCGCTTTGCCGGAAAAGAGGCGGTAGCTAAGCTTTTGGGGACAGGTATTGGCTCTATTGGCTGGAGAGAGGTGGAGATTCTCACTCTTGCCGGCGGACAGCCTGTGGTTAATCTGCACGGCAGGGCAGCGAGCCGTGCCAAAGAGCTGTGCCTGGGTCAAATTTCCATATCCCTTAGTCACGCCCGGGAATATGCCGTGGCGCAGGCAGTGGCAGCCATTCTTACAGAATTATAAAACTATATATAAATGTTAAAATACACTTGACGGCAGAAATGCCGTCTGATACTCTAATGTAAAGCCGAGTAAATTTATCGGGATTTGATGGGCAGGTAATGTGTATGAAGGTTTCTGCAAAAGGAGAATACGGTGTACGTGCCATGGCAATTCTGGCGCTGGAATTTCGGGCCGGGCCCATTCCCCTGCGCGAAATTGCCAAGCGTGAAGGGATTTCCTATCAGTTTCTGGAGCAGATTTTTCTGCCGCTCAGGCGTGCCGGTCTGATTGATTCGGTGCGGGGAGCCAAGGGAGGTTATGTGCTGGCCCGTCCACCGGATGAAATTAAGGTTGGCGATATCCTGCGCGCTCTGGAAGGCCCCATAGCTCCGGTGGAATGTGTGGGGGAAGGAAATACGGATGCCTGCGGGCGCAGTGCCGCATGCCTCACGCGCGGAATATGGGAAAAGCTGCGGGATACAATGTCTGAAGTTTTAAATGATATTACACTGGCCGATGTAATAAAGATGTCGGCCGATTCGACATAGGAGGGCTGTCCATGAAAAAAATATATTTGGACCACGGCGCAACAACTAAGATGAACCCGGAAGTCCTGGAGACTATGATGCCTTATATGACAGAAATTTACGGCAATCCGTCCAGTATTCACTTCTTCGGACGTGAGGTGCGTAAAGCTGTGGAGGAGGCCAGGGAAAAGGTGGCCGCCGCCATTGGTGCGCAGCCACGGGAAATCATTTTCACCTCCGGAGGCACCGAATCCGATAATTTAGCCATTCGTGGTGTGGCCAGGGCACTGCGGAAAAAAGGCAACCATATCATCACCAGTGCGGTGGAGCACCATGCGGTGATTGATACCTGCAATGCCCTAAAAGACGAGGGCTTTGAAGTTACCGCCGTCCCTGTGGATGAGCATGGCATGGTGAATGTAAAGGATGTGGAGGCGGCCATCACCGACCAAACCATCCTGATTACTATCATGATGGCCAATAACGAAGTGGGAACCATCATGCCTGTAGCGGAAATTGGCAAACTGGCCAAGGAGCGCGGCATTACTTTTCATACCGATGCGGTGCAGGCCATCGGCAGCCTGCCCGTTAATGTGGAAGAGATAAACTGTGATTTACTATCCATGTCCGCCCATAAATTTTATGGCCCCAAAGGGGTGGGCGCTCTTTATGTCCGTAAAGGAACGAAACTGAAGGTTTATAACTTTGGCGGTGCCCAGGAGCGCAAAATGCGCCCCGGCACGGAAAATGTTCCCGGTATTATTGGGATGGGCAAAGCCATAGAGCTGGCGGTCACCGACCTGGAACAGAAAACAGAACAGGTGAGAAAACTGCGGGATAAGCTAATTGACGGACTGATGCAGATTGAAGATACCAAGCTAAACGGGCATCCCCAAGAGCGTTTGCCCGGCAGTGTTAACGTTTCCATTCAGTATGTAGAGGGGGAATCCCTGATTCTCAGCCTGGACTTAAAAGGCATTGCGGCTTCCAGCGGCTCTGCCTGCACCTCAGGTTCTTTGGATCCCTCACATGTGCTGATGGCCATGGGCCTTGACCATCAGACTGCTCACGGCTCTTTGCGTCTCACGCTGGGCCGCGACAATACAGAAGAAGAAATTGATTATGTACTTGAAGTTATACCGGAAGTTGTGGAGCGCCTGCGTTCCATGTCTCCTGTGTATGCCTGTAAATCTGAAAACTAGGGGGTGGAGTGATGTACACGGAAAAAGTAATGGAGCATTTTACCAATCCACGCAATGTCGGGGAAATTGACAATGCAGATGGCGTGGGCGAAGTGGGGAACATGAAGTGTGGCGACATCATGCGGATATACATTAAGGTGAATGATGAGAATGTTATAGAAGATGTTAAATTCCGCACCTTTGGCTGCGGTGCCGCCATCGCCACCAGCAGTGTGGTGACCGAGATGGTAAAGGGAAAAACCATCGATGAAGCATTGGAAATTACCAACAAGAAGGTGGCAGAAGAGCTGGGCGGTCTGCCGGAAAACAAAATGCACTGTTCTAATCTGGCCGCCGATGCTCTGCACAAAGCCATTGAGGATTTAAAGAACAAACGCAATGACGAATAAATATCAGGAGGGAAAATATGAAGCCTTTGGAGTTAGCTGAACAGCTGGGTGAGGCCATTTTGGACTCCGATGAATACAAAGATTTTACCCGGGCCAAGGAAGCCATGGAAGCCAGTGATGAAGCACAGGATTTGGTAAACACTTTCTCCGATAAGCAGCAGGCCTTACGCGATACCCAACTGGGTGGAAAAAAAGTCTCTCAGGAGCAAGTTGACGAGCTTCGTGAACATCAGCGCACCATGCTGGAAAATCCTGAAATTAAGGCCTACCTGGAAGCAAAGAAAGAAGTGGAAGGCCTGTTGGCAGCCGTAAACGGAACCATCTCCCGTGTGACCGGAATGGAAGCCGGAGGCCATAGCCATAGCCATGGTGGCGGTGGTGGCGGCGGCTGTTCAGGTGGTTGCTGCTAGAAAAAGAGGTGTTAGTCAAGTAAAGGCGCAATTATTGCGCCTTTTTTTCCCTCTACTGTGTAGAAACCGTCAGGGGGTGTAAATCTATGGATATTGTTACTGCAGCCCAGATGCAGGAGATTGACCGCCGGGCCATTGAGGAATACAAAATACCCGGCGTTGTGCTGATGGAGAATGCGGGGCTGCGCTTGGTGGAGGCCATTAATCGCCTGGGTTGCGGACCCAGGATAGTGGTGGTGGCCGGTAAAGGAAACAACGGCGGTGATGGTTTTGTGGTGGCCCGGCATCTGTCTCCACACAAAAACCTGACCGTGTGGACCACAGCGGACACATCAGAATATCGGGGCGACGCACTGATAAATCTTAATATCCTGCATAAACTGGAAATACCGTGTACTAATCTGCGGCAAGACCATGCTTTGGCGGCGCTGGAAGCTGAATTGGCTGCGGCAGACCTGGTGGTGGATGCTCTTTTGGGTACCGGTGTAACCCGGGAAGTGGATTCCTTTTATGCAGATATTATCCGCCTCATTAATAAAGCGCCGGCACCGGTATTGGCGGTGGACATCCCCTCCGGAATCAGTGCCGACACCGGCCAAGTGCTGGGAGAAGCGGTGCAGGCCGATTTTACCGTCACCTTTGCCCTTCCCAAGCGCGGATTACTTCTTTTTCCCGGAGCAGGACATGCCGGGCGGCTGGAAATTGCCGATATCGGCATTCCACGGCCGCTTTTGACAGGACACGGCCTGGCAATGTTGACAAAGGAGCAGGTGGCCTCTGCACTGCCGGGGCGGCCCGCTAATACCCATAAAGGTACTTTTGGTTCGGCGCTTTTATTAGCCGGCTCCCGGGGCATGTCCGGTGCAGCCACCCTTTCTGCCCGTGCAGCGCTGCGCGGCGGATGCGGCCTGGTATTTGCCGCCACGCCGCAGAGTGTGCAGCCCATGGTGGCAAGCCAGGTGGCCGAAGCTATCACAATGCCGCTGCCGGAAAATGAGGCTGGGCGGCTGCATGCATCGGCTCTGCCGCTGTTAAGAGAGAGATGGCAAAGCTGCCGGTCGTTGGCCGTTGGGCCGGGACTGGCGGAGGATGAAGAAACCCTGTGGCTTTTGGCTGGGATTATGGCTGAATGTCAGCTGCCGGTGGTGCTGGATGCCGGCGCCTTAAATCTGCTGGCCAAAAAACCACAGCTTATGGACGGGCGCAAGGCTCCTGTCATCCTTACTCCTCACCCCGGAGAGGCGGCCCGACTGCTTGACACAACCGTTTCCCAGGTTGAGTCCCACCGTTTGCAGGCAGCCCGTGAGCTTTGCACCGCTTACCGAAGCACCGTTGTTCTCAAAGGAGCCCACACGTTGGTTGCCACCGAAGATGAGGTTTTCCTTAATGTGACCGGCAACAGCGGTATGGCCTCTGCAGGCAGCGGTGATGTATTAACCGGGCTGCTGGTGTCACTTTTGGCCCAGGGGATGAGTACGCATAAAGCAGCCTGTGCTGCAGTTTATCTGCATGGCCTGGCAGCTGATTTGGCTGTGGAAAATATCAGTAAGGCGGCACTGGTTGCAGGTGACATCATTGACCATATTTCCCTGGCATATCTGCAAACAGAAAAAATACATATGTAGGAGGAGTACGCAATGTTAGCAAAAGAAATTATGACCACAAATGTTATCTCTGTAAGTCAGGAGGCCACCATCAACGACGTGGCAGCGATTTTGGTTGAACACAGAATCAGCGGTGTTCCGGTGGTGGATAAAGAGCAGCGCGTGGTGGGCATGGTGACCGAAGGAGACCTGATTCATCAGGACAAAAAGCTGCATACTCCCGCATTTCTGGAAATTCTTGGCGGTGTGATATATCTGGAAAACCCGCAACGGGTGGCCAAAGATCTGGAAAAAATGACGGCCACAAAAGTGGTGGAGATTATGACCCGTAAAGTATTTACCGTTAAAGAAGATACGCCCATTGAAGATATTGCAACCATGATGGTGGAAAGACAGGTTAATCGTGTTCCGGTGGTGGATGCCGCAGGGAAACTGACGGGAATTGTCAGCAGGCAGGACCTGGTCAAAGCCATGGTTTAGCCGGCTTTGACCGTATTGCTGTCAATGCTGTTTTCCCCGCTCTTCCACCAGTAGGCAATATTTACAGGTGGAGAAAGGGGAGAGGCTGTTGTGGCCAGGGCACTGACAGCATTATTGGTGTTGCTACTTTTTATAAGTGGGTGTTCCATGACTGCAGAGCGCCTGCCTGAGCAGGTGGAAGAGGCCTTAGGCAAAGCAGAAAGTTATTACGCCGAGCTGGAGGCCACGGTGTACAGCACCGAAGGTGAACAGTATTACCGGATAAAGCAGTGGATGGAGGCTCCGGCAAACTGGCGTGTGGAGGTAACTTCAACAACGGGAACCCAGGTGTTTATCTGCGACGGTACACAAATTTATGTCTATCAGCCCGGTATTGAAGACCATTACCGCCTGGATGCCGACTTGGCCGCCGAAGTATCTCCACCTTTCTTTCTGGCCGGCTATTTGAACCGACTGCTGGAGGCAGAGGAATACTCCTTTGAAGGACAGCAGGAAAAGGACGGTCAAAAATATTATGTGGCGTCTTTTAAAGGAGACCGGGATGATGAACTGGTGCGGCTCTGGTTAGACCGGCGAAGCCGGTTCCCCGTAATAGTGGAGACATTTATTAATGACCAATTATTAAGCAGGGTTAAATGTACAACTTTGCAGTTAAATGACAAAATCTCACCGGATTTATTTCAGTTTAGTGCGCAAGACCAGTGGGAATTGGAATCACATTGTCTGGTAGAGCCTATGTCGCTGGATGAGGCGCAGGACTCATGGCCTTATCCTGTGTATACTCCGGGTTATGTACCTGAGGGCAGTTTTCTGTTTCTGATTTCCCAGAGCGAAGAAAACCAGATACCGCAATTGCTGTTTATTTATAAAGGTGATTATCATTTTACGGTGGTGCAGTCTCCTTCCACAGAAAAACAGCCGCACCTCTCGGAAGCTACACAGGAAGTTGTAATTAACGGAATCACCGGCTATTATCATCCCAATACTTCCGATGAACTGGCTACTCTTTGGTGGTCCAATGAAACCATAAGTTTTGTGCTTTCCGGAAGCCTGCCGCAGGAAGAAATGCTTCAGGTGGCAGAATCAATGCAGACCGACTAAGACAACGGAGTTCCCGTTGTCTTATTTTTGCATAGGATAAAAAAAGGAGTGATTTAATGGGTCTTGATAAGCACCCTCCGGTTATTCCGCCATGTCCGACGGGTCTGTTTCTGGAAATTGCCCCGGGAGATACCCTGTATAAAATTGCCAAGGAGCAGGGGGTTACTGTGGAAGCTATCTTGGCGCTAAACCCGGGATTGGATCCGAAAAACCTGCAGATTGGTACATTTATTTGCCTGCCACTGCCCAAAGAACCGAGCCGAAAAACTTGATTATTTTAACTGCTGGAGTCAGCAGTTTTTTTTTGCTAAAAAACTGTTGCAGGAAAGCAGAGGCGGTGCTATAATGTTTAGCATACGTGAATCATTGTACGTGTGCAGTAGACAGGAGGCTGGCGATGAAAGACACGGAGCATAAATTCTATCTTGTTAGGGAGAACGTGCTGCCACAGGTCCTGAAAAAGACGGCAGAGGCCAAAGAAATGCTGAAAAAAGGCCAGGCAAAGACGGCCAATGATGCTATTTCCGCAGTGGGTATCAGCCGCGCCGCTTTTTATAAGTACCGGGACTATATTTTTCCCTTTCGGGAAGCCAGTCACGGTAAGATTCTCACCATTTCACTGATACTTGAACACACCGCCGGTGTGCTCTCTGAAGTATTGAAAACCATTGCCCTGGCCCACGGTAATGTACTGACCATTAATCAGGGAATCCCGCTGCAGGGCGTTGCCAATGCCTCCATTTCTTTTGAAACAGCGGAGTTAAAAGATGATGTCGATCAATTGCTGGCAGACCTGTCCCGCATTCCCGGCGTGCAAAAGCTGGAACTAATCGGACAGAACTAAACCAGACACTGAAATACAGGAGTGAGCTAAGTGACGAAAAAAGACGTACTGCAAATTGGTATGATTGGGTTAGGAACTGTAGGAACCGGAGTCCTGCGCATTCTGGAAAAGAACGGCGAGGAAATTCGGCACAAGCTGGGCGTAGGCCTGGAAGTAAAGCGGATTGCGGTGCGCGACCCGCATAAACCCCGTGAGATAGAGGTTGATCCTTCCCTGATTGTAGATCATCCCGACCATGTGGTAAATGACCCGGACATTGATATTGTGGTGGAAGTGATGGGAGGCGTGGACCTGGCCCGTCAGGCCATTGCCCGGGCTTTGGAAAACGGCAAATTTGTGGTAACCGCCAATAAAGATCTGATGGCGCAACACGGTTTGGAACTGCTGGCCATTGCCAAAAACCAGAACCGAAATATCTTTTATGAGGCCAGCGTGGCCGGGGGTATCCCTTTAATCCGGCCGCTGAAAAACTCCCTGGCTGCCAACCATATTGAGAAGGTAATGGGGATTGTTAACGGGACAACCAATTATATTCTGACGCAAATGTCCTGCGAAGGGAAGGAGTTTTCGGAAGCGTTGGCTGAAGCACAGGAAAAAGGCTTTGCCGAGGCTGATCCTGCTTCCGACATTGAAGGGCTGGATGCTTCCTATAAACTGGCCATTATTGCGGCCCTGTCCTTCTCCAGTAAAATTGATATGAAAGACATTTTTGTTGAGGGTATCACCAACGTTAAGCTGCGGGATATCCGTTATGCCCAGGAGCTGGGCTATGCCATTAAGCTTCTGGCCATCGGGGAAGAGACGGAGGAAGGGCTGCAGCTGCGTGTCCATCCCACCCTGATTCCTGCCGACCATCCGTTGGCGGCGGTGGCCAATGAATTTAACGCCATTTTCCTGGAAGGGGATGCGGTGGGCGAAGTTATGTTTTATGGGCCCGGTGCCGGTTCCCTGCCCACCGGCAGCGCCGTCTGTGCCGATATTATGGATGCGGCCCGTTGTCTGCAACACGAAGTGGAAAACGGCATTGTGGAGGCCACCTTCGGCACAAAGAAAGTGGTACCCATGGAGAAGCAGCAGTCACGGTTTTATCTGCGCCTGAAGGCCAAGGATGAACCCGGCGTCTTTGCCAGCCTGGCCACAGCCTTTGGCGAAACAAAGGTGAGCTTGGATATGATTATTCAAAAACGCAGTGACGCAGAAACGGCAGAAATTGTGTTGGTGACCCACGGGGTGTCCGAAGGCAATTTCCAAAAAGCACTGGATACAATAGAGGCTATGCCGGCGATTCGCAGCATAAACGCTATTTTGCGGGTAATAGAGTAGCACAAATTCTGTGGCGGGGGAGATAGAATGCTGGCTACGTCGGTAAAAGTTAAGGTGCCTGCCACTTCGGCAAACCTGGGTCCCGGTTTCGACGTTTTGGGGATGGCGCTGGATATTTATAATACGGTGGAAATGTCGGTGGAGCCTTCAGGGACAATGATGGTGGAATCCATTGGGGAAGGTTCCCGCTTCCTGGCCAAAAACGGTTCAAAAATGCTGGTGGATGCGGTGCAAAAAGTATTTGACACCGCATCCTTTGACCCCGGGGGGTTGCGGATCCGTCAGCATAACCGTATTCCTCTTTTTCGGGGTATGGGCAGCTCCGCCGCCGCCATTGCCGGCGGCATGGTTGCTGCCAATCTGCTTTTGCCTAATCCTCTGACAGCAGAGGAATTGCTGATGCTGGCGGCGAAAATGGAAGGGCATCCTGACAATGTGGCTCCCGCCCTCTTTGGTGGTTTTGTCATTGCTTCGCAGAATGGCGACGATGTCAGGTATACACGTATTGAACCGCCGCCAAGTCTGAAGGTGGTGGTGGCGGTGCCGGCTTTTACCCTGCCCACTAAAAAATCGCGCACCGTGATTCCTGCCCGGGTCCCGCTAAAAGATGCGGTGTTTAATATGGGACGGGTGGGCCTTTTGGTATCGGCTCTGGCCGCAGGAGATCTGGAAATGCTGCGCCATGCCATGGAGGACCGGTTGCATCAGCAGTACCGCATGCCTCTCATTCCCGGTTTGGATGAAGTGTTTGCTGCGGCGTGTAATGCCGGTGCCCTGGCTTCCACGTTAAGCGGAGCAGGCCCGGCGGTGATATCTTTTGTAACAGAAAATTCTGAAGCGGTGGGAGAAATGATGCGTCGGGCGTTTGGCCGCCACGGCATCGACTGCCGTATTATTGAAACAGCGGTGGGACGGCGGGGAGCCTTGAATTCCACGGTTTCACTACGTTAATCTAGCAGATGGGAGAAGAAAGATGGCAATTATTGTGCAAAAATACGGGGGCACTTCTGTGGGGAGTGTGGAAAGAATTTATAATGTGGCCCGCCGGGTTATGGCCTCGGCTCAGGCCGGCCATCAGGTGGCTGTGGTTGTTTCGGCCATGGGGGACACCACCGATGAGCTGGTGAGTTTGGTTAAAAGCGTCTCCCAGAATCCGTCGGAGCGGGAAATGGCTATGGTGCTTTCCACGGGAGAGCAAATCAGCATTGCTTTATTAGCCACCGCACTGCAGGAGCTGGGTTGTCCTGCCATGTCCTTTACCGGTGCTCAGGCGGGGGTTGTAACCGAAGGCAGTCCTTTAAGCTCCAGAATCATTGAATTTAACGCCGGTCGGGTAAAAGATGCGCTGCAAAATGGCAAGGTGGCCATTGTTGCCGGTTTTCAGGGCGCAGACAGTAACGGTGAAATCAATACCCTGGGACGGGGTGGCTCAGATACCACCGCCGTGGCTTTGGCTGCCGCCCTGGGTGCCGACACCTGTGAGATATATACCGATGTGGACGGTGTGTATACCATTGATCCGCGTATTGTACCGGAAGCTGCTAAATTAACGGAAATTACTTATGATGAAATGTTGGAGCTGGCCAGCATGGGTGCCAAAGTACTGCACCCCCGTGCTGTGGAATGCGGTAAGCTGCATTGTGTAACCATCCATGTTCGTTCCAGCTTCCACGGCGAAGAGGGAACTTTGGTGAAGGGGGAGAGCAACTTGGAAAGAGGAACGGTAATAAGTGGTATAGCCTGCGATGAAAATCAGGTAAAAATTGCTGTTGTGGGTGTGCCGGACAAGCCCGGTATGGCAGCTCGCATCTTTGCTGCTTTGGGTGAGGCGCAGATTAATGTGGATTTAATTGTGCAAAGTATTCGCCGCGAAGGCGAAAATGATATCCTCTTTACTGTTCCTGACGATGATCTGGCTAAAGCCAGGGCCACGCTGGAGCCAATTGTGGCCGAAATCGGTGCCACCGAATTATGTATTCAGAGTGATGTGGCAAAAATTTCTGTGGTAGGTGCCGGTATGGTACAGCACAGCGGTGTGGCCGCAGGTATGTTTCAGGCTTTGGCTGCAGAAAATATTAATATTGAAATTATCTCCACCTCAGAAATTCGTATTTCCTGCCTGATTGCCCAAAGTCGCCTACAGGATGCGGCACGGGCCATCCATCAATTTTTTCAGATGGATAAGCATCCAGAAAAAAGCAATATAGCATCGTGCCATACCGGCAGGAATAATCAAGTGTGTCGTGGAATACAATAGGTACTGTAAAGATAGGTGGTGCAATCACTTGCGCGGGTTCCCGCAGCGACCGGCATGGGCTGAAATCGATTTAGGCGCCATAGGTCATAATATCAGGCAATTTAAACAGCATGTTTCTTCTCAAACCCGGTTAATGGCCATTGTCAAAGCCGACGGGTACGGCCACGGGGCTGTAGAAGTGGCCCGGGAGGCTGTGGCCGCCGGTGTTTCATTTCTTGGCGTAGGTATGGTGGAAGAAGCACTGGAGCTGCGTGAAAACGGAATAGACACACCAATTCTGATTCTCGGTTTCACACCAAAAGCGTATGCCCCTTATCTTTGTCAGTATAATCTGACGCCCACTGTTTTTACACCGGAGGAAGCAGATGCCTTTGCGGAAGCTGCTCTTCGTGCGGGAAATGATCTGGCCGTGCATGTCAAAGTAGACACGGGCATGGGCCGGGTAGGTTGTTTCCCCTGTGAAGATGCCGATGGGTTTATTTCGCATGTTGCCTCTCTTCCTGGATTGTCTCTTACAGGGCTCTACACCCACTTTGCAGCTGCAGATGACCCGGATGCCACCTATACCCGGTGGCAGCTGGAGCGCTTTTTAAAGCTTATTGCCCGTTTGGAAGCACGCGGCATCCACATCCCGGTAAAGCATGCGGCCAACAGTGCCGGTGCCATCAGTCATCCGGAAACTCATCTGGATATGGTCCGTTTGGGAATCAGTGTCTACGGCCTGTATCCCGCAGATGAGGTCTGCCGCCGGGAAGTTAAGCTGCGTCCGGCCATGTCCTTAAAAGCTAAAGTCATCTTTGTTAAAGATGTGCCGGCCGGTACGAAAGTATCATATGGTTGCACGTACGTCACAGAGCGCGCCGCCCGGATTGCGACCCTGCCTTTAGGCTATGGAGATGGCTATCCGCGCCATCTTTCCAATTGTGGCCAGGTGCTGATTCACGGCCGGCGGGCACCGGTGGTGGGCCGCGTCTGCATGGATTTGACCATGATTGATGTGCAGGATATTGCAGAGGTAAGTGCGGGAGATGAAGTGGTGCTCTTTGGCCGGCAGGGTGATGCTTTCCTGTCGGTGGACGAAGTGGCGCGTTGGATAGATACCATCAACTATGAAGTGGTCACCCGGATAAGCCGGCGAATACCCAGAGTTTATCTACGTGGAGACTAGTTTAGGGGGTGCCTGCCTTGGCAGAAACGAAAAGAATTATGATTAGTCTGCCGCATCATTTACTGGAAGAGGTGGACGGAATCGTGGCTTCGGAAAAGAGAAGCCGTTCTGACTTTATCCGCGAAGCAATGCGTCTTTATCTGGAAGAGCGGGAAAAGCAGGAAATCAGGGAGAGAATGCAAAAGGGGTATATGGAAATGGCCAAACTGAACCTGCGACTGGCAAATGAAGCCCTGGAAGTTGAAAACGAGGCCAATGTTATCGCTGAATTGTTGGTGGGTAAAAAGTGAATAAGGTAGAAGTAAAGCGGGGGTATATCTTTTTTGCCGATTTGAGCCCTGTTGTCGGTTCGGAGCAGGGCGGAGTGCGCCCTGTACTGGTCATACAAAACGATGTGGGCAATAAATACAGCCCAACTGTGATTGTTGCCGCCATTACTTCTCAGATTGAAAAAGCCAAACTGCCTACTCATGTGGAAGTACAGGCCAAAGACTACGGCCTGGAAAAAGACTCTGTTATTTTACTGGAGCAGATTCGCACCATTGACAAACAACGCCTGGAAGACAAGGTAACGGAGCTGGATGACCGGGTTATGCAAAAGGTCAATCAGGCACTGAAGATTTCTCTTGGATTAATTGACTTTTAACATTTTAAAAAAATAATAAAAGGTTTGATACGTAACCACCGGTTGCGTATTTTGCTTTTTAGGGAGGGTTGTCCGTTTGCCGCGAATCGGTATCACCTGCAATATTCGTGACGGAGAAAACACTCTGTCGCTGGCTTATTCCCAGGCTGTGGCCCGCAGCGGGGCAATTCCGCTGCTCTTGCCTGTGTGTGCGGGAAAACATCTGTGGCAGCAAATGCTGGCAAATGTGGACGGCCTGCTTTTAAGCGGCGGTGGAGATCCGGACGCCGTGCATTTCGGTGAGGAAGCCACACCGGCCCAGGGCCAGGTACAGCCAGAGCGGGACCAAATGGAGCTGTTTATGGCCCAAAGGGCTTTAAGCTGCGGCCTGCCGCTGTTGGGGATTTGCCGCGGAGCACAGGTCATGGCCATTGCCGCCGGCGGCACGCTGCATCAGGACATTGCACATATTGCCGGTGTGCAGCATGACCAACGGGCACCAAAAAACTATCTCATTCATGGTGTACGTATTATAGAGAAGTCACTGCTGCACCGCATTGTGGGGGGAAATACCCTGCGGGTTAACAGCATGCACCATCAGGCAGTTAAAACGCCGGGGAAATTGCAGATCAGCGCGAAAGCTTTTGACGGAATTATTGAAGCTGTGGAAGCTGTGCAACATCCCTTTGCGCTGGGGGTGCAGTGGCATCCTGAATGGATGACAAAATACCTGCAGGGGCGGGCGCTTTTTCACGCCCTGAAGCAGGCAGCACTGGCCTATGGCAGACGGCAATAATGCCTGTCCTGCCACTGTGGCAAATTAGTAATACAATCTGGAAATAATCCCGATAAAATTTGTAAGAAATGCTTGCACAAATTTTATACCTTATGGTATCATATGAATATCCCTACAGGAGACCCTCTAGGACAGGGGTTTTTTTGTACTGGCATGAAATAACGCTTCGCAGTTTGCGAAGCGGCTAATGTAGCCAGTACTGAAAAGTGCGCTTTAAGGAAACTTAAATAGGCGCACATTTCTTGTTATATAGTGAGCATGTGATAAAAAACACATGTGAATTTATTCGCAATAATCGGAGGAGGAAGGAATCATGAAAGTACTAGTCAGTGACCAGATCTCAGATTTGGGTGTGGCCAAACTCAGAGAAAGCGTAGCGGTGGATGTTAAGACAGACCTGACACCGGAAGAGCTGGAGCAGGTTATCGGGGAATATGATGCTCTGGTGGTGCGCAGCTCCACAAAGGTGACCCGCAAAGTGCTGGAGAATGCCGGGCGCTTAAAGGTTGTGGGCCGCGCCGGTGTGGGCGTGGACAATATTGATGTGGAGGCGGCCACCGAGCGGGGGGTTATTGTTATTAATGCTCCTGAGGGCAACACCATTTCCGCTGCAGAGCATGCCATTGCCATGATGACGTCACTGGCCAGAAATATTCCCAATGCTTCTGCCTCCATGAAGGCGGGTGAGTGGAAGCGCAGTAAATTTATGGGTGTGGAACTTTACAATAAGACGCTGGGTGTGGTAGGCATGGGCCGTATAGGCAGCGAGGTTATCAAGCGTGCCCAGGCCATGGGTATGGATATCCTGGCCTATGACCCCTACATTTCCGCAGAACGGGCGGAAAAAATGGGTGTGACGCTGACCAGTACCGAAGAAATCTACCGTAAGGCAGATTTTATCACCATGCATACCCCGCTGACCAAAGCCACCAAACATATGATCAGCCATGATGAACTGGCGATAATGAAAGACGGCGTGCGCATCATTAACTGTGCCCGCGGTGGCCTGATAGATGAAGAAGCCCTTTATGAAGCACTGAAATCCGGCAAAGTTGCCGGAGCAGCCCTGGATGTGTTTGAGGAAGAACCGGTGACCTGCAATCCGCTGTGTGAGCTGTCCAATGTGATTGTAACTCCGCACTTAGGCGCTTCCACCGAGGAAGCGCAGGTAAACGTGGCGGTACAGGTGGCGGAGCAGGTAGTCAATGCTCTGCAGGGAGAGCCGCTTGTCAGCGCGGTAAACGTTTCGGTGATTCCGCCGGAAACACTGGCCGATGTGAAGCCCTTTATTCCGCTGATGAAGAAGCTGGGTTCCTTTTATACCCAGGTCTTTAACGGTCAGGTGGAATCGGTGGAGATTCTCTACAGCGGCGAGATTGCCAATTACCCCACCACACCGCTGACCAATTCCTTTTTAATCGGCCTGTTGTCCGTTATTTTGCAGGAGACGGTAAACTATGTTAATGCACCGGTCATTGCCAAGCAGCGCGGTATTAAAGTGCGGGAAGTGGCCAGCAAGACGGTGGAAAACTTCACAAACCTGATTACGGTGACCATTAAAACGGCAGAGGGCACCCGCACCATTGCCGGCACCCTCTTTAACAAAGACGATATTCGCATTGTCAAAATTGATAAGTACAACATTGAAGTGGTTCCGTCCCGTTATATGTTGGTAACAAAATACATGGATATGCCCGGCGTTATTGGTCGCTTTGGCATTACCCTGGGTGAAAGCAACATTAATATTGCCGGCATGCAGGTGGGCCGTCAGTCCATCGGCGGAGAAGCCGTTATGGCTCTGCAGGTAGACTGTCCGGTGCCCGAAGATGTGATCAAGAAACTGGAGAAGCTGGATGCCATTGTTTCCATCCGCTTTGTAAAACTGGATTAGCCGGTTAATAAATAACCTGATTAATGCCTCTTAACTTCCTGCCGTCGTTCTCAAACAATCCGAAATGGAGAGAGCGGCGGGGGAAGTATTTCTTCGTAATGGCAAAAACATGGGCACTGCCCAGCTGTTCTTCTCCGATTATTTTACAGGTCAGATAACGAAACAGGACCAGCTCCGTCTGAAAATTAAGACACAATACATACAGATCACCGTCGGGCGGAGTTTTTTGCAGCTGAATCTGAAAGCGGTTTAAAGCGCTTCTCAGGGCATCTTCATCCTGAAAGAGAAACAGCTGCGGGCTGGGCTGGTTAAAGGGGTTAGCCCAGTGGTCGTTTTGTGCCAGAGTATTAATGGAGATAGGGATATACTGTAAAATGGGATAAGATAGAAACTGGCCTGCATTTTTCATCATTTGAACAATACTGCGAAACATGTTAACCCCCCTTGCATTTGAATTAACCAGGTAAAACAGGAGGCGATTTTTATGAAATGGGCCCGTTTTAGTTTTCAGGGCAAAGAATGTACCGGCTTTCTCAGAGAAAACATTTTGCATGTAATAAAGGGAGATTACTTTAAGGGCAACTGGCAGGAGACCGGCGAAACCGTTGCTTTGGATGAGGCCAAGCTCTATGCGCCGTGCCGGCCGTCAAAAATTATCTGTGTGGGCTTAAACTACCGGGACCATGCGGCGGAAATGAAAATGGAACTGCCCGCCGAACCCATCATGTTTATGAAACCGCCTTCAGCCGTTATCGGCCCCGGCGAAGCCATTGTTCTCCCCCATTGGATCGGCCGCACCGATTATGAAGCGGAACTGGCGGTGGTTATGGGAAAAACCGCAAAAAATGTGTCTGCCCAACAGGCCGGGGATTATATCTTTGGCTATACCTGCGGCAACGACGTCACCGGGCGCCGGTTACAAAAAACAGACGGCCAGTGGACAAGAGCCAAATCTTTTGACACATTCTGCCCCCTGGGGCCCTGGATTGCCACCGAAATCGACGCCGCCGATTTGGAAATTTCCCTGGAGCTAAATGGTGAAATCCGGCAGCAATCCAGTACCGCTCAACTGGTTTTCGGTCCCCATAAGCTAATCGAGCTGATTTCCCGGGTAATGACCCTGGAGCCGGGAGATGTGATTATGACTGGAACACCTTCCGGAGTAGGACCCCTTACAGAAGGTGACCGGGTTACGGTAAATATTGACCAGATCGGTGCTTTAAGTAATTCGGTTACTGGCTAAATTATTTCTCCGAAAACCAGAATCAGTGTAATTAAAAAACCAAGGGTCATACCATAAATTGCATATTGGGCGTGCTGCCGCTGTGATTCGGGAATTAACTCTTTACATACCACATACATTATGGCTCCGCCGCCAAAGGCCAAAGAGAGAGAAACAAAAGCGGCAGAGAGCCTCATCAGCAGCATGCCGATAAATGTTCCCAGCGGCGTGGCCAGGCCGGCCAGGCAGGTAATCAACACAATTCGCTTATTATCCATTCCCCCCATCTTAAGGGGTGCCGCGGCACCCATTCCTTCAGGAATGTTGTGGAGACCAATGGCCAACGCAATAATGGCACCCAGGCTGTGGGTGGCTTCAAAGCCGGCACCGATGGCTAAGCCTTCCGGCAGATTATGCACAGCCAATGCCACGGCAATTAGAATGCCTGCACGGATAAGGCGGGCTGAATCCAGGCCGATCCTATCGCCGTTTAGCAAGTTGACATTGGGAATGGCCCGGTCAATCAGCGACATTATAGCGATGCCAAAGACAAAACCGGCGGACATTAAAAAAAGGTTGCCGTGTTCAACCGCCGCCGGCAGCAGCTCCACCGTGGCGATTACAATATTAATTCCTGCTGCAATACCCAAAATCAGTGAGAGGACTTTAACCGATGGCTTGCCGAAGCAAACTACAATTAAGCCGCCTAAACCTGTTGCCAGGCCGGCCATGGCACTGATCAACAACGTCTCATACATCGAGATCCTCCTTTGTGTAAGATGTGCCGTAGATTATGCAGTACAGTATATTGATAACAAAAGAATTGTGTGCGAGGATAACAAGAAAAGACCCACTGTTTGCTCAAGTATGAAAACAGTGGGTCTTTCTGTCAGTAAACGTAATTCCTACTAAAGATACAGAATATTTCGAATCGAAAAAAGAGGAAAAATAGGCACGAATCTTGAATACTTATATTTATGTATTTTAAAAGAATTTAAAGCTGCCTATTTTTTTACTTTACAGGTAAGGGGGTGTAAAACCGGAAAACCGGAGAAACCGGAAACCTGAAAAGCTAAATTATTAGGGGGTTCTAGAGAAGATGAAGACAAAGTGGAAACTGTTTTTAATTGTTTTAACCGTGAGTATGTTGGTATTGGCAGGCTGTGGCGGTGGTGACAGCGAGCAGCTTACAATTGGTGTAGATACCATGTTTGTGCCGTTTGAATTTGAACAGGACGGCGAAATGGTGGGTTTTGATATTGACATCTTAGAAGAGCTGTCCGAACGGATGGGCTTTGAGTATGAAATTCAGACCATGGAATTCCGCGGTTTGATTCCGGCGCTAACCAGTAACAGCATCGACATGGCTTTTGCCGGTATGACCATCACCGAAGAACGGCAGGAAACCATTGATTTTTCCATCCCGTACTATGATGCCGGACTGTTAATCATGGTGCTTGAAGACAACGATGACATTAACGGCATTGAAGATCTGGCAGGCAGAAGAGTGGCTACTCGTACTGGTACTTCCAGCTACGACTATCTGATGTCTCTGGATTTCATTAATGAAAATGATGTTATCGCTTTTGACAACATGGATGCCGCTTATTTTGAATTACTGACAGAAGGCGTGGATGCCACTCTGTGGGATTCCCCGGCTCAGCAGTACTATGTTCAGACTGAGGGCGAGGGACAGGTAAAGCTGGTAGGCGAATTGCTTGAGGGGCAGCAGTATGGTATTGGTCTTCCCAAAGGCAGTGAACTCAAAGAAGATGTAGACGCAGCATTGGAAGCAATGATGGAAGACGGCACATACGAAGAGCTCTATGTTAAGTGGTTTGGAGAAATGCCTCAGTAGGAGATTAGGGCGTGGCATATGTCACGCCCTTTTTTAAACAAGATGTGTTGAAAGGAGCTAGTTGTTTTGAATTGGGAATTTAGACCAGAAGTTATTGTAGCGGCTATGCCTGCACTACTCCAGGGTATGTGGATGACTATCATGATTACTGTAGGCGGTGTTGCCCTTGGTTTTGTATTAGGAATATTGTTTGGCCTGGGCCGCATCTCCAAAAACAAAATTATTTTTGCCTTATCCACCACTTATGTGGAAATTATCAGAGGGACACCGATTCTGGTGCAGATCTTTTTTATTTATTTTGCCATGCCTATTCTGTTGGGATCAAGAATCTCCAACATTACCGCCGCCATCGCCGCCATTGCCATTAACTCCGGCGCTTACCTGGCGGAGATTGTCAGAGGTGGGATTCAGTCCATTGACAAAGGACAGACTGAAGCGGGCAGAACCATTGGTATGACTCCGTTTCAGACCATGCGCTATATTATCTGGCCTCAGGCCTTTAAAAGGATTATTCCTCCCATGGGGAACCAGTTTATTATCAGCTTGAAAGATACTTCTCTTCTTTCCGTTATCGCTGTGGCGGATTTGACACGTCGGGGGCAGACCATTATTGCCGTTAATTACCGTTCCGTTGAAATTTGGGGAACAGTGGCTCTCCTTTATCTGACCATGACACTGACAATTTCATTTGTGCTGAGACGTATGGAAAGAAGGTTGGATGTTTAATGATTACAGTTGAAGGATTATATAAAAACTTTGGATCGTTGGAAGTGTTAAAGGGAATTGATTGTAAAGTAGACCCCCAGGAGGTTGTCTGTGTTATCGGGCCCAGCGGATCCGGTAAGACAACGCTGCTTCGTTGTCTGAATTTGCTGGAAGTGCCCACTGAGGGTAAAATTGTGGTGGACGATATTGAGGTGACGGCACCTGATGTCAACATCAATAAAGTACGACAAAACATGGGGATGGTGTTTCAGCGGTTTAACCTCTTTCCCCATTTAACGGCTCTGCAGAACGTAACTTTGGGGCCCATTAAAGTTAAAAAGATGGAAGCAAAGGCTGTAAACCAGCTGGGGCATGAACTTCTGGAAAAGGTAGGCCTGGGTGATAAAGCAGATGTATATCCGGAGCGTCTCTCCGGCGGACAGATGCAGCGTGTGGCCATCGCCAGGGCACTGGCCATGCAGCCCAAGGTAATGCTCTTTGATGAACCCACCTCCGCATTAGATCCGGAGCTTGTGGGTGAAGTGCTGGAAGTTATGAAGGATTTGGCCAAAGAAGGTATGACCATGGTGGTTGTTACTCATGAAATGGGTTTTGCCAAAGAGGTGGCAGACCGGGTAATTTTAATGGATGAAGGGGTTATTGTGGAGGAAGGTACCCCGCATGATATCTTTACCTCACCCAAATCCCCCAGATGCCAGGCCTTTTTGCGTAAGGTGCTATAATAAATGAATGTCCAGATTTTTGGCACTAACAAATGCTTTGACACAAAAAAAGCCCAGCGCTACTTTAAGGAACGTCGGATTAACTACCAGTTCATTGATTTGTCGCAAAAGAACCTAAGCAAGGGTGAACTGGAAAGCGTGAAAAAAGCTGTAGGGCTAAATAACTTGTTTAACAGCAGTTCCAAAGAGTATGCAAAGTTAAACCTGAACCGGATTGTCAGTGCACAAATGCGGGAAGAACTGTTGCTTAAGCATCCAAAGCTATATCAGACACCAATAGTACGCAACGGCCGGCAGGCCACCGTTGGCTACCAACCTGATGTTTGGGATAGCTGGGAATAGAATAAAAAGATGCAGACATAATTTGTCTGCATCTTTTTTTTTTCACTGGTATTAATTATAACGCTTCACAGTTTGTGAAGCTGCTAAGGTAACCAGTATTGAACGGCACGCGCAGAGGAAATCGAATATGCGTGCCTTTCGGATGTTTTTTTCTGCCTGATGCGGGAAAGATAAAAAGGCAAATTAGGGCACAGAGGATGTGAGTTGATGTATATTACCAATTTTAGCATGCTTAGCTTACTTGTTGTTACTGCACTTCTCTATCTGGGATTTCTGCACCGCGTGCTGGATCGGATGCGTCTGACCAAAACAGAAGCGCTGGTGATACTTGTGGCCATGCTGGTGGCAGGATTTATGCCGGATATCCCCATTTACCGGGGGCTGGCCGTTAATGTGGGGGGAGCATTAATTCCGGTGGGGGTGGCTCTTTATCTGGTTATTACCGCCGATGAGGCACAGGAAAAAAGGCGGGCACTTCTGACTGCCGCTGTGGTGGCCGTATTAGTATATGCCACCGATAAATTATTGCCCCTGGAGCCCGGAGCCACAGGATTTGATATTGATCCGCTGTATGTTCCCGCCATTATTGCTGCAGTTACAGCTTATCTTTTGGGAAGATCCAGGCGTGCGGCCTTTGTTGGCGGAGTGCTTGGTGTAATCATCACAGATTTGGTGGCCTGGATTGAAAACATTGTTTATTTGCAGTTTGATGTGCCTATTGTGTTGG
This sequence comes from Dethiobacter alkaliphilus AHT 1, assembly GCF_000174415.1. Lineage (NCBI taxonomy): Bacteria > Bacillati > Bacillota > Dethiobacteria > Dethiobacterales > Dethiobacteraceae > Dethiobacter > Dethiobacter alkaliphilus. Next base: position 284,103 of record NZ_ACJM01000001.1, read on the forward strand.
GTTCTGCCGGCGTGTTTGGTGCCGCGGTTATCGGTGGTATGGGTGCTGTATTATTGGCAGAGCTTGTAGGAGAAATTCTGGAACGACTGCAAGGAGGGCCGCGAGCATGAGACGGTTTGCTTTTTTAGCGATTTTTTTACTGTCGATTTTGATAGCCATGTCAGCCACCTCACCGCGGGACACGTTAACCGCCCGCTCCCTGCTGGATTACTTTGATAACCGGGAAACCGGGGAGATATCAAGGGAAGATTTGCTGGCAGAGCGTTACTATACCATGGTGGACGAAAAGGGCAAAGAGATTTTGGTAACCGGGCGGATCATTCATGTGGGCGATGAATATATCACCTCAGACAACAGGCTGTACCGCGTCTACAGGGTGGGAGGCCGGACAGCCTATGCCCGTTTTATCCGGGAGGTGGGCGCTTTTTTTGAGGAAGACCCCTCCGATATTCTTGTGATGCTGCGGGAGCGTCTGGGTGGTTGGGGGGCAGTTCCGGTACAAACAGAGGAGCAGGAAGAAGAAGGAGATAACCTGGAGCCTGAGGCGGAACCGCAGAGAATAATCGGGATATATCACACCCATAACGCTGAATCCTTCATTCCGTCCGATGGTACCGACAGTATCTACGGTGAAGGAGGTATCCATGATGTGGGGGAATCCTTCAGGCAGGCACTGGAAGAAAAAAATATCCGTGTAATGCATGATGAAACGTTGCATTTGCCCCATGACCGCGGTGCATACCGCCGCTCCCGTGTCACCGCTGAGCAGCTGCTGGAGGAGGGGCCGGATGTCATGTTTGATATCCACCGGGATGGTGCGCCGGCGGCGGCTTACGCTACCGAGATTGAAGGCGAATCGGTAACTCAAGTCCAGTTTGTGGTGGGGCGTCAAAATGCTAACATGAATGTGACCCGACAGTTTGCCCTGGATTTAAAAAACACCGCCGATGAAATTCATCCCGGACTGGTAAAGGGAATTTTTATGGCCCGGGGAAACTATAATCAGGACCTGACGCCCATGAACCTCTTATTGGAGGTGGGAGCGCATCAGAATTCACGGGAAGATGCAGAAGACGGGGCGGCTCTGTTTGCCGATGTGGTATCGTATTATTTTTACGGAGATGTGGATAATGCTCTGGAAGAAGAAGAGGAGGCCGCACCTGCCCCGGCTACCCAACCGCCGCCGGATCAGCCCGGCCCCGGGGATGCCCCCACTCCTCCGGGAACTCAGGGGGTTGAGGATGCAGCAAGTCAGCAAATCTTCAGATTGTTGGGGATAACTTTGGCTATCATTGTAGGCTTTATGCTCCTCAATGCCGGCAGTATAGAAGACATACACGTTAAACTGGTACCGTACATGGAAAAGCTGCAACCCTATACCCAACAGGGGGATCGTTTTCTGGCTGGGCTGCAGGAAAAAATTCATGCTCTGGCCCTGAGAGCTAAAATCCCTGAGGCCGCCACTGCGCTGGGGGCTGCGCTCCAGGCAACCGGCCGAGAGGGAGACCGTATACTGGTTTACTGGCAGGAAAGAATCCACGAAGCAGCCCTGACCATCAAAGAGAGGGCTATAATACTCTATAATCAGTTGACCAACCGTAATAAGCTGCGTTAGAAAAACCACCCTTCAGGGGTGGTTTTTCGCTGTTATCACTGATTTTTCTTTTGTGCTCCGTCGCTGGAGTCAATGTAGTAATCTTCCTTATATAACAACTCTGAGATGGGGATGATTTCATAATCGTTTTCCTGGGCAAATTTAATTATGTTCGGCAGGGCATCGGCGGTATAGCGGCCGTTATTGTGGAAGAGAATGATGGCGCCGGGATGGAACTTTTCTGTGACCCGCTGGGTAATGGTTGTGGCACCTAAGTCTTTCCAGTCCAGTGAATCGATGCTCCACTGTATAGTTTTGTAACCCAGTTCATCGGCTACTTCAATTACTTTGTCACTGTATTCACCAAAAGGAGGGCGGAAGAGGTAGGGCTCTTTGCCACCCAGGTCGGTGAGGGCGGCGTGCACACGCTGCAGCTCTTTTTTGATGGATTCTTTATCAAGGGTATTCAGGTGGGGATGAGTCCAGGTGTGGTTGCCCAGTTCATGGCCTTCGGCCACTATTTTTTTTACCAATTCCGGGTATTTCTCTATCCAGAACCCGGTGAGGAAAAAAGTGGTCTTAATATCATTTTCCTTCAAAATGCCTAAGATGGTTTCGGTGTACTCGGCACCCCAGGATGCATCAAAAGAAATGGCCACTTTCTTTTCTTCGGTATCCACATAGTAGATGGGCAGCAGTCGCTTCTGGCCCACTGTGGGGTCGGCCCGTTCACCGCCAAAAAGCCAAAAGAGGGACAGAACAAAAAGAGCTGTCGCCAGAAACATCAGCACAAACCGGCTTCTTTTTGTAATCACCACACTTTTAATCATCACAGACCTCCTCGAGAGATTGTCGGTATAAGTCTTTATATGGGTATTCCAAACAGGAGAAGGTTATGACAGCGGGGGAGTGGTTGACGGATTTTTCAGGGAATTTGCCTTTGTGGCAGGAGATTGGCAGGGTCCTGTCGAAAACCTCACCTTTATAACCTAAACCATGTATGTAGTATTGAGGGGGGCTTGACCTTGTATTGGAATCGCGAAGCGGAATGCATGTCGAGGGACAGGCTGCAGGAAGTGCAGCTTAAGCGCTTGAAAAAGACGGTAGAACGGGTATACAACAGCGTTCCCCATTATCGTCGCGTTTTTCAGGCCGAAGGAATCGAGCCGGGTGATATTCAAAGCCTGGACGATCTGTCCAGATTACCGTTTACAGTAAAACAGGATTTCCGGGACAATTACCCGTTTGGCCTGTTTTCGGTACCGCAAAATGAAATTGTACGCTATCACTCTTCTTCAGGAACCACCGGGAAACCCACCGTTGTGGGCTATACCAGAAATGATTTGGCCACCTGGTCTGAGCTGATGGCCCGTTCTTTGGTAAGTGCCGGCGCCACCCGTAATTCTGTGGTGCAAAACGCCTACGGTTACGGCCTGTTTACCGGGGGCCTGGGCGTTCATTACGGCGCGGAGCTTTTGGGTGCAGCTGTTATTCCCATTTCCGGCGGAAACACCCAGCGTCAGGTAATGGTGATGAAGGACTTTGGCACTAACGTTTTAACCTGCACGCCCAGTTATGCGCTGTTTATCGCCGAAGTAATTGAAGAGATGGGATTATCATTGGATGAATTTAAGCTGCATGCTGGAATTTTCGGCGCCGAACCCTGGTCTGAGAATATGCGCCAGGAAATTGAGCGGCGTTTGGGTATCCGTGCCACCGATATTTACGGACTCAGTGAAATTATCGGGCCCGGTGTGGCCATTGAATGTGAAGAGAAGTGTGGCCTGCATATCTTCGAGGACCACTTTATTCCCGAAATCATTGACCCGGCCACCGGCGAAGTGTTGCCTTACGGTGAAAAAGGCGAGCTGGCCATCACCACTGTCACCAAAGAAGCACTGCCCATTATCCGCTACCGGACCCGGGATATTACCACATTGACTGTGGAGCCCTGCCTCTGTGGACGCACCCATGTGCGCATGGCTAAGGTCACCGGACGCAGTGATGATATGATTATTGTCCGCGGCGTTAACGTTTTCCCCACCCAGGTGGAAAGTGTCTTGCTGGAAATCGGTGAAACAGAACCGCACTACCAGCTGGTGGTAACCCGCAAGGGCAGCTTGGATATGCTGGAAATTCAGGTGGAAGTTTCAGAGCGCATGTTCTCTGATAAGATTAAGCGTTTAGAAGAGCTGGAGAAAAAGATTCACTCGCAAATAGATTCCATTTTGGGCATCAGCGCAAAAATCCGCCTGGTGGAGCCCAAGACTATTCCGCGCAGTGAAGGGAAAGCTAAACGTGTCATCGATAAACGTGAGTTATAGGAGGCGGCCATGGTAAAACAATTACACAGACAACAAATTATGGAAATTAAGCCCTACGTGCCGGGTAAGCCGGTGGAAGAAGTGGAGCGGGAGTTAGGCATCTCTGATGTGATCAAGTTGGCATCCAACGAAAACCCGCTGGGACCGGCACCGGCCTCATTGAAAGTGATGCAGGAGCTAATCAACAAAGTTGCCACCTATCCAGACGGCAACTGCTACTATCTGAAAAATTCCCTGGCGGAAAAGTTAAACCTGACTTTTTCCCATTTAGTTGTGGGCAACGGGTCCGATGAAGTAATTAAACTGATTGCCGAAGCGTTTCTGGATGAAGGGGACGAAATTATTATGGCTAACCCTTCATTTTCCGAATATGATTTTGCGGCAAAAATCATGGGGGCACGTACCGTGATGGTGCCCACCAAAGACCTTACCCACGACCTGGAGGCTATGGCGGCGGCGGTGACAGAGAATACCAAGCTGGTTTTTGTCTGTAACCCCAATAACCCCACCGGTACCATGGTAGGTAAGAAAGAAGTAGAAGCCTTTTTGGATAAACTGCCCCAAGGGGTAATAACCATTTTTGACGAAGCATATTTCGAATACGTTCTGGCTGAGGATTACCCCGATACCCTGGAGTTTGTCCGTCAGGAGCGGGACGTTATTGTCCTGCGTACTTTCTCCAAGATTTACGGTTTGGCGGGCCTGCGCATCGGCTATGGCGTAGCCAAGCCAGAGCTTATCGGCCTGATTAGCCGGGTTAAAGAACCCTTTAACGTAAACTTGATTGCCCAGGGCGCAGCCCTGGCCGCTTTGGAAGACGTGGATCATGTCAAAAACAGCGTGGCCATGAATGAGGAAGGCAAAAAGTATCTCTACGAAGAGTTTGAGCGGATGAACCTTCCTTACCAGCCCACCCATGCCAACTTTATCTGGGTTCAGATAAAAGCCGACTGTCAAAAAGCATTTGCCAAGCTGATGCGCCTGGGTGTCATTGTGCGCACCGGCGACATTTTCGGCGCACCGGATGTGGTCCGGGTGACCGTTGGTACTTCCGAGCAAAATAAACGGTTTATCGAAGCGCTGGAGAAAGTCTTGACAGAAGAAGGCGTCTTTAGCTAAAATAGGATAAACACAACTGCATATCTTTCCTGGGGGTGCCCACCAGTGTGGGCTGAGAGGCAGGGGCGACAAACCCGGCCAACCCTTCGAACCTGAGATGGATTATACCAGCGTAGGGAAGGACCGCAAAAGTGGCAGCGCAACAGAAGTAACAGAAGCAAAGCCGCGGACTAAACCGGTCCGCGGCTTATTTTTGTTTACTGCTAGCATTATAACGCTTCGCAGATAGCGAAGCTGCTAGTGTAAGCAGTACTGAAAGGCGCGCGCTGAGGAAACCGAAAGAGCGCGCCTTTCTTGTGCAGGATTTTGCATGGTTTTTGCGAAAAAAGGTCCGTCCCCATTTTGTGTGAGGAGGTTTTGGTTTTGGAGATTGGTGGGTTGTTGGAGAAGTTGAGAGAGGAAAAGCCTTTGGTGCATCATATTACCAATATGGTGACCATGAGTGAGTGTGCCAATGTGACGCTGGTGGCAGGAGGGCTACCCATTATGGCCCATGCGCCCCAAGAGGTGGCGGAGATGGTGAGTCATGCCGGGGCTTTGGTATTAAATATCGGGACGCTGACGCCGGCGCAGGTGGATGCCATGGTGCTGGCGGGCCGGCGGGCCAATGAGCTGGGCCTGCCTGTGGTGCTGGATCCGGTGGGAGCCGGAGCCACTTCCCTGCGCTTAGAGGCAGCCAAGCGTCTATTAAAAGAAATTAAAATCAGCATCATTAAGGGGAATGAAGCAGAAGTTGCCATAATGGCCGGAGGTGCCGCCGAGATTAAGGGAGTGGAGTCCATTAACGTCAGCGGTGATGTGGTGGAGCTGGCCGCTTCCCTGGCCCGGGATACCAATGCTGTGGTGGCGGTAACCGGTGCGGTGGACCGGGTCACCGACGGAGAGAGAATGGTGGAGGTTACAAACGGTAATGCCCTCATGGCTACGGTGGTAGGAACAGGCTGTATGACAGCCTCTGTGATGGGCTGCTTTGCTGCGGTGGAAAAAGATACCCTTAAGGCTGCGGTGGCAGCACTTGTGACCTTTAATGTGGCGGCGGAGCTGGCGGCACGCAATTCTGATGCACCGGCTTCTTTTAAGTCTCAGCTTTTTGATGAACTGTATCGGTTAGATGAGCAAACAATTAAAACCAGACAAAATATCAAAGAAAGGATGATAAACCAGTGAGTGTAAAAAGATTAGTGGCAATGGGCCTGTTAACTGCAATTGGGACCTTAGCCGGCGTTTTTTCCATTCCTGTGGCAGGAGCCATGATTTTTCCGGTTCAGCATGCCATTAATGTGCTGGCGGCAGTATTATTGGGTCCCGGGCCCGCGGTGCTGGTGGCTTTTGCCGTGGCGCTGCTGCGTAACCTGTTGGGGACCGGAACGGTTTTGGCTTTTCCCGGCGGTATGATTGGTGCCTTTGTGGCCGGTTATGCTTTTAGGTTCTTTAAGCGGGATTATGCTGCGGCTGTGGGCGAAGTTTTCGGCACCGGTATCCTGGGAGCCCTGGCGGCAGTCCCGTTGGCACGCTTGGTACTAGGAAGTGAGGCCATTGCTTTTGTTTTTGTGATACCCTTTGCCACCAGCAGCCTGGCCGGTGCGGTATTAGGACTTGTAGTATTAAAAGGCGTGGCGGTTGCCGCGCCAAAACAACTGGGAGAAGAGGGGAAATAAGTGACACAACTGATTAAAGCAAGAGAGGGAATTATCACTCAGGAAATGATTGCTGCTGCCAAAAAGGAAAATGTAGAACCGGAGCTGATCCGGCAGGGTTTGGTTGACGGCACGTTGGTGGTGCCGGCCAATGTTAATCATAAGTCGCTGGAGCCATGCGCCATTGGCAAAGGCACCAAGACAAAGGTTAATGCCAATATCGGTACATCCACCGATTTCCCCGATCCTGAGGCGGAACTGGAGAAGCTGCGACAGGTTGTGGATGCCGGCGCCGATGCGGTGATGGATTTATCCACCGGCCCCAATATTACCGATACCAGGCGGCGCATGCTGGGCGCCTCGCCCCTGCCGGTGGGGACGGTCCCCGTTTATCAGGCCACCGCAGAAGCCAATGTGCGCTACGGTGCCATGATGAAGCTGACCGCCGACGACCTTTTTGACGTGGTGGAGGAGCAGTGTAAAGACGGGGTGGACTTTATTACCGTCCACTGCGGGATTACCCGCCAGGTCATTGACGTCTTGAAAAAACGCCGGCGCGTGGCCGATATTGTCAGCCGCGGCGGCGCCTTTCTTACCGGTTGGATGCTGCACCATGACCGGGAAAATCCGCTTTATGAACGCTACGATGAGCTATTGGAAATTGCTGCCCGCTATGATGTGACCCTTAGCCTGGGTGACGGGCTGCGACCCGGTTGCCTGGCTGATGCCACCGACGGCCCGCAGATTCAGGAGCTGCTTGTTTTGGGCGAACTGGTGGAGCGGGCCTGGGAGAAGGGCGTGCAGGTGATGGTGGAAGGCCCGGGCCATGTGCCGCTGGATCAGGTGCGCTCCAATGTTGACCTGCAGAAATCGCTGTGTAAAGGGGCACCGTTTTATGTGCTGGGGCCGCTGGTCACCGATGTGGCGCCGGGTTATGACCATATTACTTCCGCCATCGGCGGAGCACTGGCTGCCTGGGCCGGTGCGGATTTCCTCTGCTATGTAACTCCGGCAGAACATTTGGGCCTGCCCGATGCCAAAGATGTGCGTGACGGCATAATGGCCAGCCGCATTGCCGCCCATGCCGCCGATATTGCCAAAGGTCTTCCCGGAGCAGCGGAGTGGGATTTGTCCATGGCCAAAGCGCGCAAGGCACTGGACTGGGAGAAGCAGATCGAGCTTTCCATCGACCCCGGTCATGCTGCGGCGGTGCGCAAAAAGAAAAACCCCGAACACAGAGAGGAATGCTCCATGTGCGGGGAGTTTTGTGCCATGAAAGTTGTGGCGGAAGCACTGGGCACCGAAGCCGAGTGCTGCTAATCTCCTAAGACATCTTTAATTTGTTTTTTAATGGGGTCAAGAGCCAGTTGTACATCGCCTGCTGCCGCTGACAAAAACAGCTGCGGCAGGCGTTCTGCATTTTCTGCCGCCTCACGCATCTCGGCGGTTACCTGATCACCCCGGCCTCCCAGCAGGATGCCGTTTTTATCATAGACCGGATGTGCCAGCTTTTTACCCAGCACATATTGGCGAATCTTGGTCCGGGTTTCATCTTCCAGTTCACGGCCGCCCTGAGCCAGGCGCCCCTGCAGCTGAAACCAGAGTTCCCGCAGCTCGGAAGTGGGACCCGGTCTGTCATCTTCCAGTCTGCGGACCAGCCATTCATGGGAGCGGTCCCGCAGGCTCTGCCAGCTTTCCAAAAGCTTTTTGCTGCCGGTGTCCAGCTTTTCCCTGGTAAAGTCCAGACCCTCCAGCAATTCACTGACGCCGGCGGCAATCAATACCTGTGTAAGGCGGTTTTTCTCCCGGGCATGGCTGATGACGTCAATGGTTACCGTTTCTCCTTTGCGAATAATAAAGTTGCCGTCGTCATCGGTCACATCCTGACCGGCTTCCCTTTCCAGCACAAATTCGATCGCTTTGGCTTCCAGGGAGTGGGGAATCTGACGACCCATCCGGTCTGTGGTGTCCACTGCTTCCGCTTCGCGGGCCTGCACCAGATAATCTGCATTAACGATAATAAAATCACGGCCAAAGTTTTCCACCACCGCCACCGGCAGGGCCAGGTGCTCACGGGTTTTGTCTACCAGCAAAAATATTTCCGTTAAGGCGCCATCCTCTGCGGTAAAGGACAGCTCCTCCACTGTGCCGGCCAGCGACCCGTCCACCGTAACAACCTTGGTGCCTATTATTTTTCGGTCCATAAGGGCAGCTAATTCCGGCTGTTCATCCGCCTGCTGTACCGCATCATGGCTCTGCAGCGTGACGGCGTCACCACCGATGCTGCGAATTGAGGCAAAGGGAATTAACTCGGTTTTTGTTTTCAGGAGTGAGCGTTCGCCCACCTCCAGTGCAGCCACGCTGCGGGTGGCAGGATTGATCACCAAACTGTGAATCCGCCCCAGCAGCTTTCCTTCGCTAAGCTCAATAACAGGCAGGCCCACAACATCTCGCGACTTTTTCATTGGTTTCACCCCGATTCTCTGAATTACTGCGATATTTCCAGTATACCCTAATTCTGACGGCCATACAAACAACCATGCCAGGTTTTTATCAACCTGTAACAATTTTTAATAGCGCTGTACATTGTTTTTTGGGCAAAAGAGCGCTATAATCAGAAAATAGGTGGTAATGCATGAAAATAAAGGATTTGGGCGAACGTGCCCTGATAAAACAGATCACCGAAGTGCTTGGGGAAAGCGCCTCGGCCAACGGGTTTGTGGGAATAGGCGATGATGCGGCTCTGACAACCTGTAATAAAGAAGCGTGGCTTGTTACCAGCAAAGATATGCTGGTGGAGGGCGTTCATTTTTTGCTGCCTGCCATGACTCCTGCGGATTTGGGCTACAAAGCTCTGGCGGTAAATATCAGCGATATTGCCGCCATGGGTGGCGTGCCGCGCCACGCGTATGTGGCGCTGGCTTTGCCCAAAGAAACAGGGGTGGAATTTATTCTGGAGTTTTACCGTGGCATGGGTCCGCTGGCCGCAGAATTGGGCACCACCATCAGCGGTGGCGATACCGTTTCTTCACCCGGCCCTCTGATGATCAGTATCACGGTGCAGGGGGAAGTTGACCGGCAAAAAGCACTTTTGCGCAGCGGTGCCTCTCCCGGAGATATACTTTGTACCACCGGGCCCCTTGGCGCTTCTGCCGCCGGCCTGGCTCTGCTTTTAAACAGGGAGCTGGACTGCCCGGAAAAGCTGCGTTCTCAGGCTCTGAATGCCCACTTCCGTCCCGTCCCCCGGGTACGGGAAGCTGATTTTCTGGCCCACAGCGGTGCAGTTACCGCAGCCATGGACATTTCAGACGGTCTTTTGGAGGACTTGGGTGAAATAAGCCAGGCCAGCGGCTGCGGAGTGCTGTTGGAGGAAGATAAAATCCCGGTCCACCCTGCTGCCCAACAGATTGCTCCTCTGGCGCAAAGTTTGGCGGCGGAATGGGCCTTAAACGGCGGCGAAGATTATGAGCTACTTTTGGCTGTGCAAAGCCGGCGATTTGCGTCCCTGTCCCGGGAGTATGAAAGTCGCTTTGGAGTGCCGCTTATGCCAATCGGTAAAGTGGTGGGGGAAAAGGGCCTGTGGATGGTTACAAAAGAGGGAAAACGGGTAAAACTAACGATTAAGGGTTTTCAGCATTTTTAAGGTGGTTGAACATTGGAACATGTAATTTATACCCATAGTGAAGAGGAGACGGAGCAGGTAGCGGCGGAGCTGGGAAAAAGTTTGTTTCCCGGGGCGGTGGTGCTTTTACAGGGTGATTTAGGAGCGGGCAAGACCGTATTTGCCCGCGGGGTGGGTCAGGGGCTCGGTGTGGCCACCCACATCCAAAGCCCCACCTTTACCTTGATGAATGCCCATCAGGGACGCATTCCTTTTTATCATTTTGACCTGTACCGTCTGGAATCGGAAGAGGAGCTTTTTGAATTGGGCATGGAGGAATATTTAGACGGCGACGGCGTCAGCCTGTTGGAGTGGGCGGAAAAGTTCCCGGAGTATTTTACTCTGCCTGTACTGCAGGTAACCATAGAAGTACTAAGCGCCACTAAAAGGCGACTGGTGCTGAGGGCAGAGGCCGGGCCCTATGAACAGGTAATCACTGCCTTGGCTGCGGGGGGTACAAAACGTTGAGGGTACTGGGAATCGACAGCGCTACGCTGGTCTGTAGTGTGGCACTGGTGTCGGAAGAAAAAACACTGGCAGAATACAACCTGCAGGTTAAAAAAACACATTCGGAACGTCTGCTGCCTTTGATTGCAGCCATGCTTCGTGATACAGGCCTAAAACCCGCCGATCTGGACGGTGTGGCGGTAGCTGCAGGTCCCGGCTCCTTTACCGGAGTGCGTATCGGTATGGTAACGGCCAAATCGCTTGGCCAGGCCCTGGCTGTTCCCCTGGCGGGAGTCTCCACCCTCCAGGCCTTGGCCGCACAGCACCCCCATTTCCCCGGAGTAGTCTGTCCCATTCTTGATGCTCGGCGCGACCAGGTATACAACGCCGTATTTCTGCCGGGAGAGCTGCCTGAGCATATCCAAAAGGAACGGGCTCTGGCCTTGGGTGAACTGTTGGCTGAGCTCAAAGACGGGGAAAAGGATGTGCTGTTTGTGGGAGATGCGGTACCCCTTCATCGGGAGACAATAGCTGATGCTCTGGGCCGGCGGGCCTGCTTTATGCCTCCGGAGAGCTCTGTCTGCCGCGCAGCGGCGGTAGCCCGACTGGGCCTAAAAGAGCTGCAGGCCGGTGGCGGCCGGACATGGCGGGATTTGGAGCCCCAATATGTACGCCGTTCCGAGGCGGAAGTGAAATATTTGGCCCGCAAAAAGCAAGGAGGCACTGGGCTTGACTGTGACAATTGAACCGATGAAATTTTCTCACGTTGACCGGGTAGCCCAGATTGAAAAAATGGTGTACCGTTACCCCTGGACCAGGCATGCCTTTGCCGGAGAAGTGGTGGATAATAGTTTTGCTTCGTATTATGTGGCAGTGGAAGATGATGAAGTGGTGGGATATGCCGGTATTTGGATAATCCTTGATGAAGCCCATGTCACTAACCTTGCAGTGTGCCCCACCAGGCAAAATCGCGGTGTGGGCCAAATGCTTTTGTATCACCTGATTAAGGTAGCAAGAGAAAAAGGTGCCCTGCGAATGACGCTGGAAGTGCGGTTTTCCAATCGAAAGGCTCAGGATTTATATAAAAAATTTGGCTTTGTTTCCTGTGGCGTCCGGCCCAATTATTATCGGGATGAAGATGCAATGATTATGTGGCTGGAGGATTTGCAGCGCGGCCACGGGTTTGAAGGCGCAGAGGGACAGCCCTAACCGGAGGAGAATAATGTTTGAAAAATTTTGTAAGCGGCTTTGCCTGCACACTAAAGCAGCACGCATCGCTTTTTTCAGCTCACTGATTTTTATTCTGTCCATCACCGTAATAGCAATTGTTTATCTCAGTGAAACGCCGGCCATTCCCACTCCCCCTGTGGTGGAGGCCTTTGAACCCACCGAGCTGGAAGCACGGTTTGTCTCTGAGTTTGGAGAGGAACAAGGCAGGCAGCTTTTTGGCCTGGTGCAGGAATCGGCGGCGGAAGGTGATTATGTACTGCAGAGTTATCATCTTTTGCGCGGAGAGACCGCTCTTACTGCAGGTCAGGCCAGAGAGCGGCTGGTTGATTTACAAAGAAACTGGGATGAAACTGCCGGCCCGTTACTTGCAGCGGAGGATGCTTTCATCCTGGCTGTAAGCGAAGATGTAGAGGAAGCAATATCACTGGCAAGGCGTGGATTAGAAAGGGGAATTCCCTTTATTAACAGAGCGCTGTCCAGAGCCAGAGGGAAGTTTTATGATCTAAATAACGTTTTGCTCACAGAAGATAAAAGTGAGAATTATTATGGAGAGACCAGGTTGGGGCAGCTTGTGGAAACGGAAGCCCTGCGCTGAACGGATGTGAAGAAAAATGTCGGAAACACTGATTTTGGGAATTGAAACCTCCTGTGATGAAACCGCCGCTGCCGTGGTGGCAGACGGCAATAAAATGCACAGCAATATCATCGCTTCCCAGATTGAAGATCATTGCAAATTTGGCGGTGTGGTGCCGGAAATTGCCTCCCGTAAACACCTGGAGATTATCAATGACGTGGTGGCCCAGGCACTTGCTGAGGCAGGCGTAACATTTGCTGATTTGTCGGCTATTGCCGTTACCCACGGACCAGGCCTGGTGGGAGCTCTTTTGGTGGGGGTAAATGCCGCCAAAACCCTGGCCTACGCCCTGGATAAACCCCTGGTGGCGGTAAACCATATTTTTTCCCACGTAGCCGCCAATTTTCTCGTGCACCACATCGAATTCCCCGCTGTTTGTCTGGTGGTTTCCGGGGGGCACACCAGCCTTTTGTATATGACGTCACGCTTTGATGCGGTTCTGTTAGGCGCCACCCGCGATGATGCAGCGGGAGAAGCCTTTGATAAAGTGGCCCGCGTTTTAGGCCTTGGTTATCCCGGCGGCCCGGCGGTGGATCGTGCTGCCCGTAACGGCGATTCCTCAGCTTTTGTTTTCCCCCGTGCCTTTTCCGGGCAGGACGAAGTTTTTAATTTTTCCTTTTCAGGCCTAAAGTCTGCTGTTATCAATACACTGCATAATTTGCGGCAGAAAAACGAGGTTGTTAACACTGCCGATGTGGCCGCCAGCTTTCAGCATGCGGTGGTGGAGATATTGGTGGAAAAAACCCGGGCGGCGGCACGGTCCAAACAAGCCCAAACCGTATTACTGGCCGGGGGAGTAGCGGCCAACAGCCTGTTACGCCGGCGACTGGCCCAGGCTTTGGAACAAGACGGCCGCCGGCTGCTCTATCCGCCCATGGAATTATGCACCGACAACGCTGCCATGGTGGCCGCCGCCGGGTATGATTTATTTAAGAGGCAAAAATTCGCAGGACTCGACTTAAATGCCACGCCCGTTTTAGACATAAACTGGCATTTACACTACTAATGTTACGACCATAACAAGGCCTGTGGTTTATGTTAACCACCTGTGGATAATGTGGATAAAAATTAATGTTCCCGTAATAATTGGGGTGTTTTCTGTGGATAAGCCTGTGGATTCTGTGGATTATTATGTAACTTCCGTGTGCTAAACATCAACAAATTGTTTAAAATCCGCAGATTTCGCATGCAGCATCTATTTACATAATAATATTTCATAAGTAAATCCGCTTTAATTCGACAACTAAGCTTCGACACAAGCGGGCTGTGGTTCGACACAAGTTGTTGGCGAATGCCGGGGCAGCTTGGTGTAAAACCCTGTTTCACTAACAAATGTGTGCTAATAGGTTCAGAATAATGGTCTTGTGAATACACTAAAAAGCGAGACTATGGGAAAGAGGGGTCAGCTTTTGCTGAAGAACATTAAAAGGATTCATTTTATTGGTATTGGTGGATACGGAATGAGTGCTTTGGCGCGGGTTCTGTTGGATATGGGATACAGCGTCAGTGGTTCCGACCAAAAGCAGAGTAAAATTACGGAGAAGTTGGCCCGGGAAGGTGCGGAGGTTCACCAGGGTCACGACAAGAGCTATGTTGACGGGGCGGAACTGGTTATTTACTCCACGGCCATCCCCCGGCACAACCCGGAGTATGCGGCGGCGGTGCAGGCCGGGTTGCCTATCTGGCACCGTTCTAAGCTGTTGGCCCATTTTTTAAACGGTCGTTTTGGCATTGCCATCGCCGGCACCCATGGCAAAACCACCACCACATCCATGGTGGCTAAAGTATTGACCAGCGGAGGCCTGGATCCCACTGCCTTTATCGGCGGTGTGCTAAACGATTTTGGCGGCAACGCGCGTATCGGTCGCTCGCAATATGTGGTGGCGGAAGCCGATGAAAGCGATAATTCGTTTCTGCGCTATAATGCCAGCCTGGCGGTGGTAACCAATATCGAAGCAGACCACATGGAACATTATGAAGGTGACTTCGACCTGCTTTTAAGCGGCTACCGGCAGTTTTTAAAGAATATCAAGCCTGAAGGCACAGCCATCCTTTATGCAGAGGATCAGTACCTGGGAGATATGGTGCCGGATCATTTGTCGAAAATCATTACTTACGGCCGGGATAAAGGCGACTATCGTGCCACCGACCTGCGCCCACAGGGATGGGGTACCCGCTTTACCGTCCGGCGCGGCGAAGCGGAGCTGGGAGAAATTTTTCTGCACGTTCCGGGAAGCCATAATGTTCTAAACGCTCTGGCAGCAGTGGTGGTGGGTTTGGAGCTGGGAGTTTCCTTTGCCGATATCCAAAAAGGACTGGGCGAATTTCGCGGTGCCGACCGACGGTTCCAGTTCCTGTACCAAAAAAACGACCTGCTGGTGATAGATGATTACGCCCATCATCCCACCGAGGTACAGGTAACGCTGCAGGCGGCCAGATCCAATAAACCCCGACGGGTAATTGCGGTTTTCCAGCCGCATCGCTATTCACGCACCCAGTATTTTATGGACGATTTTGCCCGCTCTTTCGGCCAGGCCGATAAAGTGTTTTTGCACCGCATCTATGCCGCCAGTGAAGAGCCGCTGGAAGGAGTTTCATCCTCTGTACTGGCGGAGAGAATCCGTGCCCAAGGTGTAGATGTGGAACAAATAGACGATGAAAATGAAATTGTGGAAAAAGTATTGGCCATGCTGCAGGCCGGTGATATGGTTCTCACCATGGGGGCCGGCGATGTGACGGAGTTGGGCCATACCATTGCGGAGCGTTTGCATGAAAAAGACAACGGACCGGCCTGATCTGTACCCTTACTTGTTAACCGCAGTATCGCAGGACAATGTGCTGCCCCTTACCTCGGTATGTAACCTGGGCTGCATCTTTTGCAGCCACCGGCAGAACCCGCCGGAGGTGAACACCTTCAGGCTGCCGCCCCTTTCTGTGGATCAGATATTGGAGTTGGCGCAGTTTCTGGACCCGAATCAGAAAGTGATTATCGGAGAATCGGCTACCCGCCTGGATGAAGGAGAGCCTTTCACCCATCCGCAGATTATTACCGTTTTGGAAAAGCTGCGCAGCTTATTGCCGGATACGGTATTTGCCCTGACCACAAACGGCACGCTTTTAACAGCCCAAACCATCGGTAAGCTAAAAGCACTGGCGCCGCTGGAAATAACTCTGTCTTTAAACAGTGTGACGCCGGCCGGGCGCCAACTTTTATTAGGCGACAAAAATGCTGCCCGGGCAGCAGAGGCGGTA